>JAHEJM010000119.1 GCA_024638815.1 Acidimicrobiales bacterium | reverse complement strand
GGCCCTGCTTCCCGGCACGGCCGATTCCATGGCGTTGAGAACCGCCTCCACCTCCTGCTCGGTTTCACGATCGAGCACGACAGCCATACCCACCACCGTACCCTACGCATCGGTTGTGACACCGAACGGCATCTGCGTGGACTGCGTCGCCGGCGATCCGGTTCCCCGAGTGGGCGAATCCGGAGAGTCTGCTTCCACGAGTGTTTACGCGCCGTAAACGACCGTTATCATCCCGTAAATCGCCCGACCGATCACCACTGCGTTCGCCATTCGGGCCTGACCGGTCCCCCGGGGACCAGAATCCAGAACGGAGTTGAGATGTTCGAAGGCTTCGCCCGGCTGCTTTCCCGATTCGTGATCAGTCGGCCCAAACTGGCGGTATTCGGCATCCTGGCCATCGCCCTCGTCGGGGCGGGTCAGGGTATGCCGACAACCGACAACGACGACTCCAGCGCCTTCGCCCCCGACAATCCGGCAATCGCCGCGTCGGACTACATCAATGAGAACTTCGCCGAGTCCGCTTCAGTGGCCGCGCTGCAGTTCGTCGTGTCCTCGGCCGCCGATGAGGCCGCTTCGGTCGGTTCGGTCGATGTGGTGGGACTGGATGGCCTGGCCGCTGTCGCCGCCGTGACCGAGGCCATCAACGCCGCCGAGTACGAGGGTACCGCCCTGTCCGATCTCGCCGTGGCCCAACCGGGCGCCGATCCCATCGTGAGCTTCCTCAATCCGGTGGAACAGGCGGTGGCCAACGGTGCCCCGTCACCGACCACCGACGACGAGGTCAAGGCCACCTTCACCACCGGCCTCCAGCAGGCTCCACCCGAGGCAGCCGGGTTCCTGAGCGCGCTGTTGTCGAACGACGCCGATCTCGACGCCGCGACGGCATCCTCAGGGCTGGTGTTGGCCTTCTTCGACGCCCCGACCAGCAACGACGAGACCGATGTCCTGGTGGAGCTTCAGTCCCAAGTGCTCGATGATCTGCGTGATCAGCGGTTCGGCGAGTTGTCGGCCGTTCCGTTCTCAGCCGAGCTGATCGGGGTGGCGGCCGACGAGTCGGCCATCGAGATTCCGCTGTTGTTGCTGGCCGCCCTTTTGATCATCGCCCTGCTGTTGCTCGTGGCCTACTTCCCGGGCCGCCCCCTATCCACATGGCGCCGAATCCGCCGGACCCTGGCCGACACCGGCCTGACCCTGCTGATCGTGCTGCTGGCCATCGCCTTCGCCCAGGGCATGGCGTTTGTGCTCGGACCGGAGCGTCTCGGAATCATCGGCAATCTGGGCGGGCCGTCCTCGATCGTGCCCATCCTGGTGGTCGGCCTCGGCGTGGACTACGCCATCCACCTCAACGCCAACTACCGGCGAGGGCTTGCCGAGGGACGGGCTGTCGAGGAGGCTACCGCCCGCTCGGTCCGAGTCGTTGGAGGGGCGCTGGTGTTGTCATCGATCACCACCATCATCGGCTTCCTCACCAACATCTTCTCCGGCATCTCGGGCCTGGCCGACTTCGGCATCTACTCCTCCGTGGGCATCGCCTCGGCCTTCCTGTTCACCGTGCTGTTCTTCCCCGCCGCCCGGCTGCTGCTCGATCGGCGCAACCGGGAGCGGGTGGCCGACAATGCCGACGCCTTCGCCCGACCCGACCACAGCCTGCTCGACCGAACCGTCGGCGCCTCCGCCGTTCTGGCCCGCCGATTTCCTGCCGCCACCGTCGGCGTGTTCGCCCTTCTGGTGGCCGGCTCGGCCGTGGTGGCATCGAACCTGGAGTCGAAATTCAGCTTCGTCGACTTCGTGCCCGAGGGCTCCATCGTCCGTGATGCCTTCAACACCCTGATTGCCGACTTCGGCGGCACCGTGGGCGAGTCGACCCAGGTACTGATCCGATCCGAACTGACCGCTCCCGAGGTGTGGAATTCGGCCGTCAGCGCCAGCGGCTCGGTGGGTGAAATCGACGGGGTGCTGAACAACGACGGCATCGTACAGATCACCTCACCGCTGTCCATCATCGACGGGTTGATCGATCCCGATTCGCCGACCTTTCGGCCCGACGTGGCCGAGGTGGCAGCCGCCAACGGTCTCGATCCCGATCTGGCCGCACCGGCCGACGCCGATCTCGGCGCGGTCCTGGCCGCTGCCGGCCCGAAGGTGCAGTCGGTCTGGAACGAGGAGGCCTTCCTCATCGATATCGGCACCCAGTCCGAGTCGTCGACCGCCACCGTCCGACTGGCCGACGACCTCGAAGCCCTGTTCGGCCCTGAGGCCACCGCCACGTCTCGGGACATCGTCGATTCCGAGGTGGTGACCGCCATCTCCAACCTTCAGGTTCAGTCGGTCGTGTTCGTCATCATCGCCGCCGGGCTGTTCGTCGCCCTCAGCTTCTTCGTTTCCGATCGGCGCCCGATGATGGGGCTGCTCACCGTGCTGCCGGTGGCGGCGGTCGTCGTGTTCCTGTTCGCCTTCATGGTCCTGGTCGGGATTCCGCTCGGTCCGGTCACCGCTACCCTGGCCGCCGTCGTCATCGGTGTCGGCGTCGACTACACCATTCACATCACCCACCGTTTCCTCGACTTCCGGCGGGAGGGTCTTGACACCCCCGGGGCTATCACCGGCACCCTGGCCACCACCGGGGCGGCCCTGGTGGAGTCGGGGCTGACCACCGGCATCGGATTCACCGTATTGCTGTTGTCATCGCTCATCCCGTTCCAGCAGCTCGGTGCCCTGCTCATCGTGGCCGTGGTCGGTTCCGGGCTGGTGTCCATCCTGGTGTTGCCATCGATGTTGGTGCTGTGGGAACGGTTCCTGACCAGCCGGGGCCGGGTGCCGGCTGCCGGATCGGCTGAGGTGGTCGACGCCGTCGAGGCGACCACCGTCTAGTGTCGGCGTCGTAGGTCCGATGACGGAGTGGGAGTCGACCCTGTCTGGATTCCGGGATCAACAGCGATCCCGGATTCTCGATGCAGTCAAGCGTCTGCTCGACGAGCATCCCGATGAGGAGCTGACCATCACGGCGGTCGCCGACGAGGCCGGGGTGACCCGACCCACCGTGTACAAGTACTTCCCCGACCTGCACCACATCGTGGCCGAGACGGCAGCCCGATGGTTGTCCGAGACCGAGAGCGAGGTCGCCCGCCGGCTGGCTCTCGAGCCGAACCCGGGCCATCGGCTGCGAACGCTGCTGTCGACCACCATGGACCGCCTGCGGGAAACCCGAATCGGGGGGGCCGCCACCGGCGCTGTCAGCCCTGAGGCTGCCCACATCGTGCTGGTCGAAATCGAGAAGATCCGGCTCCATGTGGAGCGCATCCTGGCCGACGGCCTGGCCGACGGCTCGCTCCGCTCCGATCTCGACCCCGAAGCCGACTCGAGGATCCTCATGGTCATGCTCAACGGGCTGCGAAGCCAGGTGGCCGACGGCAATCTCGACACCCATGCGGTGAACCGGGTGGTCGAGCTGATCACGTCATCGGTCGAAGGCAGGCTCCCAGCCTGATCGACAAACCACTCCAAAACGGGTGACGACAGGCGTCCAGGCGATCAGTCGATGAGGTCGAGTACAAAGTCGACGAGGGGAACGTGGGGTACGGATCGGGCCTCGGCCAGCAGGAACCAGGCGGCGGCATCGGTGGTCCCTTCGAACTCGGGCCGAATCTCGCCACTGATCCCGTGGGCCAAGTAGATGATGCCAAGCATGTGTGCTCGTTGGCCCGAGGTCGATTCGTGCTCACCAACCCAGCGCGAGAACACACCGATAGGACGGCCGACATCGGCCGTCAACCCCGACTCCTCCGCCAGCTCCCGGCGAGCGGTCTGCTCCGGTGTCTCACCCCACTCCATGTCGCCGCCGGGCATCGTCCACTTCCCGTTGTCGGGATCGCCCGGCGAGGCGACGCGCGTGAGCAGGACCCGATCACGGTCGTCTCGGCAGACCACGTAGGCTCCGGCCTTTCGCCACATGGCTTCCAGTATGGACTCCGATCCGATCTGTCGGGCCGGGTGTCGGTGATGCGATGTCGGCGCCGGACGCAGCCTCGACAACACGTGGAGCGAAGCAGACTTTGGACCCTGGTGCTGCGGTCTGACCGGCCGTATGGTCGCGGTGGATGGACAACCGGCGATCCCGGAGGACGACGATTCATGTGAGGAAGTGATGACAATGAGCACCCGACTCTGGACGGCGGCAAGGCTGGTGGGCCTTGTCCTGCTATCCCTGATGTTTGCTGCGGCCCTAACTGCAGCCTGCGGTGTCGGTGATGACGACGAAGCGGCGGAGACACCCACCAAGACCACCGAGGCGACGTCTACCAGCGACACCACGTCAACGTCCGGGACGGACACCAGCTCGACCTCGACGACGACAACGACAACAACAACGACGACAACGTCGAGTCCCCAGACCATCAAGGTGCAGGTCTTCTTCAACCGAGACGATCCCGACGAATGCGGCGCAGTCAAGGGATATCCCCGATCGACGCCGGCCAATACCGGTCCTGCCCGATTCGCCTTCGACGAGCTGGTCAAAGGCCCGACCGCGGCTGAGACGGCGGCCGGGGCGTTCTCCTTCTTCTCCGGTGACACCGCAGGGGCCGTCCGCAATGTCACCTTGGACGGCGACAAGCTGACCGTCGACTTCGACGATCTGCAGACAATCCTGGGCCCGACCGGAGCCGGCACCAGTTGCGGCAGTGCTGCGCTGATGGCTCAGCTCAACGCCACCGCCTTCCAGTTCGACACGATCGACACGGTCCGTTACGAGATGGAAGGCGACTGCGGGGAGTTCGGAGCCATGGTGCAGAGCGACTGCATCGAGGTGACCCGGGCCGACTGGGAGGCGGCGGTGGCGGCCCAGCTGCCGGGCGAAGCGGTCGACGGCATCCTACCCCCGGGGGCCGTTCTCGGCGTCGTCGGAGTGGAAGCCGACGACGTACTCAACGTCCGGGCCCTTCCCGGCGCCCGACAGACCATCGTCGACACACTCGCCCCGTTGACCACCAATCTTCAATTCACCGGTGGGGATCGGCTGGTTGGCAATCCGCCGTCGGTATGGGTCGAGATCGACACCGATTCGGTGACAGGATGGGCCAACTCCCGGTATCTGGCCCCGCTGGCCGGCACCGTTGACGCCACCAGCGAGGTGACTGACGTGCTGGGCGAGCTGCCGACCGGTGAGACGGTGGTTCAGGTCGGCGAGCAGGTCGTCGAGGCCCGAACCCGGTTCCTCGACGGCGAACAGACGGTGGTGATCGTCGACGGCCCATCACGAGGCGATGTCTACGAGATCACCTACGATGTGCTCGGGTTCCTCGACGATTCGGTCCGGGGTGAGCGGCTGCATCTGTTCATCACTCCGCCCGAGGTGGACGACGGTCCCATGACGCTGAAGTCGGTCGAACTGACCTACATCTGCGCCCGGGGCGATGGCAAGGGCGAACTCTGCCCGTAGCGGCGGAGCGAACTTGGGTAGCGGGATCGGCGGCCGACAACGGAGTCGGCTGCCGATCCCCGGCGTGATGCGACCGGGTAGGCAACGTCGCAGGTCGGCGATATTCGCGACAGACTCAATGGATGCCCGAAGGTCACGTCCTCCATCGAGCGGCCCGTCTCCAGGGGAAGCGGTTCAACGGCAAACGTATCGAGGCCGAGTCGCCTCAGGGCCGTTTCGCCGACGGGGCCGCCGCAGTGGACGGGCAAATGATGGAGACCATCGAGGCCAGGGGCAAACACCTCTTCTACTGGTTCGAGTCCGGGGTGGCGGTCCATGTCCATCTTGGGCTGTTCGGCAAGTTCAAGCTGCAGAAACCGCCATTCCCCGAGCCCTCCCCCAACGCCCGCCTGGTGCTGAGCATCGAGGACGACCGCATCCACCTGGCCGGACCGACCACGTGTGAGCTGTTAACTCCCGATGGGGTCGAGGACGTGTTGGCCGGTCTCGGCCCCGACCCCATCGTCGATCCCGCCGACGGGCTGGAGCGTTTTGCCCAGGCATTGTCGCGCCGCACTGTGCCCATTGGCCGGGCGCTGCTGGATCAGAAGGCGGTGGCGGGGGTGGGCAACGTGTACCGGTCGGAGTTGCTGTTCATGATCGGGCTCAGCCCCTTCGTCGCAGCGAAAGATGTGCCACACGACTCCCTGGAGCGGCTGTGGAAGTTGGCGGTCGAGGAACTGCGAGCGGGTGAGCGGTCGGGACGAATCGTCACCGTCGACCCGAACGACGTCGACCGATCCCGTCGATCCGATCTCAAACGAGGCGAGAGGCTCTACGCCTACAAACGCCGGGGCAAGCCATGTCGACGATGTGCAACACCGATCCGATCGTCCGATATCGACGACCGCACCATCTGGTGGTGCCCCGACTGCCAACCGGGGTAGCCGGCCGGCACCGACGTCGGTCTCTGCAAGCGCGGATCTGTGAGGCGGGTCAGTTGGACGGGTCGGTGAACTGACCGGTGTGGGAACCGAGGGAAGGCGGGGCCAGCCGGTAGGTTGCCGGCGTGCGCGACAGGGTGATGGGGTTGGCCGCAGTGCGCACCGTCGAACCGTCGGCGGTCGGCACGTCGTGGTACGGCTCCAAGCCCAACCGCTCGGCCAGGGCGAACGCCTCGTCGATCCCGTTGACGGCAGCGCACGGGATCCCCTGGACCTGGAGCAGTTCGATCCACTCCTCGGCCGGGCGGGTGACCAGAGCCGACTCCAGCATCCCGATGAGTTCCCTCCGGTGAGCCACCCGTTCGGCATTGGAGGCGAAGCGGGCGTCGTCGACCAGCTCCGGCAAACCGAGCGTTTCGCACAACCGGGCGAACTGGGGTCCGTTGCCGGCGGCCAGGGCAATGGGTGAGGTGGCCGTGGTCATGGTCTCGTAGGGGGTGATGCTGGGATGGGCGTTACCCATGCGGGTCGGCACCATTCCCGTGGTCAGGTAGTTGGAGGCCTGGTTGACCAGGGCGGCCAGGGCCGAGGACAGCAGATTGACCTCGATCACCTGACCTCGGCCGCTGTGGTTCCGCTCGTTCAGGGCGGCAAGAATACCAACGGTGGCGTTGAGACCGGTGAAGACGTCGATGATGGCCACCCCGGTCTTGGTGGCCGGACCGTCGCCGTCGCCGGTGATACTCATGAACCCGCTGGCGGCCTGCACGATGAAGTCGTAGCCCGGCAGATCCCGCCCCTCGGCGTTGCCGAACCCGCTGACCCGGCAGTAGATCAGGCCGGGATTGTCGTTGACCAGCGAGTCGTAGTCGAGGCCGAACCGTTCCATGGTCCCGGCCCGGAAGTTCTCGATGACCACGTCGGCCGACGCAGCGAGGTTTCGGGCTTTGGCCCGCTGGTCGGGATCGGTCAGATCGAGGGCGACGCTGCGCTTGTTGCGATTGACCGACAGGTAGTAGGCGCTGGTTCCGTCGTCGGTGAACGGAGGTCCCCACGATCGGGTGTCGTCGCCCGCTTCGGGGCGCTCGATCTTGACCACGTCGGCCCCCAGGTCACCCAACATCATGGTGGCCAGGGGTCCGGCCAGGACCCGGGAGAAGTCGGCCACAGTGATCCCGGCAAGGGGACCGGGGCCGGTGGAGTCGGACGAAGTGGAGGTTTCCGGGATCGAGGTCACGGCGGCGAGTCTAGGCCTCGCCGGGCGAGTCTAGGTCACGGCGGCGAGTCTAGGCCTCGCCGGGCGAGTCTAGGCCTCCCCGGGCGAGTCTACGCCGGTAGCAGCCCGGCGGTACCATGCTGATGAGGCACCAACCCATTGAAGGAACCATGGCTGCGACAACCGGACCCGCCCCCGATCCCAATGACTTTCTCGACATCTCGGCCCTGCTGAGTCCGGAGGAGTCCCTTCTTCAGGAGACCGTTCGCCGTTTTGTCGCCGACCGGGTGCTGCCCGAGATCAGCCAGTGGTTCGAGGAGGGCATACTGCCTCGTGAACTGGCTCCCGAGCTGGGCAAGTTGGGACTTCTCGGCATGCACCTCGAAGGCTACGGCTGCTCGGGGGCGTCGGCCGTCGACTACGGCATCGCCTGCCTGGAGCTGGAGGCGGCCGACTCCGGCCTGCGAAGTATGGTCTCGGTGCAGGGTTCGCTGGCCATGTACCCCATCTGGGCCTTCGGCTCGGAGGAACAGAAGAATGAGTGGCTGCCGGCCATGGCCACCGGCGAGGCCATCGGTTGCTTCGGGCTGACCGAGCCCGATTCGGGATCGGACCCGTCCAGTATGCGGACCACGGCCCGTCGGGATGGTTCGGATTGGATTCTCAACGGCACCAAGATGTGGATCTCCAACGGATCGGTGGCCGACGTGGCTGTGGTGTGGGCTCGAACCGAAGACGGGATCCAAGGCTTCGTCGTCCCCACCGAGACACCCGGGTTCAGCGCACCCGACATCAAAGGCAAGTTGTCGCTGCGGGCCTCCCACACCTCGGAGCTGGTACTCGACGATGTCCGGCTCCCTGCAGAGGCCGTGCTCCCCGGGGTCTCCTCCATGCGGGGCCCGCTGTCATGTCTGAACGAGGCCCGGTACGGGATCGCCTGGGGCTCGATCGGGGCGGCCCGGTCGTGCTACGAGGCGGCCCGGACCTACGCCATCGACCGCCACCAGTTCGGCAAGCCGATCGCATCGTTCCAGCTCACCCAGCAGAAGCTGGTGGAGATGATGGTGGCCGTCAACCGGGGCCTGCTGTTGGCCGTGCACATCGGCCGGATGAAGGACCAGGGTCGACTGTCGCCCCAGCATGTCTCGTTCGCCAAGTTCGACAACGTCAGGGCCGCCCTCGACGTGGCCCGTACCGCCCGGTCGGTTCTGGGGGCCAACGGCATCACGCTGGAGTATCCCGTCATCCGCCACATGAACAATCTCGAGTCGGTCTACACCTACGAGGGGACCAACGAGATTCACACCCTGATCCTGGGTCAGACCATCACCGGCATCAACGCCTTCGCCTGACCGGAGTCGCAAGCTCTTCCGTCCTCCGGGGCGTGGGCGCACACAACGGTGGCCGCCTACTCCAGCGTCGGGCTGCCCGGTTCACCGTCGGGGTCGGTCGACGGCGTCCGCCCATTTGGGGCTGTAGCCGGGCGGGGGTTGGCAGGCCAGCTCGACGGCGATGGCCGGGTCGGTGGCCCGCTGAGCCATGGCCCCGTGGGCCGGACTGACGAATCCACTGCCCACAGCCCGGTCGACGAACTCGAACAGCGATTGGAAGAAGCCGTCGACATCGAGGAAGACCACCCCGCATTCGATGAGACCAAGCTGATTCCAGGTCAGAACCTCGAAGGTCTCATCCAGCGTTCCGAAGCCGCCGGGCAGCACGACAACGCCGTCCGACAGGTCGACCATTCGAGCCTTCCGAGCATGCATGGTGGGCTGGATGTCGAGTTCCGTCACACCGTGGTGGGCCTTCTCCAACTCCACCAGCTGTTCGGTCATGACCCCGATCACGGGTGCTCCGGCACCAAGGGCGGCATCGGCCGCCGCCCCCATCAGACCGACGTTGCCACCGCCGTAGACCATGGAGTGACCGCCGGCGGCAATGGCTGCGCCCACCGCCTCGGCCGCCTGGCGGTACACCGGGTCGGTGCCGAAGCTGGAGCCGCAGAAAACGCAGATCCGCCGACCGGAGTGCGGTTCGGGACCCAAACTCACGATCCTTGCCTTCCGCCCGGTGACACAGCGGTCGAGCCGCCAAGACCGTCGTCACCGTCCGCGACCTCATGATCCTCGATCCGGGCCAGCCAATCGACCAGCAGCGCCGTGATCGCCTCGGGCTGCTCGACAGTGACCATATGACCGGCGTTCTCGACCACGGCCAGTTCGGCCCCGGGGATCAGCGCGCTGAACTCCTCATGGCGGGCCAGCGTGGAGAAGCCGTCCTGGCGACCGCAAATGACCAGGGTGGGACAGGCCATCGAAGGCAGCAGCGGCGTCGCGTCGTTGCGCTCCAGCAGAGCCCGGATCTGGCCCTTGAACTGATCGGCCCGATAGCCGGTGACCATGGCCCGCAGCGGACCGACCAGCTCCTGGTCGTTGCGGCGGTCGGGGTGGAGCATGGGCGGCAACCAGGCGTCGACCACCGCCTCCATTCCACCGAGATCGGCCAGGTCGAGAAACCGCTGCCGCACCTCCGGCTCACCCTCGGCCACCGGATGTACCCCGGTGTCGAGCACCACCAACGAGCGCAGCCTCGCCGGGGCCAGGCGAACGATTTCCCATGCCACCCGTCCTCCCATGGAATGGCCGACGACATGGGCCTGCGACGGCGCAGCATCGAGGACGGCTCGGGCCATGACCTCGAGCGAATCGAAGTCTCGCAGATCAGGGACCATCACCTGGTAGTTGGCCGACAGGGCCGCCCGTTGGTCGGCCCACACCGTCTCGTCGCACATCAGGCCGTGGAGAAGGATGACCGTTGACGCGCTCACGTTCGGCCACTGTAGTTGGCCGTCCGCCACCGTCGCCATCGACGACTTGTGTGCTGGTCCAGCCCTACACCACGGGGATTCGTTGCGGAACGACGTTGCCGCTCATGTCGCGCCTCACCGTCCAGGGGGCGACGGCGTCCTGGATCTGAAGTCGCAGGAGGCTACGGAGGCTGAAGTCGAACATGGCGTTGCGAACACCATGCGGTGCAGTGCGCCGGCCCCACGACAGCAGCCGAGCCAGATTGGGCGGGGTGAGGTCCATCCCAAATCGATCCGGTCGTCGCCAGTTCATCAGGTTGTCGGGGAGGAACTCAGCCCGATCGAGTCGATCGCAGATCCGAACCCGAGCCTGGGCCGGACTAAGGGTGCCGGCTTCGACCTGGTCAAGGTCGGATTCCGCTGCGTCGATCAGCGCTTGTAGCGGGGAGGAGAATGAGAACCCGGTCCCGGGCCGACGCTCACCGGCCAGACGGTCGAAAACCGTATCATCGCCCTCGGCCACGCAGCGGAACGTGGCGGCCAGCAGCGGCATTGTGGTCAACAGGTCATCAGCGAACCAGATGCGCAACCAGGCAGTCCAGGTGTCATAGTCGGCCGTGGCCCGGAAGGCGTTGAACACCATCTGATCGTTGTCGTCCAACATGGCCGTCTGCATGGCATCGACGGCGGCGAAACGATCGGCCGACAGGTCGTCATCGTCCAGGGCGACGAGAAGCTCATCGGCGATCACGTCCACGGCCTCGAGCGATCGCCAGATACCCCGGGAGAACAACGGATCGACAAATCCGTAGGCGTGGGGCAGCATCAGGAATCGGTCGCCGACCGCCGTGGTGGACGAGTACTGGATCCGGTCGGTGCCGACGAACGGCCTCGCCGGCCGGGCCGGGCCGAGATGGCGCTCGACGACGGGGAAGCGTTCGACAAACGAGGCGAACTCCTTGTCCGGCTCGACACCGTCGGGACGGGGATGGCGCCTGGGATCGACGGTCAGGCCGACACTGACCAGGTTGCTGATGGATCGGCGGTGGTTGTCGAACGGAATGACCCAGAATCAGCCACCGTCAAAGACGTGGTGCAGCGTGCCCTTCGACCAGCTGGCCGACACCTTTGCTCCCTCGGCTCCGGGCTCGAGCTCCTCCAAGGGACGAACGCCGGTGAAGTGACTGAAGATTGTGCGCGAGTGATGACGAAGACGGCACGGCTCCTCCGGCAGACCGAAGGCTTCGGCCAGCACGGAATTACGGCCGGTGGCGTCGAAGACGAGGCGCGCCGTGAGCGAAGAGCCGTCGTCAAGGGCGAGGAGCACCCGCCGCCGATCGATGTCGACACCGGTGACGGCCGTGGTGTCCCGGTAGTGTACGCCATGACGCTGAGCGGCCTTGACCAGGTAGTGGTCGATGTCCTGGCGGAAAATCTGACTCTCTCGGAAGATCGGCTGCTTCGGCCCGATGAACAAGCTCGACTCAGCCGGGTGCAACGACCGCTGGCCGTCGCGGTGGTAGGCGAAGCCGAAACCCCGTTTGACCCCGGAGCTGGGGGCGATGTTGCGGGACACCGAGTCGAGATGGGCAAGGGTTCTGACCTCGGGAAGATCGTGCTTTTGACCGAGCATCCAGAACAACATGGCCGACGCCGGCACCAACGACTCGCCGATGGCCATTCGAGGGTGTCGACCCCGCTCCACCATGGCCACCGAGTGACCATGGCGAGCCAGAATGGCGGCCAGGATCGAACCGGCCAAACCTGACCCAAGCACGACGACATCGACAGCTGAGCCACTGCGACGAGTGTTCATGATTCCCTCCGAGGATCAACGGTGTTGAAACGACCACAACCGTGATCCAAGCGGCTACGGCCCGTTCTCAGCATCGCACAGCATGCAAGCCGGCAATCAAGCGTCCACCCCCGAAAGGCGCAACGCCAACCGATCCAGTTCCCGACGAAGATGGCGCTCCTCGACCTGGTTGGTGCACAAGGCGAGAGCCCGCTCGAGGGCGGTCGTTGCCTCCAGCGGTCGGCCGGCCCTCGTCAGGACCACGGCCCGAGTGGCGTGGTAGAGGTGGTAGGTGGGCAGATCGATGGCGTTCAACTCGACCAGCGCCGCCTCC
>JAHEJM010000024.1 GCA_024638815.1 Acidimicrobiales bacterium | reverse complement strand
GCCGCCTGCGGCTCCGATGATGGGGCAACCGTTCGTGATCTGGGAGCAGAGGACACCGGCGTCGACTCCGGTTCGACATCGGCCTCCGGTTCGGCATCTGGATCGGCATCGGCATCGGCAGTGGCCTCCGGTTCGGCATCGGCCGTGGCCCCCGGTTCGGCATCGGAATCTGCTTCCGGCATAAGCTCGATCGGCTCCGACGGTGGCTATGACTATGCGACCGACGTCGGCGCCCACCGGCTTGTCACCGAGGATGTGTGCGAGATAGCCGCCCTGCTCGACGCCGACGAGGTTGACTATGACGCCATTGAGTCGATCTACCGGGATGGCGGAAATTCGGTGAACAGCGATGGTTCGGTCCGGACCCTGGCCGGTTTCGCCACCGCCACCGATCGACTGCACGGATTGAACGACTACCACGGCTCCGAAACACCGCTGGATGACTTCATCGCCGCCGCCATCGAGGGCAGCAGCCCGTTCGCCGGGGTGTCCGACGCCGTCCGGGCCCAGGGCATCGAGAAGGGTATCCAGAACCAGCTGATGGTGGCGTGGGTGGTCCACGAGTTGAACAGCGCGGTGGCCAAGGCCGAAAACGGCGATCTCGATCCCGTGGAGGGCGCGGTGCACAACTGGGACGAGGCCTGGGCCTTCTATCACGGTGCCGAGCCAGGGTGCGCGCCATTCGCCACGGCCGAGAGCCGGGCCGGGAACTTCGGCACCATGAATGACGACGAGTCGATGTCTCAGGTCAACGAGCAGATCCTGGATGCCATGATCGAGGGCCGGGATGGATTGCTGGCGGAGGACGCCCAAGTCGCCATCGACGCCGCCGACAGCGTTCGCCGGGCCGTTTGGATCACCTATTCCCAAGCCGCCATCCGCTACGCCTCGCTCATCGAGGACGACCTGGCCGCCGATGACGCCGGCACGGCGGCGGCCCACCAGGCCGAGGGATTGGCCTTCTGGCGGGTGATCGAGGCCGACGCCGCAGCCCTCGGCGCCGACGCCGACACCGTCAATGCCATCTTCGATCTGGGCAGCGAACCTGGGACGAACGGGTTCGGCGACGAGGTTCGTGATGCCCTGGCACCGTTCTGGGCCGATGCCGGCATCACCGACGACGACATCGGCGAGCTGCAGTAGGCCTCTGATCTCGTCATCCTCGGCGTTGACGTGAGCCACGGCCTTGGTCATTCGAGCCGCCCGAACTGAAGGATGCCTGCACCGCACTCGGCGTTCGGGGATGAGCGGACGGGCGGCACGGTGGCACGACCGAGGGCTGGTCCGTTAAACGGTCAGCGTGTGACCGCCGGGGTGGACGTAAAAACGTAACGAAACGCGTCGGTCGTTAACACGGTGCGAGGCCTTGGGGGGCACCAGCTCTGGACCAACGGCCGTGATTATCGCGTGGTGTGGCCAAGCGATATCGCCGGGACCCGAGCGTGGCTGATCGTCGTTTCCGAGCGACGATACCGAGCGGGTCGGGGCCAGAGAACTGCGTGCCCGCCGCCGCTCTGGGAGTAGTCTTGATCGCACATCGCGTCGAAGTCGTCCGCTGTTCGGAGAAGGGTCGGGGCCCTTGGCCTCTGTTTCCCGCACCAATACGAGATGGTGATGGAGGTACGTCCGAGCCGGACGGTTGGAGGTTGTCGTCGGTGATAACAATCTTCGACCCAAGGTCGACCGGGTACCTCGAACCCTGGTTGACAGGCATGGACGAGAGCGCCGGCGTAGAGCGAAGAAGTCCAGGTGGGGACCTGCGACTCTACAGAATCTCTTCTTGGCCGAAGTATGTTGAGGTCGAGCATGGCAATCGACCAGGAGGCTGGGGTGAGAGAGCTACAGAAAGTTGGTGGTGTTGCCGGTCTTGTTGCCGCAGGGACCGTCGTGGTCGGCCTCGGCATGTTCGCCACTCTGTTGACCGACTACACCACCGGAGATCCAACCACTGCTGAGTCCGTGGCCTTCCTCGCCGACAACGAGGCCGCGATCTTTGTGTGGAACGCGATCACTCTCATCGTGTTCAGCATCGTTCTGGTCCCGTTCGCTCTCGCCCTCTTCGAACGGCTGAAGCCAGGCTCCCCGGTGCTGACAACGACGGCAACCATCTTCGCGTTCATCTGGGCCGGCTTGCTCATGGCCAGTGGGATGATCCTGAACGTAGCCTCGGGAACGATTGTTGACCTTCACGGCACCGACGCTAGCCAAGCCGAGATGCTGTGGCTGGGCGTCGATACCGTCGCCAATGGTATGAGCGGCGGGATGGAGATCGTGGGTAGCGTCTGGGTTCTGCTAGCCAGCCTGGCCGCCCTCCGGGCTGGCGGAACTCCGAGAGCACTGGCCTATCTCGGCATCGTCATGGCTGCAACCGGCCTGGCCACCGTGATTCCTGCGCTCGAACTAGTCGGGGCGGTGTTTGGGCTAGGGCTGATCGTCTGGTTCGCCTGGTATGGGACGCTCATGATTCGTGAGCCCTTGGCCGCCACTGCCCCCTCGATTATCGCCGACGGCTCTGCTGCGTCAGGCTAAAGAAGAACCGGGTTCATCAGCGGTCCGATTGGTCGGGATGGCTCCGCCCAGGCCGATTCACGGAGACCTCCGTATCGACGGGTTCGTTGGCGTGCTGTGTCATGACCGCCAGAGTGGGGTTTCGTAGCGGCGGAGGAGCAGGATGCCCTGGATGGGCGCGAGGTCAACCCGACCACGGCTCGCCAGGCGTTCCAGCCCGTGCCGCCGGGTGGCCTGGCGTCGAGCAGCGAGAACAGGGTCGTCGGTGGTGGTGTCGAGGCCTTTGCGGTCATGAGAGATGGGGTCCCCAGTTCCGTTCGTGCTGGATGGTGTGTGGCTGATCGGTCGTCTGGTTGGTCAGTTCTCGAGGGCGGTGATGGCAGCGACGATGGTGATCAGGGCCATGGCTGCCCACAAGGCGAGGAAGATGATGCCGGTTCTCACGCTCTCCGGTGTGCCGATGCGCAAGCCCCGGCGGGTCATGGTGACGCGGGCGCTGATCCCGCGGCCACCGAAGTAGAGATACATCCCTCCGCCGACGAGTCCGAAGTACGGCCACGTCGCCGCATCGGCGATCAACAACACGCCTGCTGCGGCCATCACCCAGAGGGTCAGTGCATCCCAGAGAGCCTCAGCTCGAATGTCGGCCCAGAAGGTGGGCTCGACGTCATCTTCGGCCTCCATCAGCTGCCAGCGCACCGCGGTCGCGGGAGCGAGCCACGCCAGCATCTGGCCAGCCCAGGCCAGCAGCGACAAGGCCACGACGACGATGCCCCAGATCACGTTCATGGCACCAAGTACCACATCTCAGTCGAGGAGTCGGATGAAGCAGTAGACGCCCTCGGCGAGCCCGAAGACCGGCCACATCCCCCAGGTGAGAACCCAGTAGCCGAAGCTATTGCGTCGGAAGCCGAGGTCGCGGTCCCAGAAGTAGGAGAGATCGCGGTGTACCAGAACGGCACCGACGCGACGAGCCCGAGCAGGAATCCCCACCGCTCACCCAGGAGCATGCCGACACTGGCACGGACCTGCAGTGGCACCAAGAGGAATGGGTCCGCCCAAGCCGTGGCCTGGTTGAAGGCGAAGTAGGCGGTGGGATCGGTGTCTTCGGGGGATCCGCCGTAGACGTTGTCGATCGTCCACTGGGCCCGCGGTCTGACAAGCGCCACCAGTTGTAGGCTCCCCAGCAACGCAATGAGTACGAGTCCGACGAGTGCCACGATCCACGTGGCCACAATACATTCCATGCGAAGTACTCCGTTCGAATTGGCGGCCCGCTCAAGGTTCGCGGCCGCGCTGTTCCCCGTGGCCGGGGCAGGGAGACGTCACTGTTTCTCGAACTTACCAGCTGGGCGCTCGGTCGGGTGGCCCCGCAGGAGGAGCCAGAGACCGGCACCGAGCTCGAATGGGAGGTTGGGGATGAAGACGTACAGCGGGACGTCGATGCCGAGTACAACCAGCACCTGACCGATGAGGGCGAGCGGTGCGGCGACGAGACCAAGGCCGATGAGGACACGTGGTAGCAGCCCGGAACGGGCGAACAGGACGTAGAAGATGGTGGCCCCTGCCGCGAAAGCCAGCGTGTGTAGCGAGTAGGCGAAGGTCTGCGCGTCATAGAGCATCGTTGCCTGCGCCGTGAGCGCTTCCGATGCCCCACTGGTAGCGGCCTGCTCGCTCGTCGTCCCAAGGCGACCAACCGGCGACCGCTGGCGGCGTGCAACGGTCGAGTCACTGTCGCCCGGGACGAACCGGTCGGCCTGACCGGCCAAACCAATGGCGCGAGCCGCCGACCACGACCGAAAGGCATCCTGGCGCCACACATCACCGCCCTGCTCGTAGCCGTCCCTCAGGACTTCCATCCGACCGAATCCCCCAACCGGCAGATCGTCGTTGCCGAAGCGCCAGGTTCGAAGACACAGCCAGGCCGGATCCTCCATGGGGTCGCCGGCATGGGCCAGTTCCCAATCGAGCACGGCGGCCAGCCTTGCCCCGTCGTCGACGATGAGATTGCCGAGTCGGGAATCGCGGTGGACGCACACGGCGACAGGCGGGGCCTGGGGCGGGCGTTGTCCCAGGGCCGGATGGCGTAGCGAAGTGCGGGTCGAGGGTGGCCAAGCGAACCGAGACGTTCCTCCAGCACCTCGAGACCACAACCGCTCAGCAGCCGGGACAGGGCGGCAACGACCGTGGAGGGTCCGAACCGCCGGTCGACCCGGGGGGCACCGTCCCCTCCCACTCCGTCACCGGGTCACGGTTCCCGCCGATCCGAGCGTTGAGTCGAGCCGAGATCGGTTCCATAGCCCGGGCGGTTGATGGCCAGTCGGCGTTCTACGTCGGCCCGCACGACGGGAAGGATCGGGTCGCCCCCGGGTCGATGTGGCCGGCCGATCCGGATCGGTCTGCCGCCATGTCCCGATCAACCCCGTCTTGATGAAGCCCACCACCGTCTCGGCGAAGCCGACGATCAAGGGCGGCGACCAGATCGACCAGCTCGAGCTGCTCGGTTCGCTCGATTCCGTCGTTTCCCATGCCCCGGCCCATGGCGTGTAACAGCACGTCGGGATCGGGCTCATCGATCATGGGTCAGGGTTGGGTACACCGTCCACCGGCTCCATGACCGAGGTCCGCTCGACGGTACCCACCTTGAGATCGTAGGAGGCGTAGAACACGGCCCGACCTCGAACCTGGGCCAGCCGGTGTTCAGGGTGGCGAGCCCAGGCCTGATGGTGTTCCTCACTGTCGAATTCCACGACGGTACAACGTTCTCCGTCCTCGGCGACGAAGGTCTTGACCGAGATGAAACCCTCCATGGAGGCGGCCAACTCGTTCATCCGCGTCGACATCTCGAAGTATTCGTCCCGGGACTCGTCCCGCAGCCGGGACCGGAAGACGGTGATGATCATGGGCGCCATCCATCGGGGTTGAAGTCATCGGGCAGATGGAGATCGTCGGGGCCGAGGTCGGCGATCGTCGCCTTGCCAATTGCCAGCATGGTGGAATCGATCCCCATTCGCAGCACATCGAGCACGTTCTCCACACCGGCCTGGCCGTTGATGGCAAGGCCCCACAGATAGGCCCGACCGATCATCACCGCCTTGGCCCCCAGAGCCAGGGCCTTGACCACGTCGCTGCCCCGTCGGATCCCTCCGTCCATGACCACCTCGACCTCGTCGCCGACAGCCTCGGCAATCGGTGGCAGCATTCGAATGGCGGCCGGCGAACCATCCAGATTGTTTCCCCCATGATTGGAGACCGAAATGGCGTCGACACCGGCATCGACCGCCCGCCTGGCCTCGTCGACCCGCATGACACCCTTGAGCATGACCGGTCCATCCCATTGGCCGCACACCCAGGCGATGTCGTCCCAGGTGGGCGGCGGCGTTTGCATCCAGGTTCCATACGCATCGAAGAAGTTGGGGGTCGGGGATCCCACCGTGGCGAAATTGGGCACGGTCAGGGACGGCGGCTTCCACCCGGCCCTGGCCCACCGAGCCAGCCAGCGGGGACGGATGACCGACTCCGGCAGGTGCTTTGCCATCGTCTTCAAATCCATGGTCTGGGGGATCTCGGGACTGCCCCAGTCCCGAGAATGGGAGAACGACCAGTCGGTGGTGACGATGAGTCCCACCGCTCCGGCCGACTTGGCTCGAGCCAGGCGTTCGAGAACCGACTCACGGTCGCCGGCCCAGTAGATCTGAAAGAACAGTTGAGGGTTGGCCTCGATGACCTCCTCGATGGGCTTGCTGGCGAAGGAACTCAAACCCATGGCCACCCCCCGGGCGGCCGATGCCCGGGCCACGGCCACCTCGCCGTCGGGATGGACCGCTTGTACCCCGGTGGGTGAGATCAGCACCGGCATGGAGATGGGTTGGCCCATTACCTCGGTGGCCATCTCACGGCTCGGCGGCTGGTCCACGGTTATCGGTTTCAGACCGAGCTGCTGGAAGGCCGCAGGGTTGTCGGTGAGCGTCGAACCCGCCTCCGAACCGGCGATGAGCGCTCCGTACACCGAGGCCGGCAGCATGCGCTTAGCCCTGGCCTGGGCAACCGCTACCGATTCGAACCACTCGCTTGCCACCAGGTCACTCCTCGTCGTCGATGCCCGATCGAACCACAGTGCTCGTCCCGGCGACGACGTCGGGCCGGACACGGCGGCGGTCAACCACAGCCGAACACTGCGATCGTAATCGACCCCGGAGGTCGCTGTCGCACTCACACCGACCCGCGCCCCTACCGCTCGACGCCCGCTCCCCCGACGGACACGGTCACGGCACCGACCTTACGGAACACGAGACCGGACGGCCCGGCCGATCGGTTCGGGACGAAACGCATCCGGTGCCATCGATCCAGCACCTGCTCCACGGCGTGACGGGTCTGGAGTCGGGCCAGGTGAAGACCGAGGCAGGCGTGTGGACCGCGTACGAATGCCAGGTGCCGCTCCAGACCCGGTCGGCCGGGGTGGAAGCGATCAGGCTCCTCGAACACGGCAGGGTCACGATTGGCTCCGGCCAGTGAGACGGCAACCGCCTCGCCGGCAACGAGCTCGATCCCGCCAATGGTCAGGTCCTGCGTGGTGTAGCGATCGACCAGAGCCGCCGCCGGCTCCAGCCTTAGTGACTCCTCCACCGCCCGGGAAATGAACCGGCCACGGTTGCCACTGTTGAGACCGACCTCGACGGCTTCGGGGTGGGTCAACAAATGCCACAGGGCGTTGGCCGTCATGGCCTCCGACGTCTCGATCGCCCCGAAGAGGATGACGGCGACGTTGCTCACCAGTTCGGCCCGGCTAAGGGTGGCCGACTCGGCCACCTCGATCAACATGGTCGTGATGTCCTGATCGTCGTCTCCCGTACCGAGCACTAGGTCGACCACAGCCGCCATCTGGTCCATGGCCTCGGACGCGCGGAGCGATGCCGACTCACCGGCGGTCAGGGCCTCGACGGCGGCGACGATGTGCTGGTACCAACCCAGTACTTGGTGAATGAGGCGGTTCCAATCGGGCTCGAGGCGGTCCAGCCCCAGGTAGCCGGCAATGGTGACCACCGCCAGCGGTGCTGCCAACTCGGTCCGCAGCTCTCCCCCGCCTCGGGACTCGATGTCGTCCACCAGTTGCCGGGCCAACCAAGTCGTCGTGGTCGTTGCCCGCTCGGTCACTGCCCCGAGCTTGAAGTAGGGATCGAAGGGACGCCGGTGTCGGCCATGCTCAGCGCCGTCACTGCTGAGCATGCTGGGCCCCACGACCTGACCGGTGGTGAAGCGAGCATCGTCGACGGTGAACCGTTGCCAGTCCCGGAGGATCTCCAGAGCAAGGGACCAGTCGGTGACCAACCAACGCTGCAACTCGGGGATCCAACTCACCGGCTCCCGGCTTCGGAGCCGGTGCAGCACCGGGTGGGGATGTATTCTCAGCTCCTCGGTCGTCACGCTCGAACCGAGAGGGAAACGCTCAAGTACCGCATCGCCCGACCCCCCGTTTCCCTTGCCGGCCACACTCGAGGGCTCACGGCCGAACTCGTCGGTCACGGCGTCAGCCTCAGGGCCACGGCCTTCAGGTACGCTCCATGAACGAACCCGATGGGGTGGTCGACCGGGTGCCCGGTGACTGTCAGCACCGAGGCTTCCCGGTTGGCATCGGCGATGCCTCGTTGGATCTGGTTCAGGAACGACGCCTCGGTGACCCGAGCCGAGCACGACGCATGGAACAGCAGGCCGTGGGGCGCAACCAGTCGGGCGGCAAGCCGAGCCGAACGGTGATAGGCGGCCAGCGCCCGGTCGACCTGGTCGGCCCGGTTGGCGAAGGAGGGCGGATCGACAACCACCGTGTCGAACTGCCGGCCGGCCTGCGCCATGTGGGCCATGACGTCGAAGGCGTCCCCGGCGACGGTCGCCACCTCGGGCCGGCCATTGATGGGTCCCGATCGCCGTGGCCTCGAGTCGACGGCACCATCCACGTGATGCCGGGCCAGCTCGAGCGCCCGCTCGCTGACGTCCACAAAAGTCAGATCATCGGCACCGGCGGCCGCAGCATGAGCGGCGAACCCTCCGGTGCAACTGAAGACATCGAGCACTCGATGACCTCCTCCACTTCCGACCGCGTCGCCCACCAGTCGACCGACGAGACTGCGGTTGTCCCGCTGATCGAGGAAGTGGCCGGTCTTGTGGCCATGGGCAAGGTCGGCGGTGAATGGCAGTCCGTTCTCGAAGAACTCGACCGGTCCGTCAAGAGTCGGCCCCGCCAGCACCACGCCATCGGCGATTCCCGGCGGACCACTGCCGGCTATGGATCGGCCGAGCCGCAACACCACCCGCTCCAAGACTCCAGGGGCCTCTCGGAGGTCCGACCGCTGAGTGGCAACCGACAGGCCGGCCACCACCGACGGCAGCCACGGGATCCAGGCCGCGGTGTACAGCTTGACCACGGCCGAGCCCGAATACCAGTCAACCACCAGACCCGGCAGTCCGTCGTTCTCCCCGTGAACCAGGCGATAGGCCGTGGTGGGGTGAGCTTGGTCGTGCTCGACCGGGCCGCCGTCGGCTTCGTCGATACCACCGGAGGTCCCGAACAGCGAGCGACGGCGGTCCACAGCGTCGGCCAGCCGATCGGCCAGCCAGTCGCCGTCGATCAGGGTGGGGCGACCGACGTGGAGGATCCTGACCCGAATCGGCGACCGGGGATCGTAGAGCCCGATGGCGGCGAACCGGCGCTCGCCGTCGAAGACGACGGCCAGATCACCGGCCTTGCCCGCGGTCTTGCCGGAGGTGATGGAGCGGTCGAACAACCAGGGGTGACCGGAGCGCAGCTGGCGTAGCGCGTCGTTGGTCACTCTGAGGGCCACACGCCGATCCGACGGCGGATCCAGTCGCTCGAGGATCGCCACCATTCGCAGGTTACCAGGACACCGTCGGCGGAGCTCGGCGTGTCCTGCCGAGGGACGGCAAAAGGTCGGTGCATCCGACGCAACTTTCGTTGTTCGAATGCACCGACCCAAGTGGCGACCTCGGATCCCCCGTCGGACGACGGTGGACCCTCCGTGCGCTCAGACTCCTACGAGTTGGTCGCCGGCTTTGCTTTCGTCGTGCCCGTTCGTCTTGGCCACGTCGTACCGAGGGGCCTCGGCCACAGCCGGGGTGGGCCGGCCGGCCCAGAACAGGCCCAGACCGGTCAACAGGGAGACCAGGCCCAGCCCGGCCAGGATGCCGGCCACGGCGTAGCCCATCTGGATCGAGGTATGCGTGACCACACCGACACCCAGCTCACCGACCAGACCGTGTACGGTGCCGCTCCAGGCTTGCTCTCGGGCGGGGCCTTCCAGCGGATGCATACGATCGAAGTCGGTCCAGTACCGTCCGTCGACATCGAATTCATAGGTACCGGCGGCGAAGGTTTCACCGTTGTACTCGACGTCTTCGTCCAGGACCACCGTCTGAGTCCCGTTGACCACGTGGTAGACAATCGTGCCCATCTGGAACATGTACTCGGAAGCGGTGTTCACCAGCGGATCGTCTGGATTGAGGTCCCCGTCAACCAGCGGATAGCCCCACTCCTCGGTGATCATGGTCTTGATGGCCTCGGCCCCTTCAGTGGTGCCGCGGTCGATGAGCTGGCCATCCTCGTTGTAGCTGAGGTTCACGTTCTGGGTTGCGCTGAAGTCCTCCAGCGCTCCCATGCCCTCGTTGGTGCGGAGGAAAGCCACACCTCCGGCAATGAGGCAGACCACCCCAATCAACCCGAGAACAACCCCTAATGATCGAAGTCTGTTCGCCACTTCTCTTCTCCTTCCAAGTTGGTGTGTAGATGAGACCAGAGCGTTGGAGCTACGTCCATCGGGGACTGCCGCAGCTGAACGAGGGGCTTCGTTGACGGAGACGATGGCTCGACGCCGTGTCCGTGCCGCCCGCTGGAACCGCACCAATTGCTTGTATCTACGGACAATCTAACCAAAAGTTGCCATCGCGTCAACAGATGTGTGGTGGGTGTCACTATCTTTTTTGATGATATTCAAACATCGAATTCGGATGCTCGGTTACTCGAGCCGGCAGTACGCAAGAACCCAGAAAATCTCGCCCGGAGATCGGCCACCTCGGAGGCCATCTGCTCGAGCTCGGGGGCGGATGCCGGAAGCGTCCTCTCCGCCAGTTCGGCCACCTCATCCACCTGGTCGAGGCTCGCTCCGAGGGGGATCATCTCGTTGACGCCGAGCCGGAGACCGGCGCAGGTGCCCGACGGCAGACCGATAGCGGAGGTGAGTAGGCCGGCCTGGGCCGGCCGTCGGGCACACTCGGTTCCGCCACCATGATCAGCCACGTCGAAGTTGGCGGTTATGCCGGGAAAGGCGATGGCATCAAGCCGTTCGGCCAGACCCGGCTCGTTGGTGGCGAGCAAGCCCGACGGCGGACCGCCCAGGCTCTTGTAGGTGCTCATGGTCATCACATCGGCACCGGCGACGAGAGGATTAGGCCAGACCCGTCCTGCGATCAACCCCGAGAGGTGGGCCGCATCGAAGATCACCGAGGCTCCCACATCGTCGGCGACGGCCCGGACCCCGGCCACGTCGTGGATCGAGAGAGTCAGACTACCTCCGACGGTGATGGCGGCGGGGCGGACCCGCCGGGCCACATCGCCCAGTCGGTCGATGTCAACGGTGTAGCGGGTGGCATCGATAGGGCTTCGTGGATGACCAGGCCGTACAGCCCGGCGGCCCCGGCACCGTGGTGGTGACGTGGCCGGCGATGGAGGCCGGAGGAACGATGACGGCATCGCCGGCGCGGGCGCAGGCCATGAAGGCGCGGCAGTGGGCGGCTCAGGGGGCGACGACGCGGATGGCTCGTATCAGCCTCCGGCCGACAGAGGGGATGGGATGGCGACCGTGACGGTGGGGAGGCGCCCCGGGCGCCGGTACGGGTGGCTCCGACGGATCGATCACTGACGAATCACCCGGCACCGACGGACCGAGCGGAGGTGGCGACTCGACCGACGATGACGGTGAGTCCAGCCTCGACTCCGAGCCGTCGGGACCGCAAATTCGGCCCTTGCCCGATGGAGAGCCTGTCGAACTGGCCGGCGGGCTGAGCGGGGTTCCGGTCAGCGGCCTTGCCATCTCGGGATCAACGCCGCTGTGCGGGCCTGGTCCATGTCGAGCGTCCCGAGTCCGAGTCGATCCGGACGGAACCGAACGAGGCGTCGATCGGGTCAGCGATCACCGTGCCTGTCCTCGACCCGCAGTGTCCAGCAGCCACTGCGGGTCCGTGACGTCGTCGACGAAGCAGTAGGCCCAATGGTCACCGGCTTCCATGGTTGCGATCAAGGCATGGCCGGTGTCGGTGTAGTGAGCGGTGGCATGTCGGCCCGGTGAGTCGTCGCAGCATCCGATATGACCGCAGGTCAGGCAGACCCGAAGCTGAACCCATTGCTGCCCTTTCCGGTCGCAGGCGCCGCAGGTGACCGCGGCATGGACGTCGGGAAGCGAGGCGACGGCCAGATGGGCACAACCGCCGGCACGATCACTCACGATCGATCGCACCTCCCGACCCAACCGATACTCCGAACGTGCCGCCGCCAGTACCTCGACGCCGATCTGAACGACGACCACGGCGGCGACCAGAAGAAGTCCGATTAGTGCCGACACCGCGCCGGAAGCGGTAATGAACCCGACGGGTACCAGAATTACGGCTGCGGCAAGGCGGGGGATGACCCGATCCGGGGCTCCGACGGCATAGTGAGGACTGGCCGTGAGCATATCGAGCAGAGCAACCGACACCAGGGTGACGACCAGGGCCGTAACCAACAACCAGGTGTAGCTTTCCTTCCACGCCGTGTCGAAGGCTTCGATTCCCACGATCTTCTTGGCCGCTACGCCGTAGGCGGTGATGCCGATGGCCAAGGGAAGGTGGCTGTACACCCATATCAGCCGGTTGGTCGATGGCCGATCCGAGAACGGTGACACGGCTCGGATATGGGCATCGGCCACATCATCGAAGTAGGTCCACCAGATGGCGATGAGGATGACGAAGGCAATGGCCCCGTAGACCTCGGTTCGGCTGGTGATCCCGATGCCACTGATCTCGGTAAGCGTCTTCACGAAGGTCTCGCCCAACACAATGATGGTGAACAGGGCGTACCGCTCCTGGAAATGCTCGCTGCTGGTCGGAGGACCCTCCTCTCGTCGAACCACGAGCACCGGAGCGGTCAGTTCCACCGCTAGCGCCGCAGCCCACACCCAGTATCTGGCGGTTCCCGGAATCACGAGGGAGACGAGCCAGATCACCACAGTGGCCGAGAACACCGAAAGGTAGAGGTCGGCCACCCGTCGGGCACTCGAGCTCGTGCGTCTGACCCGGACGTACATGATCAGCAGCGGTAGCCGGGCGGCCACATAGCTGAGGGCCAGCCAAAGTTGCCAACGGTCCGGGCGCCCGGCGGCGACCACGGCCAGGTTTCCTACGGCGAACATCTGGGCAAATGTCAGGATGCGGTGAACGACATCGTCCACCGCAAATCGGTTGGTAAACGCCGTGGTACCGGTCCAGGTCCACCACAACACCACGAACACCCCGACGAAGCCGACCGCCCCGGACAGCGAGACGTCGCCGGCCAAGCGATCTCCGAGTTGGATGAGGGCAGCGACATAGATCAGATCGAAGAACAGCTCGAGCCAGGTGACCCGATTGTCGTCGTCCACCTCATGACGGGGTACGGGAGGCTGCCATTTTGTCAGTGGCATAGGGGCCGAGTCTAGGCGGCCCTCCACAGTCGGGGGAACAACGACGATTCCGAACCCTGCCCGGCCGACATCTCGTCGACGTGTCGCCCCCGTTCCGATGTGCGCACCGCCTTGGTCTCAATGAGATCACCATCGATCCGCAGGTCGAACGACCCGCCGATCTCAAGCGATTCCACCCACCGACCGATACGAGACCGTCGGCGATTCCTGCGTCGCCGCGATCGAACGCAAAGGACGGCGGAATGATCGGATGGCCACGGATTGCCGCCATCGGGGCTGCGCTGTCGGTGTCGGCTGCGGCATGCGGCCCGGGCGTCGCAGGCGGCCCCGCAACCGGCGATCTCCCCCCTGCGCCGCCGGTCCGGGAACTCCGCTCCACCGAGCCGGTCGTCCCCGACGACGGTCTTCATCGCATCGTGGCCACCATCCCTCGCTCGGCACCGTCGAGCCCCGAGTGGGGGTCGGGCTCCACCCGAGACGGCAACGACGGCGACGGCGGGGTCTTCACCATGACCGTGGAGACATTGGCCGCTCTGCCCGACGGCGTGTCCCTGGTGGCCGAAGACGGTGTTCTCGGCTACCGCAACGACAGCGGGGAGCTGGTCGTACTGGGGCCGATCTCGGTCCGATCGAGCAAGTCCAACGACCAGTTGGACCTCGAAAACGGGGCCCCGCTCGAGGACATCGAGGCGTCGGCCGTGGCCGAACGTCTGGCCTCGCTGCCCGGAGTCGAGTCGGTTTCCGCCATCACCGACACCAGCTATGCGGTCACTGCGGCTTCCCTCGACGTGTTCGACGACCTCGGAGTGACCGTGGCCGAGGACGGATTCTTCGCCCTGTCCGGGGATCCCTACGAGCCCTACCAGTGGCCGCTCGACAACCGGGGCGACAATCTGGACCAGCTCTCCCTGCCCTCGGTCCCGGCCCAATCCATCGACGCCGACGTCGACGGCCTGGAGGCCCGGACCGGAGCCACCGGCGTCGGTGTGGTGGTTGCCGTGGTCGACTCCGGAGTCGACTTCGCTCATCCCGATCTGAACGGCTCGGCCTGGCTCAACCCCGGCGAGGACTGTGCCTCCGGGCCCGGCAACGGGATCGACGACGATGACAACGGGTTCGTCGACGACTGCACCGGCTGGGACTTCGGCAGCGACGACCCGATCGGCTACGACGGTGACAACGACGCTCACGGAACCCACGTGGCCGGCCTCATCGCCGCCACCGCCGGTAACGGAATCGGCATCGCCGGCCTGGCCCCCGAGGCCGAGATCATGGACCTTCGGGTGGACTCGGCCGATGGCGTGATCCGGGCTTCGGCCATCGCTCGGGCCATCCGGTACGCGGCCGACAACGGGGCCGACATCGTGAACCTCTCGCTCGGATCGCAACCCGGTGCGTCGCCGGAGACCGCGGTCGAGATCGCCGACGCGGTGGAGTACGCCGCCGACAAGGGCGTGTTGCTGGTGGCGGCCGCCGGCAACAACGCCACCTCCCTCGATGACAGCGCCGTGTATCCGGCCTCACTCGATACGGCCAACATGATCGTGGTGGCGGCCAGCACCCCCGATGACGGGCCGGCAGGATTCTCCAACACCGGCTCGCCGGTCGATGTCTTCGCCCCGGGGGAACTCGTGTTGTCAACGGTGCCCGGCGACGGGCTGGCGTTCCACTCCGGGACCAGTCAGGCCGCTCCCCTGGTGGCGGCGGCCGCCGCCCTCGTCCTGGAACGGCAACCCGGGCTCGCCCCGGGCGAGGTGGCCGGCCTCTTGGCGTCGACCGGCGACCGGAATGACGGCCTGTCGTCCGCGGTCGCCGGTGTGAGCCGGTTCAATGCGGCAACCGCCATCGGTGTCGATGTGGTCGAGGACGGGGCCGCCGGCTCGATCACCATCGCCGGCCTGACCGACGGTGACAACGGTCTCGTCACCGCCACGATCTCGCTCAATGTCGACGGCGGCCACTTCAATCAGCCATATCACTGGGAGGCGTCGTTGGTCACCATCATCGACGGTGACCCCTTTGCCGTGACCGAACACCGGGTCTCGACCAGTGGCACCGAAGCAGGCCGGAACGAACCGGCAGCCGACAGTGTCCTCACCGACGAACGTGGTGCCGTGTACCTGGCCGAAAAGGGTGCGTCGTCGGCCACCTGGTCGACCTCGCTGCCCGGCGGTAACTACGCCCTGGTCATCGAGGCGGTTCCTCGAACCGATTCGACCGTTCGGTTGGGAAACGCCTATCTTGCCACCTTCACCGTGGGCGACACCGATGATCGCGACCTCGATGGCCCCGACGACGGCGCCGACGGCGGTCCCGGCGATGGATCCCCAGCCGGTGGCGACGGGTCCGGCGACTCGGCTCCCGGTGGAACAGCCGATGGCGGTGACAGATCGGGCGACGACTCGACGGCCGGAACCGGCAGCGGCGACAGCGACACCGAGACCAATGACGGTGACGGAGGGACGGGAACCACTCCCGGTGCTGGTGAGGAAGGTGCCGGAGGCGACGACACCGACCCTGACGACCGTGGCCAATCAGCCAACGCCGAGACCGAAGTCGACGACCGGAACGACGGCGATCCGGCCGAAGATGACCGCGGTGACGATGCTTCGGTGGACGCCGACCCCGATGGCGAGCCCTCCGACGACGGCGGGGCGGACGACGACCGGGCCGACACCGACCCAATAGGTGGCACCGACGACTCCGACTCCGACGGCGGCTCGGATATCGACGACGAATCCGATGATGACGTCATCGAACTCGGGCCGGATCGAGCCCAGGATGGCGAGTGGACGGTCACGGACATCGAACCCCGGACCGGCTGGGTCGACACCGAGAACCTGGTCCAGATCGCAGGGACCTTCCCCCGCCCGGTCGAGGTGTGGTTCGACGACAACCCGGGCCACGTCGAATTCCAATCCGACGCACTCCTCATCGTGCGCACCGGCCGTCACGAATTGCCCGGACCGGTTGACGTGGACCTGGTCTCCGGAGCCGGGGAGCCGGCGCTGACGCTGCCTCATGCCTACGCCTTCCTGAGCGAGGACGACGGGGTCATCACCATCGACATCGGCGACGGTTCGGGGGGCTCAACCGTGGGCTCCGACTTCGATCTCGGTCCCGGCGACGGCATCACGGTCGACGACCCGCCGACGGTGACCGACGACTCGGGGTCGGGCGACGACGGCTCGACCGAAACCGACGATCCCCGAAGCCGGAACCGACAGGCCAGAGCGGAACTGGTTGGAGACCCGATCTCCCTCGACAACGGTCTGTGGGTGGTTCGGCTCGATGGTCTGTCGGCCATCGGGGACGTGCCGGCCTGCAACGAAGATCCGTGCCGTACGAGACGGATCTGACGACGAGAAACAGCCGACCGTAGAGTGGGTGTCGTGCCCACAACACGGACCCTGCACCGAGGCGAGAACTGCCTTCACCACCCGCCTCATGCGTCCCAGGATGGTTGATGCGATGACGACGATGCCGGCCGCCTTCATCGGCCACGGCAGCCCCATGAACGCGCTGGAGACGAACCGATACACCGATGCCTGGCGTCGGTTCGGACAGTCGGTTCCCCGACCGCGGGCCGTGCTCATGGTGTCGGCCCACTGGTACATCAACGCCACCGCCGTCACGGTCATGCACAAGCCCAAGACCATTCACGACTTCTTCGGCTTCCCCCCTGAGCTGTTCGCCGTCCAGTACCCGGCACCGGGCATGCCCGAACTGGCCGACGAGATTTCGGGCGCAGTCGATCCGGTCTGGGTCGGTAGGGACATCGACAGCTGGGGCCTCGATCACGGAACGTGGTCGGTACTGGTCCACGCCTATCCCGAGGCCGAGGTGCCGATCGTCCAGCTGGCCATCGACGCCTCAAAGGACGTGGCCTACCACTACGACCTCGGCCGCAGGCTGGCCCCGCTACGGGAATCGGGCGTGGTCATCATGGGCAGCGGCAACATCGTGCACAACCTGCGGCTCGTCGACTTCAGCCTGGGCGAGCAACCCTACGACTGGGCTCGCCGCTTCAATGAGGCCGTGAACGAGGTGCTCACCACCGAGCCGTCTCGCATCCTCGAACTACAGCATCACCCCGACTTCGACCGCTCCGTGCCCACGCCCGATCACTATCTGCCCATGGTGTACCTGGCCGGAATGGCCGACGGTCGGCCCCTCGAGGTCATGATCGACGGCTACCAGGCCGGGTCGCTGTCGATGGACGCCTATCTACTTCGTGGCTCCGACTAAGGAGGGATCTTCATGGTTCGATGAGGAGGGAATCGGACAGGATCAAGCCGAGGCCAGATCGAAGGCCCCATACTCGTCGTCGGTCGACTCCATGTGCTCGAACTCGATCACACCGATCTCGGTGAACTTGGTCCGCAACCAACCCTCACCGGCGTCGAGCAGACCGAGCTTGCGGCAGTTGGGCACGATCTTGGAGAACAGCAAACGCTGGAACTCCTTCTCCTCATCCGGCGCCTCCAGCAAGCAGCGGATGATGGGCCGCACGTCGTCGATCCCCATGCGATGCCACACTTCCTGGCGGAGGAAGCGGTCCCGCATCCGCACGGCGGCCTCGAAGGCGAACTCCTGCCGCTCCTGGATCTCGGCCAGGGTGAGCTCCTGGTAGTACTCCTGGAGGCTCAGCACACCGAAGGCAACATGACGGGCTTCATCACTCATCACATAACGCAGCAGCTTCTTGAGCAACGGCTCATCGGTGATCTGGTGGAGGAAGCTGAAAGCGGCCAGAGCCAAGCCCTCGATCATGATCTGCATGCCGAGGTAGGTCATGTCCCACCGGCTGTCCCTGATTACGTCGTCCAGCAGCTCCTGGAGGTGGACATTGATGGGATAGGCGTCCTGGAGCTTGGTGTCGAGATACTTGGAGAAGACCTCGACATGGCGGGCTTCGTCCATGACCTGGGTCGATGCATAATACTTGGCATCGATCCACGGCACGGTCTCCACGATCTTGGCCGTCGCCACCAGTGCCCCCTGCTCACCGTGCAGGAACTGGCTCATCTGCCAGATCAGCGACTCCCGGCCCAGTTCGTGCCATTCCTTGTCGCCGAAGTGACGCAACGGACTGCCGGGCTGTTCGGCGAAGGCGAACAGCGATTGATTCTGGATATAGGTCACCATCTGCATGTGTTCGACCATCTTGTCCAGGTCGACGTCGGTGTCCCATTCCAGATCCTTCTCGCCGTCCCACATGGAGTGCTTGGCCTTCTCGTACAGCTTGTTCAGACGAGGCCTGGCGCCCTTGTTGTAGTCCCAGGTGAAAAGGGTGTCGGCGTGATTCTCCACATGGCGAATCGTCGACTCCATGTCGGTATTGGTCAGCTCGAGAATGGCTTCGATGTCGTTGGCGTCGTCCCGACCGATGAGGTCGGCCTGGGAGCGTCCGGTCGGTGTCGGGTTGGTCATGGACAAGGCGGTCTCCGACGGTTGTCGTGATCAGGATCCGGTCGCCTGTCGGTGGTCGAGCACACGGTCGGTCCGTTGCTCGAGGTCGGTCCGCCAAGCTGCCGCACTGCCTGACAGTGTAAGGATCGTTCGGGCCGCAGTCAATTCACCCATTGGCGACCCGGTTGCCGGTCCCTAGGCGTTTCGCTCCACCCAATCCAGATAGGCGTTCTCAGCGGTCGGCAATGTGGCGAAGAGCATGTCCTCGCCGATCAACTCCAGCAATTCGGTCCGGGCCAGCGGGAGGCGGAGATCCTCCTTGAGCCGGACCAGGCCAAGGTGCACACCCCGCTGTCGGAGTTCGAGACACAGGCTGCGCAGACCGTCCACGGCGGTGAAGTCGATCTCGACGTTGGCCTCCACATTGAGCAGGAACCAGCGAACCGGGTTGTCGGGGTCCAGTTCGTTTTCTCGATCGACGGCAACCAGGGCGCGGCGCTTCAGGTCGTTGATGTTGGCGAAGAACAGCGGAGCGTCGTACCGGTAGATGATCAATCCCGGCAGGGTCGTGGCGTCGGGGTAATCGTCGACGTCGTGCATACCGGCAACGTCGTCGACCCGGCCGAGGACCCCTTCATGGGGTCGGGCCAGGCGCTGCACCATCTCACCCAGGCTGAGGGCGACCGCGATGGCCACGCCGACCAGCACGCCGAAGACCACGGTGGCCACGCAGGCCAGGGTGGCCAGCAACAACTCCGACCGCCGGAAACGGGCCAGCCGACGAAGGGCGGGCAGATCGATGAGGGTGGAGGCGGCATACAGCACGACGGCCCCCAACGCCGCGGCCGGAAGCGCTCGGAAGATGGGCCCGGCAAACAGCAACACGGCGATCACACAGGCGGCGGCAGCCAACGAGTACAGCTGAGTCTTGGCCCGTGAGCTGAGGGCAAGTGCGGTTCGGGACCCGGAAGCCGAGCACGGATAGCCTCCGACGAACCCGACAGCGGTGTGGACCGCGGCCAGCGCCGCCAGCTCCTGGTTGGCATCAACAGTGGATTTGCCCGAGCCGGTGGTCGGAGTAAAGGCCCGGCCGATCAGCGTATTGTCGGAGTAGGCGACCACGGCTACCCCCAGTCCGGCCACCACCAACGATCTCATGTCGGCCATACTCAGGTCCGGTACCGAGGGCACGGGAAGGCCTTGCGGAATCGATCCCGTCACCTCTACCCCTCGATCCTCCAACCCGAGAAGGGCACTGGCTGCGGTGGCCGCTCCCACGGCCAGGAGCGGGCCCGGCCACCGTGGCTTCCAACGGAGGAGTATCAGGACCCCGGCCAACGTGCCCCCGGCGACCACAAGTGTGGGCACGTGGGTGTCGCCCACGACCTCGGCGAAGCCGCGCATCTGGTCAACGATCGATTCGCCCTCGACCTCGGTCCCGGTGACGCGACCGAGCTGACCCACGACCATGAGCACCGCTCCACCGGCGAGATACCCGACGAGTAGGGGCTCGGACAACAGATCGGCCACGACGCCCAGCTTCAGCAGGCGCCCGACAAGGCACCATCCGGCCACCACCAGGGACAGGCCCGAACACAAGGCCAGGGTGCGTTGGGGATCGCCGTTGGTCAGCGGGGCGACGGCTGCCGCCGCCATCAGGGCGATGGTCGACTCGGGCCCGGCCGACAGGATTCGGGAACTTCCGAACAGGGCATAGCCCGCCGTGGCCGCCACGACCGTCCACAACCCGACCACCGGCGGGAGGTCGACAATGGACGAGTAGGCCATGACCTGGGGGATCATGTAGGCGGCAACGGCGACCCCGGCCACCAGATCGGTCCTCAACGCCCCCCTGGGGTAGCCGGCGAGGACCATGAAGCCGGGTGCCGCCGATCGCATGCGTTCGGCGGTGGTACCTTCATCATCGGGTGCGAGTTCGTATCGGAGGGCGGGTCGCCGCTGCGGTCGATGAGCCATGGCCGGAATCTGTCTCTCGACGTTGTGGGTCAGGTCGTGAACAGCCTAGATGAACGGTAGCGGAACGGGAAATGAACGAACCGGACCGCCCTGGGTATCGAGTCGACTGAAGCAGACCGACGACGACGCCCCCGGAGCCGGGATGGGACGGCGTGACGGTTCCCGGGCCAGGGACAGCCCGGGGTTACAATGCCGCTGTGGATTTCGCCTCGCTCTACAGCCATGGCTTCGCCCGGGTCGCGGCGTGCACCGTGCCCATCGCAACCGCCGATCCCGCAGCCAACGCCGGCACGGTGATCGACGAGGTTCGACGCTGCCATGACGACGGTGTCGCCCTGGCTGTCTTCCCCGAGCTGTGTCTGAGCGGGTACGCCATCGACGATCTCTTCCTGCAGGACGCTCTACTCGACGGGGTCGAAGCCGCCCTGGGAATGGTGGTTGACGCCACTGCCGACCTGTTGCCGCTGGTGGTGGTCGGTGCACCCCTCGCTCACGGCAACCGGGTCGTCAACGCCGCCGTCGTCGTTCATCGGGGCCGAATCCTTGGGGTGGTGCCGAAGTCCTATCTTCCCACCTATCGGGAGTTCTATGAACGACGCCACTTCGCTCCCGGCGACGATCTGAGGGGTCGAATCCATCGCTTCCGATCCGATGCGCTGCACGCCATCTGTGGCGAGGTGCCCCTCGGGCCCGATCTGATCTTCGCCGCCCTTGATCTGGGCGAACTCCGACTGCACGTGGAGATCTGCGAGGACATGTGGGTGCCGATCCCGCCCGGGGCCGAGGCGGCCTTGGCCGGAGCCACAGTCCTGGCCAACCTCTCGGGCAGCCCCATCACGGTGGCCCGAGCCGAGGATCGGCGACTTCATGTGCGAGCTGCCAGCGCCCGATGCCTCGCCGCCTACCTTTTCGCCGCAGCCGGTCAGGGCGAGTCGACCACCGATCTTTCATGGGACGGCCAGACCATGGTCTACGAATGTGGCGACCTGCTGGGTGAATCGCAGCGATTTCCCCATACCGCCCAACGAACCGTGGTCGATGTCGATCTGGTTCGACTTCGCCAGGAACGTCTGCGTCAGGGCACCTTCGATGACAATAGGCGGACCCATGGCGAGCGCACCGGCGAGTTCCGTACCATCGGCTTCACCCTCGGTCCCCCCGGTGGTGATCTCGGGTTGCGGCGGAAGGTCGATCGTTTCCCCTTTGTTCCCGACGACCCCGATCGCCTGGCCCTCGACTGCTACGAGACCTTCAACATTCAGGTCTCGGGGCTCGAGCGGCGGATGCAGGCCATCGGCCAACCGAAGGTCATCATCGGCATCAGCGGCGGGCTCGACTCCACTCACGCTCTTCTGGTGGCGGCTCAAGCCATGGATCGACTGGGGCGACCCCGATCCGACATCCACGCCTTCACCATGCCCGGTTTCGCCACCAGTACGACCACCAGGGACTACGCCACCCGATTGGCTGCAGCCCTCGACGTGACATTCGACGAACTCGACATCCGACCCGCGGCCCGGCAGATGTTGGCCGACCTCGACCATCCGTACGCCCGAGGAGAGGAGGTGTACGACATCACCTTCGAGAACGTGCAGGCCGGGCTCCGAACCGACTATCTGTTCCGTCTGGCCAACCACCGGGGTGGACTCGTCCTCGGCACCGGCGATCTGAGCGAGCTGGCGCTCGGTTGGTGCACCTACGGCGTGGGTGACCAGATGTCGCACTACGGCGTCAACGGCGGCGTGCCCAAAACCCTGATCCAGCATCTGATCCGTTGGGTGATCGCCAGCGAGTTCTTCGGAACGGAGACCAACGACGTCTTGGACGAGATCCTGGCCCATGAGATCACGCCGGAGCTGGTACCTTCCAGCGGCGCCCGGCCTCAGGCCACCGAGGACTTCGTCGGCCCCTATGCACTACAGGACTTCAACCTCTACCACGTGATCCGCCGGGGAGCCCGACCGAGCCGGATCGCCTTCCTGGCCTGGCATGCCTGGCGCGATGCCCACCATGGCGATTGGCCGCCCGGTTTCGATCACGACCACCGCCTGGCCTATGACCTGGCCACCATCCGTCACTGGCTGATCGTTTTCGTGACCCGGTTCTTCGCCAACCAGTTCAAACGGTCGGCACTGCCCAATGGCCCCAAAGTGTCCCAGGGGGGGACGATGTCGCCCCGGGGTGACTGGCGCATGCCGTCCGATGCCCAGCCCACGGCGTGGCTGGCCGAGATCGAGGCCACGATTCCCGACTCCGTCGGCGATCAGGCCTGATCGCCCCACCTGCCGGCACGGCGTGATCGACCGGTAACCGGTTCGGTCTCGCGTTCAGGAGCGGACGCCAGGCCGGAGACCGGCACGAACGGTGGTGGCCAACAGCGTCAGGAGAAACCCGACCACCGCGACCAACGCCATGGTGGCGCCCGGCGCGGTTTCACGGTGATAGCTGAGCAACAGGCCGATCACGACCGAGGCGAACCCCACGGCGACCGCCACCACCATGGTCGTCGGGACCCTGCGAACCAACAGCGTGGCGGTCGCCGGCGGGGCGACCAGGAAGGCAAACACCAACAAATTCCCGACCGCTTCGAACGAGGCCACAATCGAGAAGGCGATCAGTACCAGGAGGACGGCGTTGGCCAGTCGGGGCCGTAGTCCCAGCACTTCGGCCTGGATCTCGTCAAAGGTCATGACCAGAAATGCCCGATAGAACACGACCACCCCGGCCACCGTCACCGCGGCGGCCGCCGCTTGACGGGCCAGATCGGCGTTGTCGACAGCCACGATCGACCCGAACAAGAAGTCGTTCAGGTCGCCGACATAGGAGCCGGACTGGCTGGACATGATCACCACGGCCAGGGCCAGGAATCCCACGAACAGCACGCCGATCGACGTGTCGGACGGGAGCGGTGAGCGACTTCGGATGACATTGACCCCCAGCACCATGGCCAGGGCGGCAACCAGTGCGCCCACGGTGAGGTTCACCCCGAGCACGAAGGCTATGGCGATTCCGGGCAGCACGCCGTGAGCGAGGGCATCACCGAGGAAGCTCATCCCCCGAAGCACGACCCACGTCCCGACCACCGACGTCGCCAGTACCGCCAACCAGCCGGCCCACAGGGCGTTGCGCATGAGCGGGTTGGAGGTGAAGGGATCCAGCCACCAGGTGACCGGATCGGTCAGGAAATCCATCGCGTCGGAACGTTCATCGCTCGGTCGCCGGTTCCGTCATGTCAAGGCATCGGCGATACGGGTGGCATTGGTGCGAAGCAGCCCGACATAGCTCTCGGCACCGTTGTCGGCATCGTCGTCGGGACTGGCAAGAGTACCCGACAGCAGGGTCACCACCTCGACATCACCGACCAGACTTGCGAGCGCCTCGGCCTCGTCGGTCGAGTGTTGGGTTTCGGCGAACACGACCCTGACCCCGGCGTCACGCATGGAGCGGGCCAGCCGCTCCAGTTGAGCCGGGTTGGCCTCGGCCAGCGTGGAACTGGACGGAATGACGGTGCCGATGACCTCGAACCCGTATCGGTCGGCGAAATAGGCGAACCCGTCGTGATTGGTCACCAGCTCGCGGTCGTCGACCGGAATGGCCTGCACGATGTCCGCAATCTCGGCATCCACCGCCGCCAGCTCCTGCTGATAGTCGGCGACACAGCCGGCCACGGCTGCCGGGCCGAGACCGGTGGCCGCCGTCAGCGCATCGCCGAGTTCGGGCAGCATGTCGGCGACCCGGACCGGATCGAACCAGATATGCGGATCGTCGCCATCGTGGTGGTCGTGCTCATCGCCTCCGTCGGAGTGGGCACCGTAGGCAATGGTGTCAATATGATCGCCGACGTGGAAGACGGGTGTTCCGCCGGCTTCCACCACTTCCAGAGTGTCGGTCAGGCCTTCCTCCAGCGACAGCCCATTGGCCACGATCAGATCGGCCTCGTCCATGGTCTGACGATCGGCGATCGACGGCTCGTAAACGTGCGGGTCGACACCGGGCGGAACGACCGTCGTGATCGTCACCTCGTCGTTGCAAGCGACATTGGCCACCACGTCGGCCCAAATGGTGGTCGTGGCGACGATGGTCGGCGCTTCGGCGGAGACCGATTCCGGGGAGGCGATGGCGCCCGATGCCTCCCCGCTCGGATCGTCGTTGTCGCCGCAGGCCCCGAGCAGGAGCGCAGCACCGACCAGTGCCGGCAACAAGGCACTACGCCATGGGTTGCCGAGCCGAGTTATGAGAATGGTTCTCATTATTGGAAGTGTAGCTTGTCCGGGTTTGACGCCCAACGATGTGCTGTTGTGTGCTCGGTACGCAGGCCGCTGGTAGCAGTCCTAGGAGGAGCCGTGGCATACGCGCCCACCGTCAAAATGGGACGACACTCACAGCTCATCTCGTTGGACCACTGCTGATGGGTGGAGCGACGTCGGCCGATCCCCGGGCCGATGGTTATGACGTCGTCATCGTGGGAGGGGCCATCATCGGATCGGCCATCGCCTGGTTCCTGTCGGCCAACGACGACTTCGACGGATCGGTTCTTGTGGTTGAGCGCGACATGACCTACACCAACTCGTCGACGTCCCACACCAACAGTTGCATACGCCAGCAGTTCTCCAACCCGGTCAACATCCGGATCTCCCGCTACGGGGCGGACTTCATCGCCGACTTCCGGGAGGAGCTCGGCGGCGATCCCGACATACCCGACATCTTCACCGACTACTTCGGCTACCTCTATCTGGCGGCTGACGAGTCGACGGCCGACCACCTTCGACGGAATCAGGCGGTGCAGGCCGAGCTGGGGGCCGCCACCGTGATCATGACCCCCGATGAGATCCGAGCCGCTTACCCCTTCTACAACCTCGACGACATCATCTGCGGCAGCCACAATCCGGTGAACGAGGGCTATTTCGACTCCGGCACCATGTTCGAATGGTGGCGACGCAAGGCCAGGGACAACGGCGTGGACTATCTCCAGGACGAGGTGGTCGACCTCGAGATGATCGGCGATCGGGTGACGGCAATTCGACTGATCGACGGTGACCGGGTGGCGTGCGCCACCGTGGTCGACGCCGCCGGGCCCCGAGCGGTCGAGGTGGCGAGGATGGCCGGGCTGTCGCTACCGGTCGAGCCCCGAAAGCGATTCAGCTTCGTGTTCAAGGCGGCCGAGCCGCTGGAGCACACGCTGCCCCTGACCATCGATCCGTCCGGAGTCCACGTCCGCAGTGACGGCGCCGCCTATCTGGCCGGCTGCAGCCCCGACCCCGATTCCGCCGTCGACTACGACGATTTCACCATGGACCAGGAGATCTTCGAGGAGAAGGTCTGGCCCGTCCTGGCCCACCGCATTCCCGCCTTCGAGCGAATCAAGGTCACGAGCCAGTGGGCCGGACACTATGCCTACAACACCTTGGATCAGAATGTCGTCGTCGGAACCCACCCACGGGTCTGGAACTTCATTTTCGCCAACGGCTTCTCCGGCCACGGCCTCCAGCAGGCGCCGGCCATCGGTCGGGGTGTGGCCGAGCTGATCTGTTACGGCGGCTACCGGTCCCTCGACCTGTCACCTCTGGGTTACCGGCGCATCGTCGAGAACCGGCGGTTCGGCGAACAGGCCATCATCTGAATGATTGGTTCCAAGGGTCGAACACCCCAGGGCCGTGGCTTGTCAAGCGACGATGCTGATTTGTGGTGGTTGGAGCATCGGACTTGGCTCCGCCCGCGCTATGGCGATCCAGCTAGCGTGGCACCGACAACGGATTGATGGCATACACCTGATGGCCGGCCGTAATCAAGGCTTGCACCCACAGGCCACGCAGACGCCTCGGGCGGTGTTGGCTGACCCCGTATGCATGCGGCACATCACGATCTCTGAGGTGGCGACCAGCGTCGCCGGCAACGGGTGATACCCAAGCTTCTTGGCGTAGCCGTCGGCGGCTCCCTGTTCACCTCACAGATCGTCGAGTCCCAATCGACCACGACCGGCTCACCGCTGTCGGGGCCGGCACCCAGGTGCCATGCCCAGGCCAGCGCGGCGTCGAGTTGGCGGACATGGCCAAACGTGAAGCTCCCAGGAACGTCCCGATCGTGGACGGACCCATCACCCGATGCGGCAACACCCCAGCGGCTTACCGAGGAGGTTGTTGTACCGGTCATGCCGCTACGGCTAGGATCCCATCGAGCCCAGGGGCGAAGTCCGGTTGGATTCCGGCACTGTCCCGCAACGGTAGTCCGATGACGGCGTTGATCGCCATCGGCGAGTCCGGTCGAGCCCTGGTAACTCATCGAACCAGGCAACCCTCGAGGACTTGGGGTTGGTTCGGGCGGCCCCGATCGGGTCGAACGAGCTCGAGTACCTCGACCGCAAGGAGGTACCCGATGCCACGACACCGACTGCTGGCCCTGCTGCTGGCAGCCTTCACCCTGCTCGCCACCGGCTGCGCCGGCGACGACGACGTCGATGCCGGCGGGAACGGAGAGTCGGCCGATGCCGTCGACGACACCACCGATTTCGGCGAGGACGCCGCAGCCGCGCCAACCGCCGGCGGCGACGCAGGGGAACCGGCCAACGACGATTATGAACAAGACGACGTGGCCTCCGGTGACTTCCCGGTGACCTTCGAATCCGCCGGTCAGGCGTGGACCCTGGACGCCGCACCGAAGCGCATTGTGTCCCTCTCTCCCACTGCCACCGAGATCCTGTTCGCAGTGGGAGCCGGAGACCAGGTGGTGGCCGCCGACTCGTTCTCCAACTATCCTCCGGAAGCACCGACCACCGACCTGTCCGGCTTCGATCCCAACATCGAGGCCATCACGTCCTATGACCCCGACTTGGTCATCATCGCCAGCGACGCCAACGACCTCGTGGCCGGACTGACCGAACTCGAGATTCCGGTGTTGATGAGCGCGGCGCCGGCCGACATCGAGTCGGGGTACGAGGACATGGCCGAGATCGGCCTCATCACCGGGCACGTCGACGAGACGGCCGATGCCACCGCCACCATGCGCTCGGAGCTGGCCACCGCACTCGACACCGCACCAGAGACGTCGATGCGTATCTACCACGAGCTCGACGACAACTTCTTCTCGGCCAGCTCCTACGGCTTCATCGGAGCGGTCTACGCCGAGCTGGGGGCGGAGAACATCGCCGATGAGGCCGATAACGACGGGACAGGCTTTCCCCAGTTGACCGAGGAGTACATCCTCGAATCCGACCCCGAGTTGATCGTGATCACCGATCAAGTGTCCTACACCCCCGACGATGTCGCCGCCCGACCGGGATGGGACCAGATCAGCGCAGTGCGGAGCGGTAACATCGTGGTGGTCGAGGCCGACATCGCGTCGCGGTGGGGTCCCCGCCTCCCCCAGTTCGTGTCGGCCGTGGCCCAGGCCATGTCGGCGAGCGCGGGCTCATAGAAGCCGATGGTGGCCGGGACCCCTGCCGCTCGGTCCGTGGCCGAGACGCGCCGCTCCTCGGTCGACGACGGGGTCGGCGCCGCTATCGAGGGGGCGTTCGTCGCTCCGCGCCTGTCCACAACTGCCGTGGTGGCAACCCTTGTCGGCGTGGCACTGCTGTCGACCACGATCGGCGCCGCCGATCTGCCGGTTGCGGGAGTTTTGCGAGCCCTCATCGACCGACTGCCGCTGATCGATGTCGGCACCGCTCTCACCGAACGCCAGGAGGCGATCCTGTTCCAGATTCGCCTGCCTCGCCTGGCCCTTGGCCTGCTGGTCGGTGGATCGTTGGGCATGGCCGGTGCGTCCTATCAGGGCGTCTTCCGCAATCCCCTGGCCGATCCCTATCTCCTGGGGGTCTCGGCCGGGGCCGGTCTGGGAGCGGTTCTGGCCCTCGGCTTCGGGCTGGATATGGGCTGGGGGCCGGTCGGGGCCGTTCCGGCCGCCGCCTTCGTCGGTGCCATCTGCGCCGTGGCCGGCTCGGCGTTGGTGGCTCGCGGCTCGTGGACCTCGCCGGCCATCCTGCTGTTGGCCGGGGTGGCGATTGCCGCCCTGTTCTCGGCGGCACAAACCTACGCCCTTCATCGATTGAACGACACTCTGGCCCGCGAAGTGCTGTCGTGGCTTTTCGGCCAGCTCAACACCAGTGGTTGGAGGCAGATCGGGATTCTCGGCCCCTATGTCGCCGTCTGCGGTCTGGTTCTTCACACCCACCGTCGTCATCTCGACGTGCTGCGGATCGGCGACGACGAGGCTCGGTCGGTCGGGCTGAACCCGGCCCGGAGTCGCCTTGTCATCATCGTCGCCGCCTCACTCATGACCGCGGCCGCAGTCTCCGTCAGCGGTTTGATCGCCTTCGTCGGTCTGGTGGTTCCCCATGTGGTCCGGATGCTTGTCGGACACAGCTATCGCATGATCGTGCCCCTTTCGGCCCTGGTCGGCGCCAGCTTCCTGGCCCTGGTCGACATCGGGGCCCGAACCCTGGTCGCTCCCTCGGAACTCCCGGTCGGTGTGATCACAGCCTTCGTAGGCGCACCGTTCTTCGCCTATGTCTTGTGGCGACGGGCCGGAGTTTCAGCATGACGGCCACCGGCTCGGCCATCCCGGCACTTCGGTGCAGTCAACTCACCGTCGAACTCGGTGGAAGGCCGGTGCTACAAGATCTCGACCTGGAGATCACCTCGGGCCAATGGCTGGGGCTGATCGGCCCCAACGGTGCCGGAAAGTCGACGCTGCTACGGGCCATCGCCGGCCTGGTTGACTACGACGGCGAGGTGGTGGTGGCGGACGGCCGACGGCCCCGAGCCACCGATGTGGCCATGGTGGCCCAGAACCCGCTCATCCCGACCGAGATGACAGTGTCGGAGTACGTGCTGATCGGCCGGACGGCCCACCTCGGTTGGCTGGCCCGGGAGTCACGCCGGGACAGGGCCGTTGTGGCCGATGTGCTGGAACGCCTGGAGCTGTCGTCGTTCGCCGGACGACCGATGTCGGCGCTTTCCGGCGGCGAAACGCAGCGGGTGGTGATTGCCCGATCCCTGGCTCAACAAGCGCCGATCCTGTTGCTCGACGAGCCCACCAGTGCCCTCGATATCGGCCACCAAGCCGGTGTCCTGGAATTGGTTGACGGACTCCGCAGAGCGGACCAACTGACCGTCGTCGCCGTCATGCACGACCTGACAACCGCGGCCAGATTCGCCGAACGGCTCGTCCTGCTGGACCAAGGCCGAATAATGGTCGACGGTCCCCCGGAACGCACCCTGGACGCCGACATGCTCAGCCGGACCTACGCAACACCGCTCACGGTCAAGGAGATCGACGGTCATCTCATCGTACTTCCGGCCGTGACGGGCCGATCGGCGAGGTCGTGACGGTATTCTGGTGACCCCCTCCGGTAGCCCCGGGTGTTGGGAACATCGCTTGCGCCCTCGACCGTCAATCTTCGGCCGGTCTTGAGCAGGAGCGGATTGGGAGCGATCTTGCCCGCAGCCGGCCCGTCACGAAGCCCGAACCGCGACGCCTGGGCAACGAGAGACGCCGGCGCATACGAGAACGTCTCCGCTGGCGACTGGATGTCCGTCGCCGAGTTCATCTTCTTCATCATCAGCAGGTTGTCGCGCTGCGAGATCACGTTCTGGTCGATCTTGGATGGTCGCTGGGTCGACAACAGCAGGTCGAGGCCATACTTGCGGGTCGGCTCGTCGGTCCCGCCGGCCCAGATCGACTGATCGGCGACGCCGGTGTTCTCGAGTCCGAGCCTGAGGCGGCGCACATCGTCGTCGAACGACCTGCGAACGGCGCGCATGACGTCCCCGAGGCTGTAGTCATCGTGCTCGATGGTCCGCACCAGCGTAGGAACGCGTTGTACCCCTTGGCGTGGGCGAGAGGGTCGAGGCCGAGGACCATTGTCTGTTGCTCGATCGATAGCCGTCCATACAACGCCTGCAAGCGTTTCGCCGAGCCTTCTCCACCGAAGATGTGGATGCGAGGAACTACCTTTCGTACCGGGCCAGGCGGTCGTGTCGCTCGTCATTCTCGCCGCAGTCGTGCGACGAGTGCTTTCCCACGATCAGGTCGGCGCTCCGACGATCCTCGGTGCAATCACCGCCTACCTCCTCATCGGGCTGAGCTACGCGTGGGTCTACCTGGCCCTGGACGGATTGGTCGACGGGCCGATCCTGAACCCGGCGATGGAGGGCCTACCGTCCTACTACTCCTTCGTCGTTCTCTCCACCCTGGGCTTCGGCGACGTGACCCCGGTCAATGACCTGGCGCAGAGGCTCACGGCCATCGATGCCATTACCGGCCACGTCTTCCTGGCAACCCTGGTGGCCCGTCTGGTTTCCTGTACGGACAGCCACGGGCTCGGAGCCGAGTCGAGCCATTCCCAAAACCCCGGCGCCGGCAATATGAAACTATCTCAGGGTTGCCTCACTCATTTGCCTGCGATAATTTGACCAGGCACCATCGATAACTCAAGGAGATGCGATGGCGGCCCTTACGGTCTGGGGTTCGAAGATGCTGACGGAGCACTGGCGGGAACCGGTATGGAGCTCATAGCATCCAACCTGTCGGCCGAGCAGGAGGCCCAGCTTCGTGAGGTCTTCGAGGAGGACGACGAGGACTGACAGCTCCTCTGCCAGAAGCCGGCGCCAGGGACGACGCCTTGGGCATCCCGGGGGGTCGTCGCTGCGCTCGAGCCAGCTTTGCACTGATCGCCGGCCTGATCTGCGCCAATGGCACCGAGCCGGCACCCACCAGGAAGGAAGGCCCGTGATCAAGGTGGTTTCGTGGAACATCGAGCTGGGTCTCGGCGTCGAAACGGCCATCGAGAATCTCGCCACAATCGCTGAGTTACAGGACCCCGACATCCTCCTGCTACAGGAGATGAGCCCTGACAGCACCCGCCGTATCGCCGACGAGCTGGGGATGGCCTTCCGCTACTCCGCCCCCGCTCATCATCCCAAGACCAAGCAGCCCTTCGGCAATGCGGTGCTGTCGCCGTGGCCCTTGACCGAGACCACCGAGATCCCCCTCCCCCACAGCGCCCGAGTCCAGGGACAGACTCGAGCGGCCACGTCGGCCACGGTCACCGTCGATGGCGTCGTCGTCATCGCCTACAGCGTCCACATCGAGACCGTTCTGCTCGAGCTCCGCCGCCGGCGGCACCAGGTGCGCACGGTCGCCGAACACGCCGCCGGCTCGCCGGCGCCGGGACCGGCGGTGATCGGCGGCGACTTCAACTCCGCGTCGAAGCGGAGCCTGACCGCCTTCGACCGGACCCTCGACGGCTTCGGGTTCCATCGCCTCACGGGGGCCGACCCGACCTTCGGTCGTTTCGGTCGCCCCTTCGCCCTCGACCACATCTATGGTCGACACCTCGAACTCATCGAGGCCGGCGTGGCTCGGGCAGCCACGGCAAGCGATCACCAACCGGTCTGGGCCTACGTGCGTCCCGGAATAGGCGGATTGCACTGATGTCCGTCCGTGGATGGCGGACTGTACCGGGTCGTCGGAGTGGCACCACCCCGACCGGGGCCGGCGGCTGCGGCCGGGGATCAGTTCGGCGGCGCCCTACCAAGGGTCTTGCCGAGTAGGAAAGATCACAGTGCCGGCCCGTGGACCTGTCAGGCAAGTACGGATATCGCCGTGACGGCGACCACGACCAGGCCGGCCACCACCTGTTCGAGGCCGATCACCACCACCCTCCGGACCGGCGCTCGCAACGCAACCACGTTGAACGCCGCCAACGCAGCCATCGCCAGCACCGGTGCGAGCGGAATGGCACCGAGCGCCCAGGCCACCGTCGCTACAGCCACGGCCACAACCTGGGCCAGGTCACTGTGCCAACGCCGGACGGGCCGGCCGTGGGCCCGAAACACCTGGGCCCGGGCATACGGAATCGCAGCAACGGCCCGAGCCGAGACAACCACCCATAGTCCGATTGCCAATGCCGCCGGTTCGTCGGCGATGAGGGTGATGGCGGCGACAACCGAGCCGATGCCGATCGTGCCGGCCAGCTCCGGTACCAACCGACGGCTTCGCGACCGCATGGCGAACCAAAGCTCCATCCCGACCAGTGGGGCGGCCACGGCGAGTGGCACCCAGAACCAGTCGTTTTCGGCCCGGGTCGCGCCCCATACGGCGAGAAGGCCGATCACGATCAGCTCGACGGTGGCAATGCGGGCGGCCAGACGGCTGCGATCGAGCCACCGCTTCCGCCGGCGATCGACCAGCACCACCTTCAACGGAGTTCGGGCCACGAACGCCACCATCGCCGCCAGCCCAAATGCGAGACCCGGCCCCGACCAGGCCACCAACAGCCCGAGCACCACCGGCTCGGCGGTCAGACTCCAGCCACCGTGCTCGGATGGAACAGCAACCTGACGCCACAGCGCTGTGGGCCTTGGTGACCGGGTTGCATCGAACGCGGCCGCTGTCGGTTCATCGAGTGAGTTCATCCTGCAGGCTCCGTCGCTGTCGACGCCTCGTCACTCCCAGTCCAGAGCCGTTCCTCCGTGACCGGTCGGCGCCGGGACCAGGCGATCCCGCTTTCGTTCGTCCGAACGGTATCAGGAGCTCGTACCGAGCCGGGCCCGCCCGGCAGCCGTCGAGCCCGTACTCGGCGCCCCATCGAGCCCGGGCCAGGACTTTCGCCCCTTCCCTGTCACCCGTCTCCGGAAGCGAGAACCGTCCACCACGCCGACCGTTCGGCGAGGGCTTGGCCCGACAGGACGATCAGCACACGAACCCACACCCCACCGGCGTCACCGACGTGTTGGACCTGGCCTTCATCACCCCGCCGTGCTGACCACCGCAGTGCTCGCCCATCGCCCACACCGAGCCACCGTCGCCGCGCCTTTCCTGGGGCTCCTGATTGCGCGGTTGCCGATGATCGCCGCCCGGACCGCAGTCCAGCTCGACGGCGGCCACGACTTCGCTCCCGATGAGTTCATCGGCCCGGTCACCGGGTTCGTCATCCTCGCACCCATCGCCTTGGCCATTGCGGCTCTAATCCTCGAGGCTGTCGGTCTCTGGTGGCAACGGTCGGCCGCGATGTGATCGCCCTCGGGATCCCCGGGGACGAAGGCACGAGATGATCGGGTCGGCCCTCCACCCCCGGGATTGGCCGGGCGGTTCAAGACTTGACATGCTGGGGGGACCACGGACTTCGGGTCCTACAACCCAATCCAGGAGGTGCGGAACGCACATGTACGACCAACTCCGCCCACTCGAACGCGCCGTCCTCAAGCGTTCCGACGAGGGCATGCCCCTCTCGGAGATCGCCTGGAGGTTCCGCCGTAGTCCCGGCGCCATCCGCCGGATCGTCCAGCTCACCGGGCTGGACCGCGAGTTCGCCGGCTTCGTATCCGATGAACGCGGCCTCCGGCCGCTCGAGCGTTGCATCGTCAATGCCCGACAGAGCGGCGTGGATACGGTTGAGATCGCAGCTCGGCTCCGACGATCTCCCGACCTCGTGAGCCGTATCGAGGAGTACACCAACTACAGGCTGGCGCAGGAAGACGACATGCGCTGACGGTGCCGGCGAAAACACTCGTCGGCCGGCGCTCCGGCGGCACAGCCTCCGTTCCCACAACTGCATGATGGCGATGGCGGTGAACGTCTTGGTGATCGAGGCGATGCGAAACACGGTGGCTTCGGCGATCGGCTCCTTCGACTCTCCGTCGGCCACACCGTGGCTATGAAAGAGCCGGAGGCCTTCCCTGCCCACCACACCGATGGCAAGAGCAACGGTGGGGTGACAGTCGACAGTCTCAAGGACGCGGCTCGTCGGATGGGCCGGTTATCGAGGAGGTGAGGGTCCGGGGGCGCAAAGCCGTCGTGCTCTTGTACACGTAGACCATCGCACGAACGACTCTTGCACCGGCGAGGTCGGATGGCCGGGCGTTCCGGTTTGCCGCCCGGTTTCACGCAGCGCTGTGGGGCTTCAGGCAGTGAAAGATGTTCTCGTCACCCTTCAGCCCGAAGCGTCGCCCCTCCGCAGGGTCGAGTTCGCTCTCCCGATACAGTGTGACGTCGAATCCGGCGTCTCGGAGTCGATCGGCCAGGTCGAGCCCGTAGGCCCGGACATGATCCCGCTCGCCGAATCGTCGAGCCCGTTCGTCAGGGTCTCGGATCGAGGGATCCTCGTCCGTGGGACCATCGAAGCCGAGCGGTACGGAGACGATCGCCAGTCCGCCCTCCCGCAGACACCGGTGGATCTCGGCGATGGCCGCCCTGTCGTCGGGCACATGCTCGAGCACGTGGACACAGAGCACGAGATCGAACGAGCCGCTGCGCAGCGGAAGCGCCGTGGCGTCACCCCGGGTGTCCGCGCAGCCGGGCGTCGGACGGAGATCGACACCGTGGTGCTCGACGCGGGGATGCCGGCGCAGAGCCCGCGCCAGACCCGGCCAGGGGGCAACCTCGAGGACGACGCGGTGGTCGCCGCCCAGCTCGGCGTGGTTGCCGAGATGTCGCCAGATCCGACGATGGCGGGCCTTGACATTGCAGCGAGGGCAGTAGCCGGCGGGGGAGGTGCCGACGATGCTCCACTGCCCGGCAAACGCCCTCACACGCCAACCGCAGCACGGGCACCGGTATCGCAGCCCGACGAAGAGGCCGGCCCGCACCACCAGAATGGCCGCTTTCGCCCCCCTCGTCAGCCGTGGCTTGAGATCTCCGACTGCCGTGGTCGTCATTCGCGATACCTCCAGCGGCGCCACAGGCTGCGAAGTCCGGGCAGCCTGTCCACCGCCGCCTCGTGGACCCTCAGATAGCCATCCGTGGCGACGCCGGCAATCCTATACGCGGCCATGGCGGCCATGGCGCGGACGCGTCGTTTACAAGTGGCCAGCAGCGTGTCGTCGGGCTCGTGCACGACGATCGTCCGGTCGAGCGGTCGGACCCGGCGGTAGCCGCGCTGATGGAGATAGCGGGTCACGATGGCCGTGCCCGACCGGTGGTCGATCTTCCCCGGGTCGTCGTCGTTCGCCGCATCGCCTGTCGAGGTCATGGGCACCAGTCGGTTCAGCTCCCGAAGGGCCCGGTGGTCCGCAGCGTCAAGGCGGCGTCGGCGGGTCACGGCGAGGTAGGCGCGGATGGCGAGATCGTCCTCGGGCGGGGCCCGGTAGATCCCGTGCTCGTCGAGAACGCGGCTCTCGAGGCACGCGCCGGCCCATTCGGCGTCGATGAAGCCCCCTTCGACTGGCCACAGGTCCACAGGAACACGCTCCCCGTCGATGGAGACCAGGAACCGTCCCCCGGCCGGCCGGTGACGGCCGTCGATCGGCCGGCCGTCGATCAGTGTGTGCAGCATATGGAGCTCGAAGGTCACGATCTGGACGGGCTCGGTGTGCCGATCCGGCCAGCGCTCGTCCGTGCTGCGCCTCGCATCGACTGCGATGTAGGGCACGACCGGGTTGAGGGTGGCGAACATCTCGGCCATCGAGGTCCAACCCCCAGCACCGGTCACGTCCCTGTGGAGCGAGCTCGTCGGCTCGAGCCCGGTCACACCATCGGTCGAGCGGAGCTCGGAGGGACGCAGCCCCAGGAGCATGGCCAGGTCGCGTTCCGACTCCCAGTCGTTCTCCCCACAGTGGACACCGATGTTGCCCAGCCGGTCGCGTAGGTGCTGCTTCGTGTCGACGAGGTTGACGCTCACCAGACGCTTGCCCCGAGAAGTGTCGCGGTAGTCGCGCGCCGGATGGTTGTCACGGACAGGGATAGCCAGGAACGGGCCCCGTCCCTTGTTGAGCTCGTGATAGACGCCGGCCACGTCGAGGTCGGAGTAGAAGCGCTCGTAGTTTCTCCTCACGAGGTGATCGGACCAGTGCACCTCGAAGATCTGCAGGATCTCGAGCCGTCGCGCCAGAACCTCGAGGATGTAGTCGGCGTGCGACATCCCCGAGGACCAGATGACGAACAGCCCGAAACGACCCTCCATCGTGTCGACATCCATGCACCGGGCGGCGTCGACATCGGTCATCCTCCTGTCCGTCCCTTCCGCTGGCGGCGGGGGTCGATGATGACGCTGGCCATATCGGCCAGGAACGGCAAGGGATCGCGAGCCGAGGCGATGGCAAAAGCCTTCGGGCCGCGGTAGCTCGTGATCACCTCTCGCGCCGTGGTCTCTCGCCGACGCAGGAGCACCAGCGCCGATTGGAGGTCGTGGCGGAGGTCTATCCACTTGGCTCCCGTGAACGTCTGGATTCGGGCCGCCGGGAGCGGGGCGCCGACGATGTCGTTGAACATCGTCAACAGGAGCTCGACGCCGCCCGCCTCGGCGATGGCCGAGCGGCCGGTCGGGCGTGCGACATTGGCCTCGATGGCGTAGTGGGTGCCCGTTCGGGGATCACGCTTGGTCTCCAGATAGGCCAGACCGCGGTACGGGACGCTGCTGAACAGCTTCAAGGCCATTGTCCGCAGCTCTTCATCGTCCACCTCCTCGCCCGACGAGCTCGAACCGGCGCCCGGTGGCCACTGCCGCAGCTTGCGGGCGGTGAACGTGGCGAGCGGGGTTCCCGAGCGGTCGAAGTAGCCGTTGAAGGAGTGGAGGGTGGAATCGTCGCCGGGGATTAGCGACTGCACCACGAAGCTCTCCGCATCCTCCCGATGGGTGGCGTAGAGGGCGCGGAGCTGGTCCGGTCGGTCGACAATGTACACCTTGCGCCGCGTCTTGGCATCCCACCGGGCGGTCCGCACCGCGGGTTTGAAGACGTAGGGCGGCTCGATCTCTTTCGCCGCACGCTTCAGGTCCTGGTTGTCGGCTACCAGCAGCGACGGCGGGAGCGTCAGGCCGATCTGCTGCGCGTGGCGGATGAAGGAAGGTTTCGCCATCAACTGATCCACGACATCTGCCGGCGGGAGGTTGAACCGGAACCGATCGGCCAGGTCGTCCCGGCGGCGGGAGACCACCGCGACGCTCTGATCCTGGCAGGGCACGAGGACGGGTGGGTCGTCACCGCCGGTGTCGATCGCCGACAGAGTCGAAACGAGCTCGTCGGACCCGGTGTCGGTGTACAGGATGTTGGCTGGAACCCGCGTCCGGCAGTAGGGGTGGCCGGGGTCCTTGGCGATGGCGGTGATCTCAATCCCGTGACCATGGAGGATCCGGGCCGCCTGCAGACCCTGGAGGCTGTCGATCCCGATCACGATCGCCCGTTTCTCGGCTGTCATCGGCCCGGCCTGCTCCCGATCGTTCTTCGTCGTCGAACCACGTGAGTCGCCCGCCGCTTCATTGACGACGTACCTGTATCCCGCTCACCCGCGAGCTCCTGGACACTCGTGTGGATTGCACAATTCGCCCGCCGCAACAGTCAACTCCTTGAGGGCCCGCGATGGCTGAAGCTCTTGGCGCGTCTGGTCCGACAATCCGCTTCTGTTCGGGGACCCTTGATAACCTCCGAATCCAATATCATAGACGCTGTTGTGCATTTGGGCTCTCCTTGGCAGGATGAGCCTCTTGGCGGTAGGCGGATTCGGCGGTCTTGTCATGATGGTGGGTTCGACTCCCGGTGCCGATGGAGATTGGAGTGGCAAGCATGGATGAGCAGACCCCCTATCGATTGGCAGGGTGGCGGGCCGCACGGCGCGCTATGCCGCCAATCGTGACCAGCTTGTCCAGGGCATGACCGAGCAGGGGTTCACCACCACCCTCCTCCCCGGCGGGCTGCTGTCGCCGATCATCACAACATTCCGGACACCGCTCGAGGCCGCCTACAGCTTCGCCACCTTTCACTGCGCTCTCAACCAGCGCAGGTTCATGATCTATACGGGCAAGGTCACTGACACCGACACGACGGAGAGGATGGGTGCCGTGGTCGTCCCGGGTCACTTCCTGTCCTCCGAGTGCGACACGCCCGAGGATTACCGTCGCGTCCGCGAGCAGATCTATCCGGCGATCCTGGTCCGGGATGAGTCCCGTTCGAACAGGTCGAACTCGTGACGGGTCGCCTACGCCATGTCGCGTGGTTGACGGCGACGGCCGCGGCCCGACCATTCCAGTTCGGGGCCTACGCCCTGTCGGGCCTGGTCCCACGCAGCCGGGGACTGTGGGTATTCGGTTCCTGGGGCGGCCACCGCTACGCCGACAACGCAGCAGCCTTTTACCGATACTGCAGGGATCTCGACGATCCCTCGATTCGACCGGTCTGGATCTCGCGGCACCGCGCCATCGTCGACCAGGTCCGCGACGAAGGCGGCTCGGCGCATTTGATCTGGTCCGCCAGGGGTGCGTTCGCCTGCCTCCGATCGGAGGTGTACCTGTTCGACAACTTCGCCAAGGACATCAACTTCTGGCTCTCCCGCGGGGCGAAGATGGTCAATCTTTGGAGTGGGGTACCTCTGAAGGCCTTCGAGCGCGACATCGACCAACCGACCAGCCGTTATTACCGGCTCTTCCACGGTGCCGGCTGGGAACGCCTGGCTTATGGGGCGATGATGCCGTGGCACGCCATGCGTCCGGACCTGATCATCGCTACGTCGCAGAGGACTGCCGAGATCACTCGTAGGGCCTTCGACGCTACCGAGGATTCCGTCGCCATCACCGGATTCCCGCGCAATGACTGGTTGCTCCGGGCGGCCCAGGATCAGGATCTCCGTACGTGTCCGCGCCAGCTCGTCGAGGACGTAGCGGCGGGGCGACCGACGTTTCTCTACCTTCCGACATACCGGGACAGCACCCAACCCTACATCGACGTCGACTGGGCTCGCCTCCACGACATGCTCGCGTCGATGGACGGGAGACTCTACCTCAAATTCCACCCCGATGACCGTTCGAGTTTCCATCACCCGACCGATCGGATCGTGCAGCTTTTCCAGGACACCGATGTCTACGACCTGCTACCCTTCACGTCGGTACTCATCAGCGACTATTCATCGATCATCTTCGATTTCATGGTCCTCGATCGTCCGATCATCCACTACATGCCCGACCTCGACGAGTTCGTGGCAAGCTCCCGCAAGCTGGTGTTCGAACCGACCGAGATCGCGGTCGGACCGCTCTGTCTCGACGGTGACGCACTCCTGGCCGCCATCGCCGAGCTCTCGACCGGGGCCAGCGAGACCGACGCCGTCGGCGGGGTCGGGGTCGGGACCACGGGGCAACGCCACGCTGTAATGGCCATGCTGCACCGCTATGTTGACGACAAGGCGTGCGAGCGGGTCCTCGCCGCTATCGAGGAGCTGAGGACCCACAGCTGAGGTGATCGGCCACGATCTCGAGCGCTCGTTCGCCGATTACGCGCTGGGAATCGACCGTGCCGGCACCGATGTGCGGGGTGCGGATGACGTTGGGCAGTCCGGCCAGGGGTAGGATCGCTCCCCCGCCATCCCGTTCGTGGACGTCAAGGGCGGCCCCAGCCAGGTGCCCCCGTTCGAGCGCATCGAGCAGCGCGTTCTCATCGAGCACCCCGCCTCGAGCCATGTTCACCAGGTACGCCCCGGCTTCATCGCTTCGAGCACGTCGACCCCGATGAGATGGGTGGTCGAGGGGCTCAGCGGCAGGGTGAGGACGAGGAAGTCGGCCTTGCCGACGACCTCCTCGGTTTCGGTCAGGGTCACACCGCGGCCCGCTCGGCCCGTAGCCGGTCAAGGGCGCTGGGGTAGACCTCTGTCACGACGAGGAATCGGAGCCGACGGTGCGTCGGCTCGGCCCGCTCGGATTCGGCATCGACCTGAGACCCGTGGCGCGGTATTGTCGCCGGCCCGACCCCAACATCGGCGCGCAAGGTTGAGATGCCCGTGGAGGTGGTGTCGGCCGCCAATCGTCGGCGGCATCGAGGCGACAACAAGCAGTATGCAGTCCAGCGGGCAGTCGAGTACGGCATGAGCTGGGTACTGGTTCTCGATCCGCCGGCCAAGGCGTTGCGATGGTGGCACGCAGGGATCGAACAGGCCAGAGGCTCCGCTCGGACCCGTGGCCTCGACTGCAATGCTCGGCGATCATCACCTCCACTTGGCCCCGGACCTCTTCCCCTCTGACAAGGTCATGGCGCCATCCGCGGGCACCGGCGTCCTGTCACCGATGGGTCCAACCGGCACGAAACCGCCTACGCTGGTCAGCACAGGCGGCCGGAGCCGGGTCTTGACCGGTCGAACCTGCTTCCCACCAAGCGACACGGCGAATGCATCCACACCATCACCCGAACCTGAAAGCAGGCGCGATCGGCACGCGCAGCCGCGTCCGGAAGACCGACCCGATCCAGCCATCTTGCGCCTCCCGCCTCGGTTCACCCCGGTCAGCCGGACACTGTCGTTACCTTCGATCGTCGATCAGGAGCCAGCGTTGGTGACGCTTCGGGATTGGACAGTAACTACTCCGGCCCCCCGCCCTCTCTGGCAGGCCGTTCTCGAGGCCGACGAGACAGCGTTCGTTTACCAGACACCTTGCGGTCTCGACGCGTTGTGCACGGAGCACGACGCCACCGACGCTTCCCGCCTGTACGAGTTCGACAACGGTCAGAAGCTGGTGGTTCCGCTCTACCGGCGCACCGGACCGATGGGCTTGGGGACGATCGAGCGGACATCGAAGACCGGCAGCGTCGTAGCCTCGCAGCCGTTGCAGCAGGCAGAGCTCGCCGTCGTGTCGGCCGACCTCGCCGGTCGCGGCCAGCTGAGGACGCTGATCTGCCCCACTGTGCTCCAGCCGGCCGACGTGTGGTCGGCACTGGGGTCGTGCGCCACCTATGCGACCGAGCGGATTACCCACATTCTCGACCTCGACGGTGGATTCGAGCAGGTATTCGAACACCGTTTCAACTCACAGGCACGGCGTGCGATCCGCAAGGCAGAGCGGTCATCGATCGATGTCGTATCCGACCACTCCGGGCGTCTCCTCCCCGCCTTCCGACAGCTCTGGAAGCAGTCCGTCGTAAGGTGGTCGGCGCGCGCCGGCCCCTCGCGCGCTCTCTACCAGTTGCGGGCCTCCCGTCGAGACCCGACCCACCGGCTCTCGGTGCTGGCGGAGACCCTCGGCGAGCGATTCACCATCTGGCTGGCCAGTGTCGAGGGCCAGCCCGCCGCCTCGATCGTGGTCCTACAGGACGCCAACGCCCATTACATCAACGGAGCCATGAACATCGAGCTCGCCGGTCCTGTGCGAGCGAGCTTCCTGCTGCAGAAACTCGCTATCGAAAAAGCATGCGCCATGGGCTGCCGGTACTACCACTTCGGGGAAACAGGGCGCAATGCGGGCCTCGCCCGATTCAAGTCACAGTTCGGCGCGATCGAGTTCTGCCGGCCCGACCTCTACTTCGAGCGCATGCCAATCGCCCAGGCCGTCGACCGCGGGCGAGAGCTGCCGCGCCGCGCCAGCCGCGCTGGGCACTGAGCCCGATGCGACACGGCCCGCACGACGCCGCACCTTCGCGTTCCCGAGCGCGCGCAAACCTCGCTCATCGCCACACGGCCTGTCCAGGCGGGTCTACCGGCGACGGCGGGTCGGATCGCGCACCCGGGAGAATGTCTGCTGAACCAAGCCGGAGACCGCGACGACTGCGTCGCCGAGTCGCCGCCGCTACGAGTAGCTCCCTCCGCGCTGGCCGATCAATCCGTGTCCTCGCCAGCCGGTGCGTTCGCTCTAAGC
>JAHEJM010000118.1 GCA_024638815.1 Acidimicrobiales bacterium | reverse complement strand
TGATGGCATCCAACACCCGAATCAACGCGGTCCATCACCTGGCCATCAACACCGCCGACATCAAGACCCAGATCGAGTTCTTCACCGACGTCCTGGGGGCGGAGCTGGTCGGTCTGTTCTGGATGCACGGCGTCGATGGGGCGTGGCATGCCTTCTGCCGGCTCAACGATCACTGCTCGATCTCGTTCGTGGAGCTACCGGCCAATCACCACATCGAACCCCGGGTCGGGGTGAGTCATGCCGCCACCGCCGCCGACCCTTCGGCTCCGGGCACCATGCAACACCTGGCCTTCAACGTGGACTCGGTGGAGGAGCTGCTGGCCATGCGGGATCGCATCCGATCCAAGGGGGTCAATGTCATGGGCCATATCGACCACGGCATCTGCCAGTCCATCTACTTCGCCGGTCCCGAAGGCTTGGTGCTGGAGGTGGCGACATCCAGCCAGGCCATCGACGGTGACGCCTGGATCGACCCCGAAGTGGTGAAGCTGGCCGGGATCAGCCCCGAGGAACTGGCCCGCTACCGGTCACCTCAGCCGTTCACCGCCGGTCCCGAGCCGGTGAACCAGCCCCCGTTCGACGAGTCGAAGCCGCATCTCGGTTACCCCCGACACGTCTATCTGACGATGCTGCAGGTGCCGGACGAGGTGGTCACACAAACCGCCAGCTATCCCGATCCGCCGGTGACGGTGCGCTGATCGGCCGTGACGGCGACGCCCACCGGCGGCCGAGCCGGCAGCGACATCAACGGCATCGGCGCCGGGTGGTGGCCGACGCTCGGGATCGCCTGGGCTGGATCCCACCATCAACCCCAGCGACCGCCGCCCCGGATGGTGCTATCTCGGCGACCCCCGAGTGGTGAACGACGGACCGGTCGGCCTGGCCCGATTCTCCACCCTGCGAAGCTGGATGTCGCAATGGAGCTTCGACCACTCCCGGGGCGATGCCGAGACGGCGGCGGCCGATGTCGACCAACCGGTCCTGGTGATCGGCAACACGGCCGACGACGCCTGCGCCCCATCACACACCCACCGCCTGTTCGACGCTGTGGCCCGCGACCGGAAGCTGCTGCACCAGGTGAAAGGGGCGACCCACCACTACACCGGCCCCGGCGGTGAGTCGCTTCCGGCAACGTCACCGAGGACGGCTCGGGCCCGCCGAACCATGGACACGGTCGGCTCGATCTGCGAAAAACCGGGCGGATAGCTCTCCAGCGCACGGGTGCCGTAGTCGAGGACGCGCCGGGCATACAGCACTACTTGCTCATCGGATGCGGCGGCTTCGAGATCGTCGACAAAGGTCGTTGCCAGAAGATGACAGATCCATCCCGTCCGCTGCCGACAGAAGCCGTGAGGGAACCGGTAGCAGATGTCCTGGCCGGTGTCGGGGAGAACGAGCGTGGCTCCCTCGGACGCAACCCGGTCAAGGTACTTGAAGAACTCACGACGCATCCGGGCCCGGTCCTCCTGCAACAACGCCAACTCCCCGGCGAAGTAGTGCCCGTGACCGTTGTCGGGATCGATCCGCCGAACGAAGTCGACCAGAAAGCGGAGGTCCTCCAGTCGGCCTGTGCGGTTGCGTGGAGTGGAGTCGATGCTCCGGAATGTGTCCCGCAAGTCCACCGCAGCGTCGATGAGGAGTCCGTCCACGGTCTGGTAGTCGAGGCCCACCTCGGCGTGGAGCGAGAAGCGGACCGCAGATTCGTTGGCCAGAAGGAGTTCGGCCTGCCCGGCAATCAAGTCGATGGCGTGATCGTACGAGCCGACATCCGAGCGATCGAATTCGATCCGACGAATCGACTCGATGTCGAACGGAAGCTTGGAGCCGAACTCCGCTATCTGGATCAATGGCTTTCCGATTGCGTGACGTACGCCGATCTCATAGAGAACATTCGGATTGTTGCCGGTGGCGTCGGCAATCACGAGTGGCGAACGAACCAGGTAGTTCAGCATCTGGATCGAGATGAGCCCGGGCCGCTCAATCTGATCGGCTCGCAGCGGCGTGAATCCAAGACGGGTAACAGCGGGTTCGATGATGGCGGCGAAAACGGCGTCAGCCCGATTGCGAACGGCCGAGCCCGGATCACCGATTGGGCTCACGACGAAACAGACACTCTCGTACATGACTCAGAGTGCTCGAGACCGACGGTTGTCGTGGAACCGGCCGGCACTCACCAGCGGCAGCCGGCCGTCGCCGGCCAGTGGCGACGTGTGGAAGTCGAGCCGGTACGGCAGTGCGTTCTGCGACATCAGTCAGTCCTTGTTGCCGATGGGGATGAAGAGGCGAGATCCATGAGGAGTGTCCGCTTGAAGATGGGGTAGGAGGATGTGTAGCACGGTTCCAACCACCTCACCATCTTGCCCGGACCGGACGTGCCGCCGGGTCCGGGGTGTCGTACTGTGAGGCTCGTGTCGCATCCCGCTGTTGAACCTGCGCCGACCGAACCGGGGTGGAGCGACTACGGCACCTTGGCCTTCACCTATTTCGCAGTCGGAGTGACGGTGAGCGTGGCCATGATCGACGCCGGGATCTCCGTCGGCACCACGCTGATCGCTGCTCTCGTGGTGTACTCGGCCACCAGCGAATTGGCCTTCCTGGCGGTCAGGGCGGCCGAAGGTTCGGCCCTGATCGGCATACTCAGCGGCTGGTTGGTGGCCTCCCGCTTCGGATTGCTGGCGATCAGCCTCGGCACCCGATTCGGCGGGTCCCGCCCCCACCGGGCGGCCGCCTCCATCAACTCGTTCGACCCCAACGTTGCTCTGGCCATGCACCAGCCCGAACCGAACCGGCTGCGCACCGTGTTCTGGAAGGTGACCGCAGCCCTGATGGTGGGCTGGTGGGTGGGCAGCATCGTCGGGGTGGCACTGGGCAACGTCATCGGCGACGGCGCCGCCTGGGGTCTGGACGCGGTGTTTCCCGCCACCCTGCTGGCCATCATCGGCTCGGCCCTGCGGGCCAGGGACGGGTTGACGGCGGCATTGGCCGGCGGTGCCATCTGCCTGATGTTGGTCCCGGTGGCCCCGGCCGGGGCCCCCATTCTGGCCAGTGCCCTGGGAGCGGCGGTGGCGGTGACGCTGTCCCGGAACCGGGGGCCGGGAATGAGTTCAACGCCCATGGGCCGGCGGTCATGAGCTGGTGGGTGATCCTCGCACTGGCCGCCGGGGTCAGCGGGCAACGCCTGGCCGGCATGTTCTGGGCCGGCCCGTTCCTGACCCGTCGACCGGCCCTGGCCCGCCTCGGTGACCTGCTGCCCATGGCCGTGATCGCCGGCGTCATCGCCCAACTCTGCTTCGCCTCGTCGTCGACGTCGACCGGCTTGACCGTCGACGCCCGGGCTGTGGGGCTGGCCGTGGCGGGGGTCGCCGTGTGGCGACGGGCCCCGCTGATCGTGGTGGTCGTGGCCGCAGCTGCAGCCACGGCATTGGTTCGAGCCGTGGGATAACGTGCGGTCATGGCCGAGCTGCTGTCACCTCGCACCCCGCCGAACCGGCTGCGCACCCTCATCGACGACCAGCAGGCCGGTCGGAGGGGCCCGGTGGTGCTGCCGGGGTGTCATGACGCCTTGGGGGCGAGGCTCATTGAGCAGGCCGGGTTCGACGCCGTCTACATGACCGGGTTCGGCACCGCGCCGTCCCTCCTGGGGCGGCCCGACATCGGACTGCTGCCATCCACCTCGAGGACCAGGTCAACCCCAATCGGTGCGGACACATGGACGGCAAGGACGTGGTTCCTGTGGCCGAGTTCGCGGCCAAGATCCGGGCCGCCACCGATGCCCGCACGTCCGAGGAGTTCCTGATCGTGGCCCGTACCGACGCCCGAGCCCCGCTGGGGTTGGACGAGGCCCGACGCCGGGCCGACGCCGCCGTCGAGGCCGGGGCCGACGTGTTGTTCATCGAGGCATTGCAGAGCCCCGACGAGATCCAGGCCGTGGCCGACGAGTACCGGACCACCCCGCTCGTCTACAACTGGGTGGAGTGCGGCAAGTCACCGTCGCTGACCTACGACGAACTGGCCGAGCTGGGATTCACCCTGATCATCATGCCCATCACCGCCCTGCTGGCGGCGACGGGAGCCATGGTGTCGACACTGGCCCGGTTGAAGGCCGTTGGCACCCCGGTGCATGCCCAGCACGAGGTGCCGGCCTTCGCCGACTTCACCGACCTGATCGGGCTACCCGAGATCCTCGACCTCCGGCAGCGCTACACCTGACCCCGCCCCCCTTCGACATATTGCCTGTCCTCGTCCCCTTCCCGGGACGACGACGCCCAAAACCTCGCCGCAAGGGGGACGAGGAGGAGCAAAGGTCGGGGTGTTCGACTAGGTGCGGAACCCTTTCAGACCGCTGTGGGGACCCCGACCCAGCAGCTCGCCCACCGTCGACAGCCGGGTGGTTTCGTCGACCCCGACGGCGATGACCCGGAGCGACGGACCGCCGAGTTCGAGCGCCACCTGGAGGCAGGCTCCGCACGGCTCGGTCAGGCCGTCGGCGGTCTGCGGGGCGGCCAGAACCAGGGTCGTCGGCCGACTGGCGGCATCGACGGCGGCGAACAGGGCGACCCGCTCGGCACACATCGACAATCCGAGCGAGATGTTCTCGACCAGAACCCCGGTCACGACCTGGCCGTTCTCACACCGCACAGCGGCGCCGGCGTTGAACTTTGAGTACGGCGCATAGGCCCTGACGCGAGCCGAACGGGCAGCGTTCACCAACTCCTGATCCTCGGCGGAAAGGGCAAATACCACGGTGGTGGACGAGTCGCTCACAGCACTCTTTGTACCACGGATCGTCGACCACGGACCGCCCTTCAGAACATCCCGGTGATGGCTACGGCTCCGTCACCTCGACCGGGAATCGAGCTTCGGCGGCCGGTTCCGGTGGGTCATCGAAGCTTCGCACATACCACAGGTACAGTTCGCCCGAGCCGGCGGCCACCGCCTCGAAGGCGAGGCGTTGCACACCACCGGCCCCGACCAAATCGGTGTCGGGAGGCAGGTATTCGTCATCCACCAGCTCCACCAGGTCACCCGGTTCGGGCTCGACCCAGGCGTAGCCGGTGGTGGCGTTCGACTCCAGCACGATCTCGAACCGCTCGCCCACGGCGACGGTGAACTCGGCGCCCCGATCGGTCACAGCGGGGACACCCGGCTCGGCGGCGTCATCATCGGCGTCGTCACCGCAGGCCACTACCACCAGCAGTGTCGGGGCAACGACCGTGGCCATCAACCACTTGGCGGCCACCCCGAATCGGCGTGAACGTCTCATGGCCAACCTCCGAGGTCGCGGCCGTCGTCGGTGACGGCCTCCTGGTTCGAAGTCTTGCTCGGTTCGTCATCAAGGATCAGGGCCGAACGTCCCGGCCGGCGACCGGACAACGCGGACTCCGGGATCCAGTAATGCATGGCATGGGATGTGAAGTCGTGCTAGACCGACACCGTGATCCACCGGTTCCAGCATCGCGGTCTCCTGGGCACCGACATCGAGCTTCGGTTGTTCGGATTGAAGACGCGGCATCGTGGCAAGGCCGGGGAGGCAGAACACGTGGTGCGGGACGAGATCGAACGACTGCAGGCGATCTTCACCGCATTCGACCCCTCCAGTGAGTTGTGCCGATGGCGAGACGGCACCCTGTCCCGGCCATCGCCGGAGTTCAACCACCTCATGGAGCAAGTCCTGATGTGGTGGGAACGGAGCCGGGGTGCCTTCAACCCCTTGGCCGGCCGCCTCGGCACGCTATGGGCCGAGGCCGAGCGGTCGGGCCGGCCACCGGATGACGACGAGCTCTCACAGACTGCAGCCGGCGTGCAGGAACCGTGCTTCTCCATGATCGATGGCGTTGCCGTGGTCGACGGGGATTGCCGGGAGCTGAACCTCAACGCCGTGGCCAAGGGCTACATCGTCGACCGCTCGCTCGACACGCTGGAACGCTGGCTCGAGGAAAACGGGCTCGGCGTCGATGCGGTGGTCGTCAATGCCGGCGGCGATATCTGTCAACGGGGGGTGGCCCCCTCGCTGATCGGCATCGAGAACCCGTTGCGGCCCTACGACAACGAACCGCCGTTGACCACCATCGAGCTCCACAACGGGGCCATTGCCACCAGCGGTGGCCGTCGCCGAGGATTCACCGTCGGAGGGCGACGCTACAACCACCTTCTGAATCCTCGAACCGGCCTCCCCGTGACCCATACAGCGTCGGTCACGGTTATGGCCGGTGATGCCGCAACCGCCGATGTGGTGGCCACCGCGGCCGCCGTCATGGCTCCGACCGACGCGGTGGACTGGATCGACTCGTTTTCGCTCGACTCGGCGACCCCGACGGCCGCCATGGTGATCCAGCCCGATGGGGCCCGGCATACCACGGCCTGGTGGCGCGACGCCACGGCACCAGGGACTCCGACGACCCCTGGCGCCTACTGAAAGGCACTGCTACGATTTTGTTCGGTACCGAACGGTGTGGGGTTGAGTGGCCCCGTCCGGCACGGGTCCGAGGAGACCAGAGGATCAAGGGAGAGGCTGATGTCGAGGAGAATGGTACTGGCCATGCTGGCCGCGTTCGCCCTGCTGGTGGCGGCCTGCGGCAGCGACTCGGACGAGTCCGACAGCGCCGACACCGAAACCGAGGCCGAGGCGACCGACGACACCGCAGCCGAGGACACGGCGACCGACGACACGGCAGCCGAAACCGAGGATGACGCCGCCGGCGACGACTCGGCCGAGGACACCGGCGACGAAGGCGATGCCGCTCCCGCCGCCGGTGCGGTCGACATCGACGCCGTGCTGGCCGCCGACCTCGACAACTGTGCCGAGGCTCCAAGCGGCGAGCCCATCAGGGTCGGCATGGCCATGGACTTCGGTGAGGTCTCGGGTTTCGCCGACATTCCCGGTAGCGAGGCGGTCACACATCTGGCCGACCTGGTCAACTGCACCGGCGGCGTCAACGGCTCTCCGGTCGAGGTCCGGGTCAGCGACATCCAGGGCGATCCCGAGGTCACGGCCAGCGTGACCCAGGAGCTGCTGGACTTCGGTTCCCACTTCCTCATCGGCCCGCCCTTCGCCGACTTCGGCCAGCCGGTACTCCAGGTCACCGGCGGTCAGGTACCGGTGTTCTTCGCCGCCTCCACCGAGCCCAGCCTGCCCAATGTGGCCGCCAATTCGTTTCTGGTCAGCTTCGACGACACGGCCCAGGCCACGGCAGCGGCCGAGTTCGCCCTGGAGCGGGGCTTCACCCGGGCCGTCACGTTCTCCAGCCCCGGCCCCTACTTCGGCTACAACCCACAAGTCTTCACCCAGGTGTTCGAAGCCGGCCGCGGTCAAGTCATCAGCGACCAGACCTACACCCCGGTGGACCAGGTCGACTTCTCGGCCCAGGTCAACGAGCTGACCGACATGCTCGAGGGTAACGAAGTCGTCTACTCGGCCATGCTGGCCTTCCAGGTCACCGCCTTGCGAGGCCAGTTCGAGGGCCAGGGTTTGGACTCGCTCACCTACCTGGGCACCGACGCCTTCGAGGCCACCGGCATACTGGCCGAGACCCCGGAAAGCACTGAGGGCATCTATCACACCACCCACGCCTTCGCCGAGCCCGGGGGCCGGATCGAGACCCTTCTCAACTCCTACGAGGCAACGACCGGTGAGGCCCTGGAGAGCGGCACGTTCGCCGGCCTCTACGCCGACGCCCTGTTCCTCGGCATCCAGGCCATCAACGACTGCGCCTGCACCGACCCGGCCGAGATCGGGACCGCCGTGGCCGGGATCAGCGGCTTCAATGGTTTCACCGGGGAGATGAGCTATGCCGGCACCAACGGCATCCCCAACAAGCCGGTGTCGATCCATCAGCTGGTCGGCGGCGAGGACACCCTGGTCGTGAACTGGGAGCTGTAGTCGGGTGCTGGAGGTCGACGGCCTCACCACCCGCTACGGGTCCATCAACGCTCTTCGGAACGCATCGCTCGACGTTCGGGCCGGTGAGATCGTCGGTCTCATCGGTCCCAACGGGGCGGGCAAGACCACCCTCATCAACTCCATCGCCGGGTTGCTGACTCCGGCCGCCGGTCGGGTCGCCTTCGGCGGCACCGATGTCACCGGCTGGGCCCCCGACCGCATGTTGCGGGCCGGGGTGGCTCTGGTCCCCGAGCACCGCCGTCTCTTCACCGACCTGACCGTGGTCGAGAATCTCAGAATCGGCGGTGTGACCCGGCCGGCGGGCGAGCGGGAACGGTTGCTGAACGAAATGGTCGAGCTGTTCCCGGTGCTGAAGGAGAAATGGACGACCTCGGCCGGGTATCTGTCGGGGGGTGAGGCCCAACAGCTGGCCATCGCCCGAGCCCTGATGACCGACCCCGAGCTGCTGATGATGGACGAGCCCTCGTTGGGTCTGGCCCCCATTCTGGTCGACGTGGTGTTCGATCTGATCGCCCGGCTCTCAGCCGACGGCAAGACCTTGCTGGTGGTGGAACAGAACGCCACCCGCATGCTCCAGGTCGCCGACCGGGCCTATGTGTTGCGCTCCGGCGAGGTAGTGGCCACCGGCACCGGCAACGAGTTGCTGGGGCGGGAGGACCTGTTCGACACGTTCGTGGGCGGCGGCCCCGGCCCCGGCGGTGTCGGCGGTGTCGGCGATATCGACGGTATCGGCGGTGTCGGCGGTGTCGGGTCGGCGCACTGATGGCCAGGTTCGTGCAGAGCCTGCTCGATGGCCTGGGCCAGGGCAGCATCTATGCCTTGTTGGCCTTGGGTGTGGCCGTGATCTTCGGGGTCATGCACCTGTTGAACTTCGCCCATGGTGAGCTGATCACCGTGTCGGGCTACGTGGCCTACTGGGGTTTCCTCCAGGGGTTCTCATGGACAATCCTGGTACCCCTGATCGTGGCCACCGCCGTCATCACCTCGGTACTCATCGAGCAGGTGGCCTTCCGCTGGGTTCGGGGCGCCTCCGACTTCACCCTGCTCTTGACCTCGTTCGGCGTGCACTTCGTGGTCGAGGCCCTGTTCCTGATGTACGTGTCGGCCTCGGTCAAGAGCTTCGACCGGCCCGGCTGGATCACCGACACCATCGCCATCGGTCCGGTCACCATCGAGACCGTGGATCTCCTGGTCATCGCCGCAACCGCCATCACCCTCGGCCTCACCGTGCTCATCCTCCAGCGGACCATGTTCGGACTGGCCCTTCGGGCGGCGGCCGAGGACTTCGACGCCGCCCGGTTGATGGGTGTGCGCTCCGACCGGGTCATTCGGGGAGCCTTCGCCCTGGCCGGACTGCTGGCCGGGGTGGCCGCCGTATTCTGGCTGATGCGAGCGGGCCAGACCACACCGGGAGCCGGGCTGACCCCCATGCTCAAAGGCGTGCTGGCGGCCCTGATCGGCGGTCTGGGCAGCCTTCGCGGAGCGGTCATCGGCGGTTTTGCCCTCGGCATCGCCGAGGTGCTGCTCCGGCAATGGCTGCCGGGTGCGGTCGAGGGCCTGACCGACGGCTTCGTGTTCGTACTCATCGCCCTGCTGTTCATCTTCCGACCTCAGGGGCTGATCACGGTCAGCCACGCCGAGCGGGTATGAGGACGGGGCCCATGAGTCGGGAGGCGGCTCTCGGTCGGGAGGCGGCTCTCGGTCGGGAGATAGGAGCATGGGACACAGCATGCGAGCGTTGACCAGCCTGATCCCGAACCTGCGACGGGACCTGGTGTTCCCCACCGGCGGGGCACTGGTGCTGTTCGGGCTGCTGGTGTCCGGTGGGTTGACCTATTCCGCACTGGTCGGGGGGTCGGCCGACAAGCTGATCACGGCCATGCTGATCGACGCCGTCATGGTGGTCGGGCTCCAGATCTACATCGGCAACACCGGCGTGCTGTCCTTCGGCCACATCGGCTTCGGCGCCATCGCCGGCTACGCCTTCGCCGTGTTCGCCATCGACCCACTGCAGAAGAGCACCGTCATCTTCGACGCCCCGTGGGGATTGAACGAGGTCCAGTACTCGCCCCTGGCGTCGGGGCTGATCGCCGTGATCGTCACCGTCATCGTGGCCATCGTCGTCGGGTTGGGACTGGCCCGATCCGGGGCCCAGTCGGGGGCGGTGGCGGCCACCGTCATCACCCTGGCATTGCTGTTCGTGACCCACGCCGTGGCTGTCAACTGGTACGAGCTGACCGGCGGCGACCGGGCCGGGTTGTCGTTCGCCGTGGGCGCCACGCTGCAGTCCCGGTGGCCGATCTACCTGACTCTGGCCCTGTCGCTGATCCTGGCCCGGGTGTTCACCCGGAGCCGCAGCGGTCGGCTGGCCCAGGCGGCCCGGGAGGACAATCTGGCGGCTCGGGCCATGGGGATCGACCCCAAGGTCCAGCAGATGATCGCCCTGCTGGCGTCGGTCATGGTGGTGGCGGTGGCGGCCTCCCTGCGGGTCTACAACCTGGGCAACATCACGCCCCGCTTCTTCTTCTTCGACTACACCCTGGTCACCCTGGTCATGCTGATCGTGGGTGGTCGCAACAGCGTGACCGGGGCCATGCTCGGGGTGGTCGTCATGACCGCGGGCCGAGAGCTGACCCGGCGGGTGGCCGGCGACGGCTACGAGTTGTTCGGCCTGGGACTGGACGGGGCGCCCCTGGACTGGCTGTTCCGCGAAGGCCTCTCCGACATCTTCCTCGGTCTGGCCATGTTGGGCTTCATGATCTTCCGCCCCCGAGGCCTGCTCAACGACTGGGAGCTGGACCAGTGGCTCTACCGTCGGTTCGCCCCGACGTCGGGCCCGGGCGGTGACGGCGACGGGACCCGGGTTCCGGCCGAGGCTGCCGACGCCACGTTGACGGGCTCGGTCCAGCCGATGGCGCTGCTGGAGGCCACGGGGTTGACGGTGAACTTCGGCGGATTCCGGGCCTTGGACAACGCCTCGATCACAGTCAACCAGGGCGAGGTGGTGGGGCTGATCGGCCCCAACGGCGCGGGCAAGACCACCCTGGTCAACGTCATCACCGGCATGGTCGACCACAGCTCGGGCCGCTTCCGGCTCACCGACAACGGCAACTCGGTCGATCTGACCTCGGCCCCGTCCTATGTCATCGCCCGAACCGGGCTGGTCCGGACCTTCCAGAACCTGCGCCTTTTCTCCGATCTGACTGTGGAGGAGAACGTGGAGGCGGCCCGACTGATGGCCCTGGCTCACCTGAGATCTGACGGCCGCCACGCCGGAGGTGGCGCCATGTCCAGACTCGAGCGCATGCCCTCGATCGACACGCTACTGCGGGAAACCGAGCTGGAGGCGTTCCGCCACCGTCGGGCCGCCGAGCTCGACTACGGAAACTCCCGCCGTCTGGAACTGGCCCGGGCCGCCGCCACCGGCCCCCGGTTCATCCTGCTCGACGAACCCACCAGCGGGATGAGCGACGCCGAGTCGCTGACCATGGTGGAGCGGGTCCGGCGAGTGGCCGACCTCATCAGGGCCGGGGTGCTGGTCATCGACCACGACCTCGCCTTCATCACCGGCATCTGCGACCGCATCTACTGTTTGGACCAGGGCGCCATCATCGCCGACGGCGACCCGGCCGAGATCCAGGCCAACGAGATGGTGCAGGCCGCCTACCTCGGCTCCGCCGGCTGAATCGTGGAGCGCCATCCGGTCCGTCGACCATCGGTACGGGCCGCGTTCAGGCGAACAGATCGTGCACGTTGGAGAACTCGACGGAGCGGGGAAGGGCCGATGCGCTATTGGCCGCTCCGGCGAATCCGTCGATTCCGCTCCGGGCTCGGATGTCGACCGAAGCCCCGAGGACACCGTCGTCGAGTTGGATCCCGGTGCCATCGGCGACCCGAACCAGTCCGGTGAAGGCAGCCACGGTGGCTGCGGCCTCCCAAAGGCCCTCGGTTCCAACCGACGACTCCAGTGCCCGTTTGGCGGCGAGCACCTCCGGTGAAGGAATGGTGGGTGCCTGCTCGTCGATCCGGTCGGTCACTGCCATGACCGCCTCGACGTATCCCAGAAGCTCGGCCGAAGCCGGGATGCCGACATCGCTGATCCAACCCCGGTCAAGGGCTCGATCAAGATCCACTTCGTGTCCGACGACATCACTGCTTGCACGAAGCAGCGTGGCATGCGACGACGTTCAATAGAAGCACTCGGATAGAACCGTCGTCCGCGCCGCCAGCAATTCGACTTGGGGGCGACTCAAAGCCCGGTCCCAGGCAAGGTCGAAGAACTCGTTGCCGCGGGAGTAGAGATCATTGACCAGCATGTGCCATGTGCTGAGGGTTTCCGGGACCAAGGACAGCGTTCGACTGACGTTGGCCCGGGCCTTCTCGAGCTCCTGCGACACCCAGGCACCAACGTCGCCCACCCCGTCAGGTCGAATACGCGACGGCTCACCAGACTGGGGTTCGGGCAGGGCCGTCCGGGGTCGGCCGAGGGCCAGATCAGCGGTGTCGAGCGCCGTGGCCAATGCGGTGACGCCGACCAGTTCGGTGTAGGTCTCCTCGCCGATACCGGCGATTTGCTCTTCGGCCCAGCTTCGGGTGAGGCGGCCGGGATCGGAGGCCACCCGATGAACAACCTCAACCATCGTCTCGTCCAGCGTTCCCGAGGCGCAATGCTCGCCATCGACGGCGAACGGAGACAGCGACACTCTGCGGGCGACGTCCAGAGGATCGGACCGGGATTTGCGGACTTCCGACCAGACGTCGACCCGTTGTCGACCGCTCAGCCAGTCTCCGGGCCGGCCAAGCT
>JAHEJM010000117.1:7442-12849 GCA_024638815.1 Acidimicrobiales bacterium | reverse complement strand
TCGGATCTGCCCGACGTGGCCGAGGAGGAGGCTCGCATCCGGGCCGAGGCCATCGACACCGCAGCCAAGCTGAAGGCCGACCTGATCACTCGGGCCGAGGCCGAAGCCGACGCCATTCGGGAGCGGGGCAAGGCCGACGTAGCCAGCCGTCGTCGCCAAGCCCAGGCCGACCTGAGCGCCGAGGTGTCCGAGGCCGCCCGCCGGGCCACCGAGGACATCGTCCGCACCGGCCTCGACGGTTCGGCCCAGCGTGACCTGATCGAGTCGTACATCAACCAAGTGAGCGGAATGTCATGAGTGTCGATCACAATGCCAATCTCGCTTCCGGCTACGCCCAGGCCCTGTTGGCCGTTGCCCGAGCCGAAGGCAATGTCGAGACCACCCGCGACCAGTTGGGCGACATCGCTCGGGCCTTCGAGGACAATGACGAGTTGCGCACGACCCTGGGCAACAATCTGCTGCCGGTGGCCAGCCGGCTGCAGATCCTCGATGATCTGCTGAGCGGCAAGGCAACCGATACCGTGCGGGCTTTGGTGGGCATGGTGGTCACCGCCGGTCGAGGCGGGGCGTTTGCCTCCATCGTCGCAGATTTCCGCGCTGCTGCGGCTTCGGCCGACGGGAAGAGGGTGGCCACTGTCCGCACCGCCGTACCCCTGACCGACGACCAGAAGTCCCGGTTGGCCCACGCCCTGAGCACGTCGACCGGATCGGCTGTTGAGCTTGAGAACATCGTCGATCCCGAGGTCGTCGGCGGTGCCGTCACCACCATCGGCGACACCGTCATCGACGGCACCGTTCGAACCCGCCTGAACAAGCTGCGAGACGCCCTGTGATCGCCGGTGCCCGTGACAGTCAGGGCGCCAACGTACCCGCACCACCGTCGCACCATCCGTCTGACCGACTGCAATCCAGCCTGAGAAGACAGCCTGAGAAGAGAGAACCTGATGGCACTGTCCTTTGATCCCAGCGAGATCACCAGCACCCTGAAACGAAACCTCGACTCACTCGAGTCCGACGTCCGCAGCGTGACCGTCGGCCGGGTGGCCGAAGTCGGGGACGGTATCGCTCGTGTCAGCGGCCTGCCCAATGCCGCCGTCAACGAGATGCTCCGGTTCGAAGATGGAACCATCGGGCTGGCCCTGAACCTCGACGAGGGCACGATCGGTGCTGTGGTTCTGGGTGAGGTCGACTCGATCGAGGAGGGCCAGGCCGTCGAGGCCACGGGTGACATCCTGCAGGTCCCCGTCGGCGACGGTGTCATCGGCCGGGTCGTCAACATGCTGGGTGAGCCGATCGACGGCAAGGGTCCGCTGAGCAATGTCCAGCCCCGCCGTATGGAGATCCAGGCTCCCGGCATCATCGGTCGTCAGCCGGTGCATGAGCCGCTGCAGACCGGTATCAAGGCCGTCGACTCGCTGATCCCCATCGGTCGTGGCCAGCGTGAGCTCATCATCGGCGACCGGAAGACGGGCAAAACCACGGTCGCCATCGACACGATCCTGGCCCAGAAGGGCCTGGGTGTGAAGTGCATCTATGTCGCGGTCGGTCAGAAGGCGTCCACCGTGGCCCAGACCGTGGCCGTGCTTGCCGAGTATGGCGCCATGGACTACACCGTGGTCGTGGTGGCTCCGGCGTCAGACCCGGCGCCGTTCAAGTTCCTGGCCCCCTATGCCGGATGCGCCATCGGCCAGCACTGGATGGAGAGCGGCGACCACGCCCTCATCATCTACGACGACCTGTCCAAGCAGGCCGAGGCCTACCGCCAGGTGTCGCTGCTGTTGCGTCGTCCCCCCGGGCGCGAGGCCTACCCAGGTGACGTCTTCTATCTCCACAGCCGGCTGCTGGAGCGCGCGGCCAAGCTCAGCGACGAGCTGGGCGCCGGTTCGCTGACGGCCCTGCCAGTGATCGAGACCAAGGCCGGCGACGTGTCGGCCTACATTCCGACCAACGTCATCTCCATCACCGACGGCCAGATCTTCCTCCAGGACGACATGTTCAAGTCCGGTATCCGCCCGGCGGTGGACGTCGGCATCTCGGTGTCCCGGGTGGGTTCGGCAGCCCAGATCAAGGCCATGAAGGCCGCCGTCGGTACGCTCAAGTCCGACCTCCAGCAGTTCCGGGATCTGGCTGCCTTCGCTGCGTTCGGCTCCGATCTCGATGCCGTGTCCCAGGCCCAGCTCGACCGTGGCTACCGATTGACCGAGCTGCTCAAGCAGGGCATCAACGCCCCCATTTCGGTCGAGGAGCAGGTCGTGACCCTGTATGCCGGAACCCGGGGCTACCTCGACGGGGTGGACCTTTCCGACGTCCAGCGCTACGAGCAGGAACTGGTCGACTGGTTCCATGCCCGTCACCCCGACGTACTTGCAGCCATTCGACGTGACGGAGCCATTCCCGACGAAGAGGCCATGGAAGCCGCCATCGGTGCCTTTACCGACGACTTCATCGGAGCCCACAGGCACGATCCGGGCCACGAGCCCGATCCGACAGAACAAGGTGAGGCGACCACCACGGTCGTCGACACCCCCTACACCCTCCCCGAGGAGGACGTTTCCCGGGTCGATGGAGACTAGGTATGAGCGACTTCGCCGCTCAACTCGAGTTTGGGCCGGTGGCCGAAACATCGCCGGCAGAAAGATTTGAGGTGCAATAATGCCTGGTGGCGCAGGTATGAGCGGCGGGGCCGCTCAACTCGAGTTTCGGCCGGTGGCCGAAACATCGCCGGCAGAAAGATTTGAGGTGCAATAATGCCTGGTGGCGCAGAGAGAGTACTGAGACGGCGCATAGGCAGCGTCAAGAACACCAAGAAGATCACCAGGGCCATGGAGCTCATTGCCGCCACGCGGGTGGCCCGGGCCCAGCAGCGGGCGAAGGCCGCTCGACCCTACTCCGAGCAGCTGACCAGCGTCATCGAGAACCTGGCCGCCGGCGGAGCCGAGGTCGATCACCCACTGCTGCGCCAGGTCGAAAAAGTGGAGACGGTGGCCTTTGTGATCTGTGCCGGCGATCGTGGTCTGGCCGGTCCCTACAACGCCCAGGTGTTGCGAACGGCCGAGCGGGAGATCCAGGCGCTGCGAGCCGAAGGCGGTGACTATCGAATCCTGGCCGTGGGCCGAAAGGTCCACGACTACTTCGCCTTCCGCAACTATCGCATCGATTCCGACTACGCCGGCTTCACCGACAACCCCACCTTCGACGACGCCGTGGCCATCGCCCACCGGGTTCGGGAGTTGTTCGACTCCGGAGACGTCGATCAAGTCGAGCTGATCTACACCGAATTCGTCAGTCTGGGGACCCAGCGGGCCGTGGTCCGCCGATTCCTACCGCTGGAACCGATCAGTGTCGTGTCCGGCAGCGGCGATGCCGCCGCCCTTGCCGGGTTCAGCTTCGAGCCGTCGGCCGAAGGTGTGCTCCAGGACCTGCTGCCCCGCTATGTCGAAGCCCGTCTGTTCACCGCTCTGCTCGATGCCGCCGCGTCCGAGCACGCCAACCGGCAGCGGGCCATGAAAGCAGCCACCGACAATGCCGAGGAACTCATCGTGAAGCTGTCCCGTGCCATGAACCGGGCTCGACAGGAAGCCATCACCACGGAGATCATGGAGATCGTCGGTGGCGCCGAGGCGCTCGGTGCCGACTCCGGATCCTCAGAAGAACCGAACTTGGAAGAGATGTTGCTGGCCACCGGCTGGTCGGCAACATGACGGGGTGACGACGTCGCCTCCATCCGGGCCTCCGGCCCGACACCCGGAACCGTACTCACCCCTAACTCTAAGCCTCTCAGCGACAAGGAATATCACGAATCATGACTGCCACTGAACCACAGCTCAAAGAAGGCCGGATCGTCGCCATCGCCGGTCCCGTGGTCGACGTCCAGTTTCCCTCCGGGCATCTGCCCGAGATCAACCACGCCATCGAATTCGACGTCGAGGTCGATCGACAGACCGTCACGGTGACGGCCGAGGTGGCTCAGCAGCTGGGCCGGGGCCGGGTCCGGGCGGTGGCCATGAAGCCCACCGACGGTCTGCGTCGGGGTCAGGCGGTGCGCAACCTGGGCCGCGGTATCACCGTCCCGGTCGGAAATGTCACCCTGGGCCATGTGTGGAACGTCATCGGTGAGCCTCTCGATGTCCCGGCCGACCAACTCGACATCGACGAGCGGTGGGAGATCCATCGCCCGTCCCCGTCGTTCGACTCCCTGGAGCCGACCAAGCAGGTACTGGAGACCGGCATCAAGGTGATCGATCTCCTGACCCCCTACCTCCAGGGCGGCAAGATCGGGCTGTTCGGCGGCGCCGGGGTGGGAAAGACCGTGCTCATCCAGGAGATGATCACCCGTGTGGCCTCCAACCATGGTGGTGTGTCGGTGTTCGCCGGGGTGGGTGAGCGCACCCGTGAGGGTACTGATCTCTTCATCGAGATGGGCGAGGCCAAGATGGGTGGCGACCCCGACGCCCCGTCGGTGCTGTCCAAGGCGGCCCTGGTGTTCGGCCAGATGGACGAGCCGCCCGGTGTTCGCCTCCGGGTCGCCTTGTCGGCGCTGACCATGGCCGAGTACTTCCGCGATGTGCAGGGCCAGGACGTGCTGCTGTTCGTCGACAACATCTTCCGGTTCGTGCAGGCCGGTTCCGAGGTATCGACCCTGCTCGGCCGGATGCCCTCGGCCGTGGGCTATCAGCCCACCCTGGCCGACGAGATGGGTGTGCTGCAGGAGCGCATCACCTCGACGGGTGGGAAGTCCATCACCTCGATGCAGGCCGTGTATGTGCCGGCCGACGACTACACCGACCCGGCACCGTTCACCACCTTCGCCCACCTGGATGCCACCACCGAGCTGAGTCGTGACATCGCCGCCCTCGGTATCTACCCGGCGGTTGATCCGCTGGCGTCGACGTCGACCATTCTCGCCCCCGAGGTCGTCGGTGATCGTCACTACCAGGTGGCCCGCCAGGTGCAGGAGATCCTCCAGCGCTACAAGGAACTGCAGGACATCATCGCCATTCTCGGTCTGGACGAGTTGTCGGAGGAGGACCGCATCACGGTGGATCGGGCTCGCAAGGTCCAGAGGTTCCTGGCCCAGCCCATGTTCGTGGCCGAGGTGTTCACCGGTTTGTCCGGCATCTTCACCACGGTGGAGGACACCATCGACTCGTTCGAGCAATTGGTCACCGGCGAGCTGGACGACATGCCGGAGCAGGCCTTCCTGAACGTCGGCGGTGCCGACCAGGTCAGGGAGAAGGCAGAGCGCCTGCGCAAGGACGCGGGCTAGTGCCGCAGCGCTGGAAGCGCTGCTTACCGAGTGTTCGCCTCGAGGCGAAACTCGCCGGCTGTGACCGAACTGTATGGGTTAGGACGTTATCCAAATGACCGTGCCGCAGCGCTGGAAGCGCTGCTTACCGAGTGTTCGCCT
>JAHEJM010000117.1:0-7342 GCA_024638815.1 Acidimicrobiales bacterium | reverse complement strand
TGCTTACCGAGTGTTCGCCTCGAGGCGAAACTCGCCGGCTGTGACCGAACTGTATGGGTTAGGACGTTATCCAAATGACCGTGCCGCAGCGCTGGAAGCGCTGCTTACCGAGTGTTCGCCTCGAGGCGAAACTCGCCGGCTGTGACCGAACTGTATGGGTTAGGACGTTGTCCAAATGACGATGCAAATCGAGTTCGTATCTCCTGAGGATGTGCTCTATTCCGGTGAGGGCGACCAGGTGGTGGCCCGCACCCGGGGCGGGGGCGAAATCGCGTTCCTCACCGGCCACGAACCGTTCATCGGCTCGCTGGTGCCGTGCGAGGTGAGGGTCACCGAGGCATCGGGGTCGGTGGCTCGGTTCGCAGTGCGAGGTGGGTTCGTCTCGGTGGCCGGTCCCAGGGTGACGGTGTTGTCGGACTACGCCATTCCCGCCACCGACATCGACGTCGCCGCCGCCCGATCCGATCTGACGGCGGCGCAGGCGGCCGAACAGGCCGACCCGAACGATCCCGAAGTCCGTATGGCACTTCAGTGGGCCGAGGTTCGCCTGGCTGCGGCCGGCGAGGGAGTCGACACCGCCACCCACTGACAGCCGCCCCACTCGTCGCAGCCGGTTCGGACCGGGTACGGTATGGCCATGTCTTCGGAATGGGTGTCCCCGGAACGTGATCTGGCCCTGGAACTGGTCCGTACCACCGAGGCTGCGGCCATGGCCGCAGCCCGCTGGATGGGCCGGGGTGACAAGCACGGTGCCGACCAGTCTGCGGTCGATGCCATGCGGGCCACGATGGACGGGGTCCAGATGGACGGCACGGTCATCATCGGCGAGGGGGAGAAGGATGAGGCTCCCATGCTCTACAACGGGGAGCGCATCGGCAACGGTCAGCCTCCGCACGCCGATATCGCCGTTGATCCGGTCGACGGCACCACACTGACCGCCACCGGCCAGGCCGGGGCCATCGCCGTCATCGCCGCCGCCGAACGCGGCACTATGTTCAACCCGGGCCCGGTTGTGTACATGGAGAAGATCGCAGTCGGGCCCGAGGGCGCCGGGATCGTCGATATCCGCTTGCCGGTGGAGAAGAACCTCAGGGCTCTCTCCAAGGCCATGGGCAAGCACGTGACCGATCTCAACTGCATCATCCTCAACCGACCCCGCCATGCCGGCATCATCGAGGAGATCCGGGCCGTGGGATCCCGGATCAGCCTGATTCAGGACGGCGATGTGGCCGGTGCCATCGCCACTGCCCGTCCCGAATCGGGGGTCGACATCCTGCTTGGTGTCGGGGGTACTCCGGAAGGGGTCATCACCGCCGCCGCCCTCAAGGCCATGGGTGGTGATATGCAGGGCCGGCTTTGGCCCCGGGACGATGCCGAGAGAGAGCTGGCCGAAGAACAGGGATACGACGTGGAGAAGATCATCGGTCTCGACGACCTGATCTCCACCAACAACTGCTTCTTCGCCGCCACCGGTATCACCTCGGGGGCACTGCTGAGGGGCGTGAACTTCGGCCACGACGTGGTCACGACCCAATCGCTGGTGATGCGGGGCCGGTCCGGTACGGTACGGCTGGTCGAGGCCGTCCATCGCCGCAGCAAGCTGGAAGATCTCGAAGCGCGGGCCCGCAAACTTCGGAAATCCCGGGGCCTGTAGATCGTCGCCCCGGCTGGTCTACTCCGGGATCTCGATGCCTTCGATACCGGCGGCCGGTGCCGGATAGGTCATGTTCAAACCCTGAAGGGTTTGGATCAAGATCTCCGACGCCGCGATATTGCGATACCACTTGCGGTCGGCGGGGATGATGTACCACGGGGCGTCCTCGGTGCTGGTCCGTGACAGCAGCTCCTCGAACGCCTCCTGATACTGGTCCCACTTCGATCGGGGAACCAGGTCGCCGGGATCGAACTTCCAGTTCTTGTCCGGCTCGTCCAGGCGGTCCTGGAGCCGCTGCCGTTGTTCCTCCTTGGAGATGTGGAGCAACAGCTTGATGATGGTGGTGCCCTCGTCGGCCAGCATCTGCTCGAAGTCGATGATGTGGTCGTAGCGCTTGCGCCATCGCGCCGGTGGCACCAGGTTCTCGACCCGGACCACCAGCACATCCTCGTAATGGCTGCGATTGAAGATCACCAGCTCACCGTCGCCCGGAACATGTTTGTGGATCCGCCACAGGTAGTCGTGAGCCAGTTCCTTTTCGGACGGCTTCTTGAACGAGACAACCTTGACGCCGGTGGGATTCACCCCCTCGAACACGTGGCGAATGGTTCCGTCCTTGCCGCCGGCGTCCATAGCCTGGAGCACCACGAGGATGCGTTCCCGGCCGTTGGCCCACAGCAGTTCCTGGAGCTCCTCGGTGATCTTGTTCTGCTGCTTGAGACGCTCCTTGCCCCCGTCCTTGTTCTTGGGATCCCACCCCGGCGTGGCCCGGGTGTCGTGGTCGGCCAGACGAACCGGCCGGCCCGGTTTCACCCGAAGCCGATCGATGTCGAAGGTGGGCCCGTTGCTGTCCGGGTTTGTGGGACCGGAGGGGTTTGTGACATTCATCGGGACCGATACTAGTGGGCGAGCGGCGGCATCCATTCTCGGCCAAGGTTCGTAGACGCTACCGTGGAGTCAGTGACCGACAGTCCGAACGGCGGCTCCGGCTCCCGCCTGGCCACGATCAGCATCGCCGAACTCGAGATCTGCCACTCCCGGCCGATCGCCCCCACGAGACGGATTGCGCTGGGCAACCGCAATCTGCCGTGTGACCCTCCCCCGGGGGCCGGCGGTGTGTTGCTGGCCGGAATACTGGCCCACACCGCCCCCGCCATCGAACCGGAACTCCGGGAGGACCTTGTCAGGGTCATGGACACCCTGGCCCGTGGCCGACGGGTGGTGCAGCCCACGGTCCGCCATCGGTTTCAGACCGACCGGGTGGGGTTGACGGTGAGCCGCCAGCAACTGGTTTCGGACGGTCGTTCCCTGGCCTTCGACTTCGATGATGACAACGCCCGGCCGGTGCAGCTCGCCCTCGGTGCCGTCTATGCCGCCGGTACCCTGCCCGAGCCGGCCCGCACGCCGGTGTTCGATGCCTTCCGAAACGCCCTCGTCTGGTCCCGTCCGGTCGATGCATCCTTCATCTCCATGGTCATGGGCGGGGTCGCCATCAGTGCCGGTATCGGTGATCTCCGGGCCTGGAACGATCCCGTGGGCTGGGCACTCGAGGTGTTGGAGATCGAAGGTGACCAGGCCCCGTCCAAACGAATCGTCCAGCGCAGGTTTCGGTCGCTCTTGCGTGCGGCGCATCCCGATCATGGAGCGATCGACGATGGGGCGGCGGCCAGGATCGCCGAACTGAGCGAGGCTCGCCGTATCCTGTTGGCCGGTCTGTAAACCCGACGCTGCGGACTCGGGTCGGACGGGCCGGCGCCGGGGCGGGGATGTCAGGACTCCAACAGCCGCTCGGCCAGCTCGACGAAGTCACCAACGACCAGATCGGCCGGTGGGAAAATCGGGTTGAAGCGGGTACCGGGGCGCTCCACGAAGGCGGTCCGCATGCCGACGGCCTTGGCTCCGGCCAGATCCCAGTCATGGCTCGCCACCATCCACAGGTCGCTCGGATCGGCAGCGGCCACAGAGGCGATGTGCCGGTAGGGCCGGGGCGTCGGCTTGAACACCTGCACCGCCTCGACCGACACGATCGCCTCGAACCGGTCGGCGATTCCGGCGTTGGCCAACTGGGCATCGACCGCAGCCTGGGCGCTGTTGGTGAGGGCGAACAGGCGCCACCCTCCGGCCCGGAGGGCATCCAGACCAGGGGCGACATCGCGGTGGGGCGGCAGGGTGAGGATGGCCTGGCGGACCTCATTCCATTCCGGATCGGTGACAGCGGACCGGCCTCTCACCGAGTCCGACACCGAGTCCAGTGCCGCTCGAGCGAGGTCGGTGAAGCTCTCATAGCGGCCGGTTGCCGACACGGCCATCGACAGCTGGAGGAGCCGGCCGAACCACATGCCGGCGGCCCCGGGATGACCGAGCGTGCGATCGATCACGTCCCGCACCGGACCGAGGTCCAGGGTGGTCTCGTTCATGTCGAATACTGCAATGCCGCTCATGGCTTCACACTACACAGCGACGCCGCCCGCCGAGTACCCCCGGGGCGACAGGATTCAACGGTGTGTCGAGGTGGCGGTGTTCGTCGCCGTGTCGAGACGGGGATCGCCAGGATTGAACTCCTCCAGTTCCCGATGCGCCGTCTCGGGGAAGAACAGCACGATCAGCACAGCCACGAGCAACGGACCGAACACCATGACTCCGATGGCCGATCCCAGATCATCCCAGCGCACCGACAGTACGCCCACCACGATCAGGCCGAGAGCGCTTCCCGACACCGCCAGTACATCGAGCATGCCCCCGACCCTTCCCCGGGCCCGGGTCGGAAACAGCTCGGTCTGATAGCCCCTCAGGGCCGGTACGGCGGCCGCCGACAACGACATGCCGACCATGGCAGCCAGCCACAGCCCGGGGCCTGACAGCTGGTAGGACAGGGCGAGAGCCGAGGCGGCCACGGCCAGGGCCACGGACCCCACCCATCGTCGGCCCAGCCGGTCGGCCAGGATCCCGCCGATGGGCACGGCGGCCGTGGCCGGCAACGAGATCAGCAGTTGGAAGGCACTGACGCCGGCGGCCGAATAACCCAGATCATCCCGTAGGAACTCGTTACGGAGCTGGGACGCCGGCGACAGGAAGAGCGAGCTGACGAAGGCGGCCAGCCCCACCAGGGCGAAGCGTCGCCAGTTGACCATCGCCGGCGCCTCGGTGGCATCGGCGGCCACGAACCGTCGGGTCTCGGGCATGGCCTTGGACAGCCACCACAGCAGAGGCACGAACAGTATCGGCAACAAATAGATGAGCCGCCAGCCGCCGTCCACCAGATCGGCCAGGGGAAGGACCCAGACCACCACCGCCGCCCCGAAACCGGTGGTCAGAGTGGCGAAGCTGATGCTGAGAGCCCGGGACGATGCCGGCACCTCCTCGGTGCAGGCCAGTGTGACCAGGGTCAGCAGTCCGGTGGTCAGGCCCCGGGCCAGGGTCTGGGTGGCCCCGAAGAGGTAGAGGTTTGGCGCCGCTGCGGTGGCCACGGTGAGCGCGATGGCGGCGGCGGCGAATCGGATGATCAGGGGTCGGCGGCCGGTCCGGTCGGCCCGGCGGAGGAAGACGAAGGACAGCAGCACCCCGATTCGGGCCGCGGCCAGGGTGTTGGCCTGGACGTCGTCGCCGACCCCGAAGTCCTCGGCGGCAAAGGTGATGGTCTGGCCGATCAGCACTCCCATGTACCCGGCCATGGTCCCGATGGTGCCGATGGTGCCGACCAGACGGGCGGTCTCGGCCGTCACCACCTCCCGGGGCCACCACCAACGGCGTCGGGGTCGACGGTCGGTGTCGGCAATGGCCCGCTTCAACAGGGGCAGAAGATAGGGCCACCACAGGGGCACGGCGAAGCTGAATTCGGTGCGTTCCACGGTGCGGAGCCGATCGCCACCCTCAGACGCCACCTCCAATGAGCGGGTGTAGTGGTCGAAGGGGCCGCTGGTCATCGACCAGGTCCAGCGCCCGTCGTCGTCGACGACCGGTTCCGATTCGTGAACCAGATCATGGCGAGGCTGTCGCAGCGCCTTCACTTCCGCCGCGGACGCCTGGCGGGTCCGCTCCACAACCGTCACGCCGGAGAGTCTTCGCTTTCGGAGGTGGGATCGGTGGTGTCCGTCTCCCCGGCCTGCTGCAGCTTGGCGTTGACTCGGCGATTGGCCACGTACAGAAGCAGACCGATCAAGGCGAGCGGAGCCACCACCAGGAGCACTTCATCCCAGCCGCCCTGGTGTGCCAGGGGAAGGAACAAGCCGGCCACGGTGGATGTTGACTGCGGGAGAGACACCGACATCCAGCGTAATCGGGTCGGCCCCCAGCCGGTACCCTGATAGTACGGACATCACGCGATCGCCCACACCGATCGATCAGTCGATCGAAGGAGTCACCGTGCCCGATACGTCACCGATAGCGAAGACCGATGCCGATGAGCTGACCGACGACATGACCACCGGTCCGTCGGCCGACGACGCCCGGTTGTACGCCGCCGTCGAGCAGGTCATCAAGGTGATTCGGCCCGCCATCCAGGCCGACAACGGAGACATCTTCCTCCGCGAGGTCGATGAGGAAACCGGCGTCGTTTCGGTCGAGCTGGTCGGGGCATGCATCACCTGCCCGGCCTCCAGCCAAACGCTCAAACAGGGCCTGGAGCGAATACTCACCCAGCGAGTTGACGGGGTATCCGAGGTCCGCCACGTCGGGGAGGAACTGCTGGGCTACGACGAAGGCACCGCAGTCTCGCTCTAGCGCGTTGTCGCCCCCGACTTCGCTGTCTGGACGCCCTGACGCCGACAAGCGGGGGAGGCCCGGACCTCACCCCGCTGTCGTTGTTCTCGTTTGGTGACCGCTCGTGTTGATGGAGCGGTTGGGCTCAGGCCCGACTCTGCTGTTGGAGCAGATCGCGAATCTCGGTCAGCAGGGTCGCCTCCGGCGTCGGTGCGGCATCGGTGTCCGTTCCGGCCCGCTTCAGCGCCTTGATGATCATGAACACCACCCAGGCCATGAGGACGAAGGTGATGAGAGCGTTGATCACGTCACCGACCGGGAAGCCGCCCGGATCCCAATTGGAGAAGGTGTAGGCTCCGGTGTCGGGATCGGGGTCCATGCCCAGCACCCGGCCGATGATCGACAGCACCAAATTGACCACCGAGGTCACCAGCGGTGCAAAAGCCAGGGCCAGAACCAGCCCGATGGCAATCGGAAGCACATTGTACTTCTGAAGAAACTCTCTGAATTCTGCAAACATGTCGTGTCGCCTCCTGGCAGTGAATGGTGTTGCCCGCAAATCCCCCCAGATTTCAGCGGTGTCAACAGCGACAAGTATTGTCCCTACCCACCTCGAAACGGGTGATGGTTGATGACAAACCGGGTCCATGACCGGGCAGGGGCGTCCACCACGGTGACGTCAGTTCCGAAGCTGGGGGTGTCGTCTACTCGCCGCCGACGCACCGATCGCCCAACGGTCGGAAGTACACCCGACCCTGGCCGTTGACGATGCCGTGTACTCGGCGGCGGCTCATTTCGCGGCACTGGTCGTCGCCTCACAGGACAAGGTGGTGACGGCCGCTCGGGACCACGACTTTTGGAGTTCACCAACCGGCTCACTGTCTGGTTGATCAACCACACCGATACTGACGAGGTGCAAGAACAGGTCAAGAAGACCTCGTGCACCTGGAACACCAAAGACCGACGGGTCCATCGACGGCCGGTTCCACC
>JAHEJM010000217.1 GCA_024638815.1 Acidimicrobiales bacterium | reverse complement strand
CCGGGGCCGTTCGGCCACGATCTGGGCCAGGATGGAGATGGCCACCTCTTCCGGCGTTTCCGCCCCCAGATCGAGCCCGGCCGGAGTGTGGATGCGGCCGGTGTGGCCGCCGCAGAACCCGTGGGCCGACTGCAGGGTGTCCAGCACCGCCGCCCCCCGTCGCCTGCTGGCCACCAGTCCGATATATGGCACATCGGCCGACAGGGCGGCGGCCAGCGCCGCCTCCTCGCCCCGACCGTGGGAGGCGACCACCACGGCCGCGGTGTCCGAGGGCAGGGGATCGGGCAGCTCGTCGACCAGGCGCAGGTCGAAGCCGAACGACCCGGCTCCCCGGCTCAGAGCCAGGGCGATGGGGCTGGAACCGATGGTGTACACCAGCGCCGGGGGCACCATCGGCTCCAGGAAGATCTCCAATGTCCCACCCGACAGACAGGGGTTGGCCACGGTCCTCACCCCCAACGGGTCGCCGCCGGACTCGGCGTCAACCCCATCAGGCACGATGCGCAACAGCACCGACTCACCGTCGGCCAGACAAAACAAGGCCTGGGCCCGCACCGAAGATTCGGCGCAGGCCCCGCCCACAAAGCCCTCGATGGTGCCGTCGGCGAGCACGATGGCGGTGTCACCGGGCTTGGCCGAGGTCGGCCGTTCGGCCCGGACCACCGTGGCCGACACAAACGACACCCGCTGGCCCCGTAACTCGGTAGCCCGCCCGCCGGTGGGCCCTCTGCCGGCCATCATCGAGGTCGCCATTGCTCGCGCCGGCTCTCAGCTGTCGTCGGTGATGGCCAGGTCGGTACGGAAGCTGCGGCCCTGAATGGCCCGCCACACCTGGGCCGGCGTGCACGGCATGTCCAGGTCCTTCACCCCGAACGGCTCCAGGGCGTCGACCACGGCGTTGACCACGGCCGGGGGCGACCCGACGGTGGCCGACTCACCCACACCCTTCACCCCGAGGGGATGATGGGGCGACGGGGTCACCGTCTCGCCGCACTCCCACGATGGACACTCCATCGAGGTCGGCAGCAAATAGTCCATGAACGACGCCCCCAGGCAGTTGCCGCCCTCGTCGAAGGCGATCACCTCCATCAGGGCCATACCCACCCCGTCGGCCAGGCCACCGTGGACCTGGCCCTCCACGATCATGGGGTTGATCCGGGGACCGCAGTCGTCGACGGCGATGAACCGCCGGACCTTGACATGGCCGGTGCCGGTGTCGATGTCGACCACACAGATGTAGGCCCCGAACGGGTAGGTCAGGTTGGGCGGGTCGTAGACACACTGAGCGTCGAGGTGACCCTCAACACCTTCCGGCAACTCCATGGGACCGTGAGAGGCCATGGCCGTGTCCTGAATGGTGACCGAGCGGTCGGGCGAGCCCTTGACCGAGAACGTACCCTGGTCGAACTCGATGTCATCGGGGTTGGCCTCCATCATGGTGGCGGCGATGATCTTGGCCTTGTCCACCACTCGGCGGGAGGCCACGGCGGCGGCCGCCCCCGACACCGGGGTCGACCGGGAGCCGTAGGTGCCCAGCCCGAACGGGGTGTTGTCGGTGTCGCCGTGCACCACCTCGATGTCGGCGGTGGGAATACCGGTCACCTCGGAGACGATCTGGGCGAATGTGGTCTCGTGGCCTTGACCCTGGGTCTGGACCGAGAGCCGGACCACGGCCTTGCCGGTGGGATGGACCCGGACCTCGCAGCCGTCGGCCATGCCCAGACCCAGGATGTCCATGTGCTTGCGGGGCCCGGCCCCCACCGTCTCGGTGAAGAACGAGATGCCGATGCCCATCAGGTTGGTGGTCTCACCTCGCTCGTAGGCGGCTCGGTTCTCGGCCTGCTCGGCCCGCAGCTGCTCGTAGCCGGCCATGTCCAGAGCCTTGGCCATGGCCGCCGGGTAGTTGCCCGAGTCGTACTCCCAGCCGGTGGGGGAGTGGTAGGGGAACTGGTCGGGCTGGATGAAGTTCTTCATTCGCAGCTCGGCCTCGTCCACCCCCAGCTCCTGGGACAGCCGTTTGATCATGCGCTCGATCAGGTACACGGCCTCGGTCACCCGGAACGAGCAGGCATAGGCCACCCCGCCCGGCGCCTTGTTGGTGTAGACCCCGGTCACCTTGCAGTGGGCCGCCGGGTAGTCGTAGGACCCGGTGAAGACGTGGAAGAACCCGGCCGGGAACTTGGTGGGCTGGGCCGTGTTGTTGAACGCCCCGTGGTCGGCCAGGACGTCGACCTTCACCCCGAGGATGGTGCCGTCGGCGCTGGCCGCGATCTCACCGTGCATGTGGTAGTCGCGGGCGAAGGAGGTGGAGATCAGATTCTCCTCCCGGTTCTCCATCCATTTCACCGGCTTGCCGGTCACGATCGAACCCACCACCGACAGCACGTAGCCGGGGTAGATGCCGACCTTGTTGCCGAAGCCGCCGCCGATGTCGGGGCTGATGACCCGGATCTTATGTTCGGGCAGCCCGGCCACCAAGGCGTACACGGTGCGGTGGGCGTGGGGGGCCTGGGTGGTGCACCACAGGGTGAGCTTGCCCTCAACCGGATCCATGTCGGCCACCGATCCGCAGGTCTCCAGCGGGGCGGGGTGGACCCGGGGGTAGAGGATGTTCTCGGTGACCACGATGTCGGCTTTGTCGAACTGGGCCTGGGTGGCGGCGGCGTCACCCGACTCCCAGTCGAAGATGTGGTTGTTCTCCTTGCCCTCGATGTCGGTGCGGATGACGGGCGCGCCCTCGTCGAGGGCGCGCCTGGCGTCGACAACGGGTTCAAGCTCTTCGTACTCGACGTCGATCAGCTCCAGGGCGTCCCGGGCCGAGTAGTGGTCCTCGGCCACCACGAACGCCACCTCCTGACCCTGGTACCGGACCTTGTCGGTGGCCAGGATGGCGATCACGTCATGGGACAGCGACGGAGCCCAGGCCAGGTTCAGGCCCTCCAGGGTCGCGCCGGTGATGACGGCGCGGACCTTGGGATGGTCCTCGGCTTCCGAGGTGTCGATGTTGACGATCCGGCCGTGGGCGACCGGTGAACGTAGTATCGCCCCGTACAACATGCCGGGCAGGCGTACGTCGTCGACGTAGTTACCGCGGCCCCGAACGAAGCGCACGTCCTCCTTGCGCAGCGTCCGGCCGAACCCGATGGTGGCGATTTCTTCCTCGCTGGCTGCGCCGGCGGTGTGATCTTCGACCGTGGTCATTGCCCGGCCTCCTCGTTGTTGGCGCCGTTTTGGCTTTCCTTGGCCGCCGCCCAGCGGATGGAGCGGACGATGTTCTCATAGCCGGTGCACCGACACAGGTTGCCGGAGATGGCCTCCCGGATCTCCTCCTCCGATGGATCGGGGTTGGCGTTCAGCAGGGCCCGACCCACCAGCATCATGCCCGGGGTGCAGAACCCGCACTGCAGGCCGTGGCACTGCATGAACCCTTCCTGGACCGGGTCGAGCCCGTCGGGGCCCT
>JAHEJM010000116.1 GCA_024638815.1 Acidimicrobiales bacterium | reverse complement strand
CGGCGTCCGACAGGAAATCTTGGAGATTTTCCACAAAACGCGTAAGGACTTCCCGGACCGCCGGTCAGGACCGTCGAACCCGCACTTCACAGCGAAGGCGGAACGACAAGAAAAGGAAGATCCCATGCGCAAGCAACTCCTCACCGCAGCCACCGCCACCACGGCATCCTTCATCGCCGTCATCGGCGGACTGACCCCGGCCGTGTCGGCCGAATCCCCCATCCACCAGCCCGAGCTCGAGATCCACATTCCCACCGTCGAGACCGTCCCGGAGCCGGTGCCGGTGCCGGTGCCCCAGTTCAATCCCGAGCTGCTGGGCTCGCTCGATCTGGTCCACCCGACCATCCCCGAGGATCCGCCGGTGCCGCCGGCCGATGACGACGGGCCGTTTCCGTTCAACCCCGATTTCGAACTGTGCCTGATTATCGACAGGCTCTGCCCGCCCGACATCGACGACTTCCTGCCCCCGTTGCCCGGCGACGACGATCCCGGTGACGACGACCCCGGTGACGATCAGCCGGGAGACGACGACCCCGGCGACAACCCCGGTGACGACGATCAACCCGGCGACACCCCGACGGACGACCCCGGCGACACCCCGACCGACACCCCCACCGATGATCCCGGCGACACCCCCACCGATGATCCCGGCGACACCCCCACCGATGATCCCGAGGTCCCCGAGGGCGAGGTGCCGGAGGGCAACTCGGTTCCCACCGACATCGACGAGCCCGTCCCCGGCAACCCCAGCTTCACGGGGTGAGGTCCACGATGTCCATCCGCACCGAGCCCGCACTCACGACCATGTCCCCGCCCGCACCCCAGCCCGACATCAAGAACCACAAGGAGCCCGTCATGAACACCGCACCTGAAAACAACCGCAGCAACAACAACGGCAGCAGCAGCACCACCACCACCACCGCCCGTGTCACCCGGACCGTCATCGCCGCTGTCGGCCTGACCATCGCAGTGGTGCTGTCGGCCTGCAATCCGATGGCCGGCCAGGACGAAACGGCTCAGCTCGTGTCCAACGAAGCGGTCACCGCACCAACACCGGCCCAGGCCGGGGCCGCGGCGGCAGGCGCATCGACCACGAGCTCGGCCACCAGCGACCTCTACACCAACAGCTCGACCCGGGCCGTGGTCACCGTCGACAGCCTCGCCGTCTACGACGTGCCCAACGGAACGGTGATCGACGCCCTGACCGGTGCCACCGACTACGGCACCACCCGGGTACTGCTGGTGGAGCAGACCATGGGTGACTGGGTTCGGGTTCGCCTCCCGGTGCGGCCCAACCATCGCATCGGCTGGGTGGCGGCGGCCGACGTCCAGCTCGAGGAGGTCGAGCCGGTGGTCCACATCAATCTGGAAACGAGGACCCTCAGCGTGATCTCGGGCGACGATCTGGTGACCCAGGTGACGGTCGCCGTCGGCAGCGATGAGAACCCCACCCCCCGGGGCACCTTTTATGTCACCGACAAGCTGGAGACCATGATCCCCGACGGAGCCTACGGACCGTACGCCCTGGGGCTGTCCGGCTATTCCGAGACGCTGTCGGAGTTCGCCGGCGGAAACGGGCAGATCGGGATGCACGGCACCGACACCCCGGAATCGCTGGGCCAGGCCGTCAGCCACGGCTGCGTCCGCCTCCCCAACGACGTCGTCACCTGGATGGCCGACTTCCTGCCCCTGGGCACGCCGGTCCACATCGTCTGAGCGGTCCTGCGACCGTGGTTGAGTCGAGCAGTGAGACGAGCAGTGAGTCGAGCAGTGAAACGAGCAGTGAAACGACACTCGACACCAGGATCGACACCGCAGCGGACGGGCTCGGTGCGGGAATCGGTTGCCGGCGGCCTCGGGTCGCCGGCAACCGGCATGTACGAAATGCGGCCGACAACCGTCGGTACCACGACACAGCCGACAGCGGTCAGGTACGGTATGAGGACAAGGGTGGTGAGGGCACCGATGGTACAAGGCGGCGTGAATCCCGACGGGCGAACCGATGCTGAGCTGGTTCAGGCTGCCCGCTCCACCGAGCCCGAGGCCTTCGGCCAGCTGTTCGACCGGTGGTTCGACCGGTCGTGGAACGTGGCTCGCAACATCGTGCGCCAGGACGATATCGCCGCCGAGGTGGCCCAGGATGCCATGCTCAATGCCTGGCAGCGGCTCGACCAGCTTCGTGACGTCGACGCGTTCGGGGGCTGGTTGCTGCGCATCACCCGGAACCGGGCCCTCAACCGCCTGGAACGGGAACGCCGCAGTCGGGCCACAGGGGACGAGATCGTGAGCGGGCTGCGCGACCGGCGCCTCCACGAGGGCCGGACCGATCCCACCGGGGCCCAGACCCCGCCGTCGACCGACGCCGTGGTCGACATCCGGGATCGCCAGGAGCTGGTGTGGGCGGCGGCAGCAGCACTGGGCGAGCGGGATGCCAGCCTGCTCGACCTCCACCTCCGCCACGGCCTGGCTCCGGCCGAGATCGCCGAGGAGCTGGGAGTCGAAGCCAACACCGCCCACCAGCAGCTGTTCCGCATGCGGAACAAACTGGGCGACGCCATCGGGTCCTATGTGTTGTGGCGAAACGGGCGACCGCTGTGCGACGGCCTGGCCGCCGCGGTGTCGGGCCAGGTGGCCTTCGACCGGTCGGTTTCGAAGGCGGTGGCCAAACACCAGAAGAGCTGTGATCAGTGTTCGGAACGGCGAGCCGCACTGCTCGATCCGAGCAAACTGTTCGCCTCGGTTCCGCTGGTCGGCGTTCCCCTCCAGCTCAAGGTCGACGCCGCGGCCGCCCTTCACAACGCCGGAGTGCCGGTTGATCCGGCCTCCATCTCGGCAGGCGGCCGGTCACTCGACCACCCTGACGGCCCGCCGTCGGAAGCGCCACAGGCTGACGGCTGGAATTCGATGTCCGAACCGCCGCCGTCGTCGGCCCCTCAGACCACCAACCAGTCCGTCCTGGCCGACACCGCCACCGGCTACGACAGCGGGTCGACCGGCGCCGGCGCCCCGACCGGTTCATCCCCGGCCGGGTCCTCGGGGTCAGGGCCGTCCACTTCCAGGCCCTCCACGGCGCTGCCGTCCAAAGCGTTCTTGGGCAAGACGGCCATCGTCGGCTCGGCCACGGTGCTGGTGGGGTTGGTCCTGCTGGCGGTGTGGCAGGCCGGACTCTTCGGTCTGGTCGGTGGCGATGAGGTGGCGGCCGACGGATCGGAGATCGTGGCCGGGCCGACCATTTCCAGCGAAACCGAAGAGCTCGACCCCGATTCCGCCGGGCAGGCCGAGAGCACAACCGAGCAGGCTCCCCTCGGCGGCAACGAGCCGGCTGACGGCAGCGCCGATGCTGGCGCGGCGGTCGGCGGAACGACCGGCGGCTCGGAAGACGGCTCCGAGGTCGGAGGCTCGAGTGAGTCGGGCAGCGGCTCGGATCCGACCACGGGAACCACCCCCACGACCAGGGCCGACGGATCCACCACCACGGTCGACAACGGATCCACCACGGGGTCGACCACGGAAACCACGGGCACGACCCGACGCACCACAACCACGTCGACCACGGTCTCGACCACCATATCGACCTCGACTCGGCCCGAGCCCACCGGCTCGACCGCCACAACCGACCCCGGCTCCAGCACTACCACGACCTCGACCAGGGAGACGACCACCACCACCCCACCCCCGGATCCCCCGGTCATACTGCGGTTCACCAGCCGAGCCTCGGCCAACCAGCTGCCGTGTAACGACCGGACCCAGCGGGTCTACGACGCCATCTGGGCCACAGAGAACACCTCATCGGTGCAGTTGTCGCTGCCCAACGGCGCCGGCCAGACCGGGAAACCCTCGGGCCGCGCGTCGTTCTGTGGCGCCCCCGGTGACACCATCATCCTCGTCGCCTCCGGCCCCGGCGGGTCCGACAAGGCCAGCACCACCCTGGGCTGACGCCTCTCCCATTCGGTCCGTTGCTGCTCCGACCGTCCGGCTCTTGCCGGAGCACCGAGCGCCGGAGTTGGTTGAGCAGTCGCAGGGTGTTGGTCACCACCACCAGCGTGCTCCCCTTGTGAACGACGACGGCGAGCCTGATGCCCACCCCCAGGATCGTGAGGGGAATGGCATCGGCCACCCACCGGTCGTTGGCACCGCGGGCATGAGGCAGCACGACGTGCAGATCGAGCTGTAGTGTCTCGGTCATGGTTCCAGCCGTCGAGCAGCGCGGCACCGATGGCGGCGAGCTTCCCGTCATGGTGACCGGCGATGCACCCGTCGAGGGCGGTGCTACCTGATTTCTGCACATCTATGAAGAATCAAGATTTCGGGCGACGGGGAACCTGATGAACACCGTCGGCGCCAAAGGAGCCATCGATGATCCGCCACGAACTGGAACACCACGGTCACCGCTACCAGCGGGCCCACCAGGACCTGGTGCTGGCCCTCGAGCAGGAGACACTGGGAACCGACTACGGGGCCAACGGCTACACCACGATCGACCAGGGCAACCGGCTGGGGGCGCTCCTCGACCTCGACGTCGATGACGTGCTGCTCGACCTCGGATCCGGATGCGGATGGCCCGGGCTGCACCTGGCCAAAGACAATGGGTGCCGGGTGATCGGCGTCGACCCGGTAATCGAAGGGGCAACGGTGGCCCGAAGCCGGGCGATCGAGGATGACATGGCCGAGAGGGCGCTGGCCGTGGTCGGCGACGGGACCGACCTTCCGGTGCGGGGCCGCTCGATCGACGCCATTGTCCACAGCGACATGTTGTGATGAGTGCGCCGAAAGCTCTCCGTGTTGAGAGCATGCCGACGGGTACTGAAGCCGGGTGGGCCCATGGCTTTCACCGTGATCGAACCGACTCCGGGGCTGTCGGCCCGGGACCGACGACGGGCCCATAGAGCAGGTCCGGTGGGCGTGGCGGTTCGCACCGGCTACCCGAGCCTCCTGGCCTCGGCCCGGTTCCGCTTGATCGAGGCCATCGACGTGACCGCCGAGTACGCCGAAACCCAACGCCTGCGGGCCGAGCTGTTCCGACGGGAGGAGGCCGGGTTGCGGGCGGTGTTCAATGATGCCGAGTACGAGGAGCGGCGCCGCAACCAGCGCCTGGCTCGCGCCGCCATCGAGGACGGTCTCCTCTCCCGCTTCATCTACTCGGCGGCGACAACATAGGCAGTGTCGGTGTGCCCGGCTCCGGCCGGCCGGTCGGAACCTCCGGCCGGGTCGGCCAGGATGCTGGACATGGCGAACAGGATGAAGACGGCGATGGACACGAGCAGGATGTCGCTCTGACCCCGGGAGTGAGACATGGCACGGCACCTTTCCGTTGGCTGGCTTGCATGTGTCCTGACCGTCGACGATGCGTCGCCTTACCATTTCTTCCCGACGATTCCTTCCCTGCCATTTCTTCTGTGCCATTTCATCCCCATTTCTTCCCTGGATTGGCTGTCAGCTTGGACGTGGTGCCGGGCACTCACTCAACGAGCCGACCGACAACTCGCCGGGGAACGAACATGCGGATGCTTCCAATGTCACTGGCCCTCGCACTCGTCATCGCCGCATGCGGTGGTGGCGATGACTTGACCACTGCGGCCGCCGGCCCTGCCACGACGGAGTCGTCATCGCTCGAGGACCGGGCCGACAATCCGGAGCCCGGCGTGGGGACCACCACCGCAACCCAAACAGTGGATTCGGACTCCCAGCCGGCAACGACGCCGGCACGGTTGTGGCCGGCGGACCGAATCCATCCGACGTTGTCGTCCGATCCCGTGAGCGGTCAGATGATCATGATCGGAGGACTCAGCAGAATGGGCCCGGTGATGGACATGCGAGACGCCTGGCTGCTCGACACGCGTGATCTCGAATGGACCCATGTGGCCGACGGCACACCGGACTCGGCATTCAACTTCGGAATCGACACCGATTCCGCTGAGCTGGTTGCGTTCAACCTGTCACCGGCCGAAACCTGGAGCTACGACCTGACCACCGGCTCATGGACCCGACGGATGCCGGAGGTCCAACCCGAGACCACCCCGGAGAATCCCCGATTCGGCACCCCCCTCACCTACGACGCCGAATCCGACCGGATCATCCTCTTCGCCGGAGGCTCACCATGGCACATGTACTCCGACACGTGGGCCTACGACGCCGATACCGCAACCTGGGAGCTGATGGCGCCCGAGTCGAGTCCGAGCCCCCGAGCCATGTACGCCACTGCCTACGACTCGGAGTCCGACCGGGTGTTGCTGTGGGGCGGCTTCACGGGAACGGACGAGAACGACGTGCAGATGTGGGCCTACGACTACAACACCGATTCGTGGGAGGCCCTGCCCAACCGCCAAGGCCCTCAGCAACACCCCGAGCGCCACGGCATGGCGTACATCCCGGAACTCGACAGGACCTTGATCTTCTCCGGCATGCTGGAGTACGAAGGGGTGCTCCCGGCGGAAACATGGTTCTACGACTACAACACCAACACCTGGACCGAGATGGAGGTCCGAACCAGTCCGCCTGCGCTGGCCATGTACGGCATGGCTCATGACCCGGCGACCGGCAATGTGGTGCTCTACGGCGGCGAGATGACGTCCAAGTCCGCCGGCGATCTGTCCCCGGACATCTGGCTGTTCGACCCGGCCACCGTCGATTGGACGAGAATCCAAGCCCCCGGAACGAGTTGACCGTCGGCCGGATCCGGCACGATCGGCACCACCAACACGGTGCCGGTCGCCGATAACGTACCGTCGGCTTTCGCCGGCTACGAGGCGGACTCCCGGCGCATGACGACGAAACCGATGATGGCGGCCAGGATGCCGCCGATGATCAAGGCCAGCGGGACGATGGTGCCGAGAAGTCGGATCGTGCCCTGGGCATCCTCGGCGTCGGCCACCGCATCCTGGATGGAGGCATCGGTGAGCTGATACTGCAGTTGCATGACCTCCGCAACCGGGATCTGCTGCTCGCCGAGATCGATCGCCACCGCCCGGGTCTCGACCTTGGCGAAGTCGATGAGCACCCCGGTGTCGGGCTCGACCCAGTAGTCGGAGGTGTAGGCGTAGGTGTAGGCCAGGGGCACCGGATCGGGCAGGGCCGGCAGCAGCTCGGCGAACTGGGCCGCCGCCGCCTCGGGCAGGCCCAGAGCCGGCACCAAGGCTTCGATGGTGGCCTTCGGTAACGCCGGCGGGAAGTTGGCCAACATCTCGGGGCTGGTGATCGGGTCCGGGCCCGAGGTGGCCTGGAAGATCCTGGTTTCCAAACCTTCGTGGGTTTCGGTGCGATCGTAGGCGATGGTGTTCGTGGCCTGGGTGTCGCCGTTCCAACCGTCGTAGTCTTCAGCGTCGGTACCGATGGGGAAGCCGACCACCAGACCTTCACGGTCGATGACTCGCTCGTCGGCGGTGAAGTTCTCGATGTGTTCCATCGTCTTGCGATCGATGGTGTAGATGTTCTCGGTGGCCAGAACGGGGCCGACCGGGCTGTTCATCACCGAGATGTCCTCCACGAGTGCCTTTTCGCCGTCGACCTCGAGCACCTTGACCGTGCGGTCGATGGTGACCGGGACATCGGTGAGAAAGATGTTGGCCGCGTCACCGGCGGCCAATGCCTCGGCGTTCAGCATTCGTCCGAGCACCCCTTCGAACTGGCGTGTCTGGTCGACATCGTCGGGGTACTGAAGCAAACCGGGGACGATCGCGAACTGCATCACGAGCCCGGCCACCAGGGCCACTACTCCTACGCCGAACAGCGCGGTACCTATTCGTTTCATGTTCTCCCCTTGAGATGACGAACGGCCCACAGCCGACAACAACCGCCGTAGCCGTAAGCCAGATTATAACAGGACCATCCACACTCGGTCCTGCGCAACGCTACCGGTCGGTAGCCAATCTCCACAAAGCTCCCTCGGGCGCCATGGCGACGATCGTGTTCGAGCATCAGCTTGTCGAACCGGCCGACGTCGAGTCTTGCCGAGCGGTGCTTTCCAGCTACCATCAACTGCGATCCAGTGGCTTCCCGACGGTCAGGAGACTGAGTCAATGGCCCAACTGACAGTACGCAACCTCGACGACGGTCTGGTGGAGTTGCTCGACGAACGAGCGGCCTCCCGGGGCCATTCGGCCGAGGAGGAACATCGGCAGATCCTGCAGGCCGCTCTCCAGGGCAAGGAATCCCTCGTGTCGGCCGCTTCCCCGAGCCGCGGACTCGCCCAACACCTGACCTCGATCCCTGACGTCGGCCATGGCGAGGACTTCGACCGCCACCACGACGACCCCCGGCCGGTGGACCTGTGACACGCTACCTCCTCGATACCAATGTCATTTCCGAACTCCGGAAGGGGTCGCGCGCCAACCGCGGGGTGACGCGATGGTTCGAGCGTCATGCCGGGGATGACCTGTGGCTGTCGGTCCTGGTTGTGGCCGAGCTCCGCAGGGGGGCCGTTCGCATCCGACGGCGCAACCCGGCCGAAGCCGACCAGCTGGACCCGTGGTTGGATGCGCTCGAAACATCGTTTGCCGACCGGATTCTCCCCGTCACACTCGATGTTGTACGCCGGTGGGCTGCAATGGGGATTCGGGTTCCCTTCCCGGTGGTCGACGGGCTCCTGGCGGCTACCGCCATCACCCATGGGCTCACCCTTGTGACTCGCAACGCCGCCGATATCGAGCGAAGCCACGCCGACTGGGAGAACCCCTTCCTCTAGCACCGGTACGGGGGCCTGTTCGCCGACTACCGCCCGTGAGGTTCGTTTACGAGGCACCCCCGGCGATCTCGATGTTGACGCCGGTGAGGTAGGAGGCATCGTCCGACAGCAGGAAGCGCACCACCGAGGCCACCTCGTTGGCGGTGCCATAGCGGCGGAGGGGGACCTGGTCGATCATCTGGGCTGCCACCGTCTCGAAGTCGTCGCCGTAGTACTGGCTGGGAGTCGCCGCCTGTAGCTCGACCTGGCGATCCCACATCATCCCCGGGCCGATGAACGCCGGGCTGACGGCGTTGACCCGGATCCGATTGGGGGCCAGGTCGGCGGCCGCGGTCTTGGTCAGGCCGAGCACCGCGGCCTTCGATGCCGCATAGGCCACCATGTTCGGGGGCCCGCCGAGCGCCGCCATGGAGGCGGCGTTGACAATGGCGCCGGGGCGCCCGATCGCCAGCAGGGCGTTGGCGCAGGCGCGGAGGACCACGAAGACCCCGGTCACGTTGATGTCCTGAACCCGGCGGAAGTCCTCGACGTCGTAGTCGACGGTGTTGGCGAACAAGCCCTGGTAGCCGGCGTTGTTGTAGACCGCGTCCGGCACCCCGATTTGGTCGATCACCAAAGCGAGAGCCTCCTCGACCGACCGGGGATCGGTCACGTCGAAGGTGGCCATCGTCACCGAGGCAGCGGGATTGGCCGACCGGCAGGCCTCGACGACGGCGGCCAGCGCGTCGGTGCGGGCGGGGAGATCGCACACCGCAACCGAGGCCCCGTCGGCCGCCAGCCGTACCGCCGCTGCCTCACCGAGGTCGCCGGCCGCCCCGGTCACCAGGGCAACCCGGCCATCCATCATCATCGCCGGCCGACGCTCATCCGAGACGTCCAACCAAAGAGAAATCGACCCCTACGACGGAACAAACGGTCCGGGGGGAGAGAGCCGGCATCGTCGTCGCAGGGGTCGAAGAACAAGGGGATTACTTGCCCAGACGCCGCCCATCGGTGGTGAAGACGTGGGTCGGGCCGTTGATGGCGATCTGGACGTTGTCGCCGACGACGGCCGACACCGACAGGCCCCCACGCGGGACCGAGCCACTGCTCGCAGCGAATAGAGGAGCCGCCCACAGGCCGTTCATCCGCGCACCCCGAGCACTGGTCGCCATCGTGTTCCGAGTCGGCTCGTCGGGGTCGACAACGATCAAGTTGGTGCAGGTCGCACATCGCACCGGAACCCAATCGCTGGAGGCGAAGCTTCGCGGCCCTCCTCACGTTGCTGTGTAACCACCGTCCACGACCAAGTTTGCACCATTGATCATGCCGGCAGCGCCACTCGTCAGATAGAGCGCAGCAAGCGCGATTTCTTCAGGCTGCGCGAAGCGGCCGGTAGGAATCTTCTTCTTGAATGCCTCGCCGACTTCGCCCGACCAACTCCCTTGGGCGCCCATCTTGGTCTCGACGACCGTTGGCGAGATGGCGTTGACGCCGATACCGAGGGGACCCCACTCCATCGCCAGCACGCGGGTCATGCCAAGCACGCCGGCTTTGCTGGCGCAGTATGCGAGGTGGCCGTCGAGTGCGACCAGTGCCGCCTGGGAGGCCATGTTGACGATGCGGCCGCCTCCCTGCTTGATCATCTGCTTGCCCACTTCGCGGGCGTAGAGAAACGGACCGCGCAGGTTCACCGCCATCGTGATGTCCCACAGCTCAGCGGAGGTTTCTTCAGCCTTGGCGAGCGGCCCGACACCCGCGTTGTTTAGAAGAATATCGATACGCCCCAGTCTATCAACCGAATCCGCGACGATGCTCTGTACGGAGGCCTCATCGGCGACGTCACCCACCCAGGCGAGATGCTGCGACCCGAGCGCGCGAGCTGTTACGTACACCTCTTCATTACGGTCGACCAAAACCAGCGTGGCGCCGCGCTCGGCGAACAACTCGGCCATGCACTTGCCGATACCGGCAGCTCCGCCGGTGATGAGAACCACCTCACCATTGAGATCGAATGCTTTGTCGAACGAGTACTCCATGACCGATTTTCCTGTTCAGTGCGGCTGAGAGCCGCTATTGGGTGCGAGCCCGCTTGCACGGGCGTAGGCTGAGACAACCACTTGGATCCAGTGTCGAACCAGAGAGAGTGGATCGTTAATCAAGGTCCCGGCACGAAACGCCGCATATTGAAGTGGCATGAACTGGCTCAGGAGTGTCATCGGCGCCGGCCGCTCAGAGAGGTTCTTCAGCAGCACCTGCACACTGGCTTCGACCTCGGGGTCAGACCAGTAATAACGCGAGCGGTCGCTGAAGCTGTACTTGCGCGCGAAGGCCCGCTCCGCATCCGATCCAGCGTAATACTTGGCCCAGTTCTGCGGCTTCTCGAGCATTCGCTCATCCAGCACCTCGGGGAGATTGGACAGGGGTCTGTCAGTGATCCACTCCCGCTCGATAGAACTCAACGCAAAGAGCGCCTCGCGGGCCGCATAGGTCAAACCAGGTCCGACTTTGAGGATAGCGAAATGGTCATTGACCAGATTGCGCAACTCGGTCTCGGTCTGGTAATCCGTCGAGTGGGCTTCATAAACAATGTTGTCGAAGCCCAAAATGGCCTTGCTCAGCTCCTGTGCCTTGGCAGGTTCGTATCCGATCACAGCGGCGTGATCGAACTCGACACCGGGCTGCACCACCACTCCGATCACCCGTTCCCAGGCTTGACCCAGACCACGTTCGGTGAACTTGCTGCGGTGGGTCTCGATGGTTTGCTTCAGATCCTCGATCCGCGTGGTGGCAAGTTCGTGAAGATCTTCCTGCGCCCCGCCGGGCACCGGCACTTCGGTTCCGATGATATAGACCGGCGGCGCCGACGGATCGGGAATTGCCGCTTCGGCTGCGGCGCACAACTCTGTGGCACGCTCGGCGATGGTCTGGTCCGGGAGCGGTTCGACATCATCAGCACAAGCCATGCTCGCGTCCAGGTGGATCTTGGAAAAGCCGGCACGAACGTAGTCCGCGACCATGGTTTTTGCTGCCGCCATCGCCTCCGCCGCCGGTTGCGAGCTCCAGGGGTTCGGGCCCAGGTGATCACCTCCGAGAACGAGTTGTTGCTCGGGGAAACCCACCTGTGCCGCGATGTCCAGCACATAATCGCGAAAGCCGCTCGGCGTCATGCCGGTGTAGCCGCCCTCTTGGTTGACCTGGTTGCAGGTGGCCTCTATCAACAGCGGCGAGCCATCAGACTTGGCTTGGTGCAGAGAGGCTTCGAGTACCAGGCGGTGAGCCGAGCAGACAGAGTAGATGCCCCGCTTGCCGTCGGCCCGGTTTTCTTCAACAATGTCTTTCAGAATTCTGGCGTTCATACGTGTCGCTCCGCTGAGTTGATGAATCGGTCAAGTTCGCTCAGGGTGGTGTTGCCTTCCATCGGGCCGCGTTTGGTCACGGCCATGGCACCCGCAGCGTTTGCCAACGTCAGCGCGCGCTCGATTTCGATGCCCTGGGCCAAGCAGGAGATCAGCGTGCCGCCAAAACAGTCACCGGCTCCGGTTGGGTCCACCTCAGTGACCTTGAACGAGGGCACGTGCAGTGACCGCATACGGTCGTAGTAAACGCTGCCCTCGGCGGAATTCTTGACGACGATCATCTCCAGTCGATGGCTGTTGAAGAGCGAAGCGACCGCCTCATGTTCAGGTGCGTCGCCACAGAAGTGCTGCAGATCTACCTCGCTGGGCAGGAGTATGTCGCACTCCTGCAAGACGTGGAGAATGGCTTCCCGGATCTCGGGTGAAGTCAGAATCTCTGGTCGGATATTCGGGTCAAAGGACACCTTGCCGTCGCTCTGCTTGACCAGCTCGAGCGCTCGCTTCACCGCGGCAATGGAGCCGACGCTGCCGAGCGACGAGCCCATGACGTGGAAATAGCGGCAGCCACCAGCGAGGGCCGGATCGACTGAGTCGGCGTCTATCAGCGCGGCGGCGCTGTTGTCGATGTTGAAGATGAACTCACGGCTCCCGTCTTCCTGATAGGTCACAAATGCGGTACCCGTGGGAAGCTTCTCAGTGCGCGTGATCCCACTCACGTCCACCCCGTCGTCGCGCAGGCGGTTGACGATCAGGTCGCCAAAGCCATCCTGACCGGTGCAGCCGATAAAGACCACCGAAGCGCCTGTCTTTGCCGCCTGGTCGGCAAAGATTGCGGGCGCGCCGCTCGGATATGGTCCCAAGAAGACGCCTGGCTCGGTAAAGGTCTGGCCGATGCTCTCGGCCATGATTTCGGCGAGCAATTCTCCCATACTCAGAATGTCAGTCATGGCTCAACACATCTGTTGGTCGCCGTCAACGTTCAACGTCTGACGAGGATGTTGCTTGGCCACCGCGCTCGCTCCACGCGTGACCTTTTTCGGCGATGACCTGCCGGAGTTGGTTCAAGCGATCGACGCCCA
>JAHEJM010000115.1 GCA_024638815.1 Acidimicrobiales bacterium | reverse complement strand
AGGATCACGGCTATCTGGCCGACAACGGCGGCTTCGATCTGGTGGTGGAGGACATGGGGGCGGTGACCAGGGCCATCCGGTCCGAGCATCCCGATCTGCCCGTCATCCTGTTCGGCCACTCCATGGGCTCGTTCCTGGCCCGGCTCTACGCCGCCCGCCATGTGGCCCCGATCGACGCCCTGATCCTGTCGGGAACCGCCGGTGACCCCGGTCCCCTGGGTCTGGTGGGGCGGGGGTTGGCCGCAGCCCAAGCCCGTCTCCGAGGCAAGCGCCATCCCAGCGGGCTGCTCGACACCCTGGTCTTCGGCCAGAACAACAACGCGTTCAAGCCGGCCCGGACCGAGTTCGACTGGCTGTCGCGGGACGAGACCGAGGTCGACGCCTACGTGGCCGACCCTCTGTGCGGCAATGTGTTCACCGCCGGGTTCTATCAGGACCTGCTGGCCGGAGTGGCCGAGGCGGTCAAGCCGGAAACTGCGGCGTCGGTCAGCAACGACCTGCCCATCCTGCTCTTCAGCGGCGACCAGGATCCGGTGGGCGACAACGGCAAGGGAGTGGTGGCCACCGCCGATCAGTACCGAACCGGCGGCTCGGACGATCTGACGTGCAAGCTCTACCCCGAGGGCCGCCACGAAATGCTGAACGAGACCAACCGGCACGATGTCCTGGCCGACATCGTGCATTGGCTCAACCGCCGCTTCGGCTGATTGACCAGGCCGTCGCCGGGCCCATTTAACAACGCCAACCGGGGCGGGGAAATCCGCCCACCGGCCGTCGCCGGATCCACTACTGTCGGCAATCATGGAGACGTTGCGTGCCCGTCCGCCCTACACCGCCGATGAGAGGACCCTGCTGGTGGGTTGGCTCGACCTGCAGCGGGCGCTGGTGCCCTGGAAGTGTGAGGGGCTGAGCGAGGCCGACGCCCATCGCAGCCTGCTACCGACCTCGCCGCTGATGACGGTGGCCGGGATCGTGTCCCATCTGCGGTGGGCCGAGCAGACCTGGTTCGAGGTGCTGCTGCTGGGCGAGCCGGCCGACGGGCCACAGTTCTCGAATGATCCCGAGGACGCCGAGATGATCGCCGACGGCATCCCGTTGGTCCGACTGCTCGACGAGTACCGGCGGCAGTGTGCGCGCTCGAACGAGATCATGGCCACACAGTCGTTGGATCAGGTCGGGCGCCACCCCGACTTCCAGTCATCCCAGGCGTCGCTGCGATGGATGCTGATTCACATGATCGAGGAGACGGCACGCCACGTGGGTCACCTCGACATCCTGCGGGAGCAATTCGATGGAGCCAAGGGCTACTACTGACGGCATCGAAGGCCGTTTCCGGGTCGATGGTACGCCTCTTGTAACCGGGGGCGGAACCGCAGGCACCGCCGACGACCGGAGCTTCGCCGCCCTGGGTTCACTGGTGGTCAACAACCTGGGGCCCAATGTGCTGTCCACCGTGCTGCGGGTGGCGTCCACCATGCTCATGGCTCTGCACCCCTACTTCCTGGCCGAGCTCGTGACCTCGATCGATGACAAGGACCGGGCTTTTCGATTTCTGTTGCTGCTGCTCGGCTCGGGGGCGGGCCACATGGTGTTGTGGACGATCTGCGACTTCCTGGTGTCGAAACAGGTGGTGCCGCTCAGCTACGAGTTCAAGCGCATGGCGTTCAACGCCGTCTGGGACAAGGACTACCGAAGCTTCGTCGACCATCCCTCGGGCAAGACGGCGGCCTACATCAACGAGATGCGAAGCCAGGTCGAGGAGTTGTGGGACGCCGTGCACTACAGCTTCCTGCCCATGGCCGCCTCCATACCCATCTACGTCTTCCTACTGATCCGAACCGCCCCCACCAATGCGCTGGGCTATGTGGTGTTCCTGGTGGCGGCCGCCGTGATCATGACCCGGGCGGCGAAACCGGTGAACGCCCGGCAGCACCATTTGACCGACACCACCTCGTCGAACAACGGTCGGGTGTTCGACTCCTACGCCAACTTCGTGAACGTCTTCTCGTTCCGGGCCCATGGCAAGGAGATCCGTCGGAACAACGCCGAGATCGACGGACTGATCGACGATTCGATCAGATTCAACTACGCCCTGACCTCGTACTGGGCCATCGCATCGTTCCTGGTGCGGATCGGGCTGTGGAGTGCGGTCATGGGCTACAGCTGGTACCTGTTCGACACCGGCCGGATCACCTTCACCGCCTTTGTGGTGTCGATCACGGTGCTCCTGGACTTCACCACCCAGTACTGGGAGGTGGTGTACCACTTCGGAAAATGGGTCGACACCTCGGCCGGGTATCGGGAAGCCTACAACTACCTGTTCCCGGGCCAGAACATCGTCGACGAGAATTACCGGGATGAGGGGCGGAGCCGGCAGGAACGGGACGGTTCGCCGGCCCCGGTGAGGCTGGCCAACGCTCTCGAGGTTCGCAACCTCAGCTTCGCCTACCCCGACGCTCCCGAAGAGATGGTGCTGGACAACGTCAGCTTCAGGGTCCGGCGGGGCGAGAAGGTAGGGATCGTCGGCCGCAGCGGCGAGGGGAAGTCGACGCTGATCAAGATCCTGCTCGGCTTCTACGCCCCGACCCGTGGTGCAATCCTGATCGACGGGACGCCGGTCGACCCCGGGCTGCTCAACCGCATCCAGTCCTATGTCCCCCAGGACACCTCGCTGTTCCAGGAGACCATCGGCTACAACATCGCCTACGCCATCGGTGGGCACGATGCCGGCGCCGGCGGCAACGGCTCGTCGGCTTCTTCGGCCGGCGCGCCGACCGAGGCCGAGGTGGCCGATGCGGCGGCCAAGGCCCACATCGACGAGTTCGTGAAGGGGCTGCCGCTGGGCTACGACACCCTGGTCGGGGAACGGGGCATCAAGCTCAGCCTCGGTCAGCGGCAACGCATCGCCATCGCCCGGGCCTTCCTCAAGCCGGCCGACCTGCTCATTCTGGACGAGGCCACGTCGGCTCTCGACTCCGAGACCGAAGCCTTCGTACAGGATGCGCTGGAGCATCTGTGGCAGGACAAGGCGGCCATCATCATCGCCCACCGGTTGGCCACCTTGAACAACGTCGACCGCATCCTGGTCATGGAGGGTGGTCGGGTGGTGCAGGAGGGCACCAAGGACGAGCTGCTGGCCGCCGGTGGTCCGTTCGCCGACCTCTGGGCCCGGCAGCGGGCCGGCATGCTGTAGCGGCCGAAGTGGGCCGGCGGGCCGGCGGGCCGAGGCGGCCTATCTCCACTATTGTCCAGACATGGCCACATCGCTCCCCCATGATCAGATTCCGCAACGACTCGCCGACCTCGAAGGATGGGAACTGGCCGGTGATGCGATTACCCGAACCTTCCAGTTCCCCAACTTCGTCCAGGCCTTCGGGTTCATGGCCTCGGCCGCCATCGTGGCCGAGAAGATGAACCACCATCCCGAGTGGTCCAACGTCTACAACAAGGTGACGGTCAACCTCACCACCCACGACGCCGGCGGCCTGACCGATCTCGATTTCGAACTGGCCAGGAAGATGTCGGAACTAGCCGGGGGCTGACCGCCGGAAGTCAGACAACTCACGACGGGCCCCAACATCAGATGGTAGTTTCGGACCGTGGACAACTTCGCTGAGACGACTGACCAGATCGCCTCAGCAACTGGTTTCGCGGGGGTGATACGAGTTGACCGGGGCGGCCACATCCGGTTGTCGAAGGCCTACGGGTTGGCGCACCGTGGATTCCAGGCACCAAACACAGTGGACACACAGTTCGCCATAGCGAGTGGCGGCAAGGCGTTCACTGCCTTGGCCGTTGTCAGTCTGATCGAGGATGGTGCCCTCTCGCTCGACACGCCGGCTCGCTCGGTGCTCGGAGAGGATCTTCCGCTTATCGATGATGACGTCACCGTGGAGCATCTGCTGGCGCATCGGTCCGGTATCGGTGATTACCTCGACGAGGAGGACGAGGACTTGGACGTGCGCGACCACGTGCTTGCGTCCGCTGTCCACGAGCTGGCCACCACTGAGGCGTTCCTCCGAGAGCTTGATGGCCACCCGACCAAGTTCTCCGCCGGTGAGCGCTTCTCGTACTGCAACGGGGGCTACGTCGTGCTCGCCTTGATACTCGAGCGCGCCGGCGGTGGCACCTATCACGATCTGATCACCGAGCGGGTCCTCACCCCGGCCGGGATGGGTGACACCGCCTTCCTTCGCTCGGATGAACCCTCTGGTCGCATGGCCATCGGCTATCTGAACTCTGACGGCCTTCGGACGAACGTTCTCCATCTGCCGGTCCGCGGCAACGGAGACGGCGGAATCTACACGACGGTCGCCGATATGCACACCTTCTGGACGTCGTTGTTCAACGGTCTCATCGTTCCGGTGGAGTGGGTGGCGGAGATGACCCGCCCCCACAGCACTTTTCCCGAGGAAGATATGAAGTACGGTCTCGGCTTCGGGCTGGCCAATGCTGGCCCCAACGTGAGACTTCAGGGCGGCGATGCCGGGGTGTCCTTCTTCAGCGACCACGACCCGGCCGGAGGTCTCACCTGGACGGTGATCTCCAACACGACCGACGGCGCCTGGCCGATGGTCCGGCACTTGAGCGCCGTCCTCGGCTCCTGAAACGAATGGAGTAGGACCGCCGGCCGACGAACTGATCGATGACGTGGCCGGACTGACACCGGGCCAAACCGACCACGCCGTCGACCGCTACCTCGACGACACCGCCGACCGTGACCAGGTCAACAGCCGGTACCAACGGCAAATGAGAGCCCGCCGATGCCGGCGAGGGTTCCGACCGGCGGGCGAGGGCAAGCCCAATCTGGCCACCGTGGTGTTGGAAGGCCCAGATGCCGTTATCGACCGAATCTGGAACCAGATCACCGCCGCCGCTGACGCCACCTACCAGCCAGCCGGCGGTCGAGACCGCCCCGTCGGTGAACACCTCCCGTGGGAACACCGCCTGTTCGACGCTGCAGTCGAGTTCTTCGACAGCACGGCAAGCGGTGGGTCGAAACACATCGTGGTGGTGTCGATACCACTGGACGACGTCGGAACCACCCCGGCCACCCAACACGGCACCGGACCAATCAGCGACGAGCTGTTCACCCGGTATGTGGCCGGTTCTCCGATCTACGCCCTGTTCACTGACTCGCAGGGTTCAGCCATTGTGGCTTGGGCGAACCCGGCGTCATACCACCGTGGCCCAGTTCCTGGCTCTGACCGTGCGAGACCGCGGTTGTGTGCGGTGCGGGGCGTCACCCCAACGCTGCGAAGCCCACCACCGTTCGGCTTCCGGCCTCACTAACCAAGTTCGCCTTCGGCGAACTTGACGCTCGTGGAACGCCCCGGCCAAAGGCCAAACCGACATCGACCAACTCGCCCTGCTGTGCGGATCCTGCCACCGAGAACTTCACCAACACAACCTGACCCTGTACCGACAAACCGGACCGAACGGCACAACCGTCTGGCACACCCGACCAGCCACACCACAACAGACTCCACCACCCCGACCAGCCACCATCCAACGGGAATAGGCCTGGAGAACGGTGTCTAGTCCAGCACCTCTTCCAGCACGTCACCCAGCATCTCCCCCCACGACTTCTTCTTACGCTTCTTCTTCGACTTCTTGTGCTGCTTCTTGCCCTTGTCCGACTTGCCTGTGTCGGAGTAGTGGCGGCGATCATCGCGATCGTTCCGATCATCCCGGTCGTCATCGTCGTCCCAATCGTCCCGATCATCCCGGTCGACGGGTGCGGAACGCAGATACTCGGGCTGGGGGGCGAGGGGGGACGGACCCGGTTGCGGCACCCGCGAGCCTGGGTTGGCGCCGGCGATCAGTCTGTCCAGCTCGCCTCGGTCGAGCCAGACGCCCCGGCACTGGGGGCAGACGTCGATCTCGATACCGGCCCGATAGTTGGGCTCGAGGATCTGGTTGGTGCACAGGGGGCAGTTCATGATGGACTCACAGGTCGGGCCGTTCCCACAGGTGGAACGCGCTACAAGTCGGACCGTTGCCGGTGGGCTTCGGCCAGAGCCGACACGTCGTCTCGAAGCCGATTCACCTGCTCGTCGACCGACCCGGCGGTACCCAGACTACCGATGGCGGCCGCCGCTGACTGGGCCACCAGTGTGTGGTCGACGCCATGGAGAAGGTACCGACCGGGCCCGGCGACCGCCCCAACACCGATGTCGTCATCGAGTCGGTGACCATAACCGAGTCGGACTGACGTCAGAGCCCGGTTGTCGTACCGGACCGGCCGGTCCAGCGGTCCGGGCCGGGGCGTCGGTCAGTGCGATCTCACCGTTTCCACTCGCCCGTCATGCATGTTGAGGTGGTGGTCACCGGTGGAGATGATCCGTTCATCGTGGGTGGCGACCAGCACCGTCGTGCCGTCGGCGGCCGCCGTAGTCAGGGAGTCGACGATGCGCTCGGTGTTGTCGGCGTCCTGATGGCTGCTCGGTTCGTCGAGGATGAGAAGTCGGGGTCCGCTGACAAGAGCCCGGGCGATAGCCGTCCGCTGCTGCTCGCCGAGGCTGGTTTCCTCCGGAAACCGGCGGGCCAGTCGGGCTATGGCCAGCGCCTTCATGAGGTCCTCGGCTCGGTAGCGTGGCCGGTTGACTCGATCGGGTAGCGCCACGTTCTCCCTGATTGTCAGGTGGGGTAGGAGACCGACGCTCTGGGGGACCACGGCAAGATCGGACCAGGTTGGTGTCGACGGTACCCCGTCGATGCGCCCGGAGTCGAGGGATTCCCACCCCAGGATCAGGTTCAACAGGGTGGTCTTGCCCGAGCCCGATGGACCGGCCAGCACGGTGATGCGACCTGGTTCGATCCGGAACGAGACGGAGCGGACGGCGTGCACGGTGTCCGCCGTTCGCCGATAGGCCTTGTCGGCATCGACGACCTCGATAGTGACGAGTGTGTCGATCATGAATCCCGCCTCGGCTGTTCGCCCGGGTCGTCGGGCCGAACCGTCAGGTGTCCGGCCTCCTGGCTCCAGGCCAACACGGCCCGGCCCCCGGGAAACCGGTGATGTAGACCAGGCGGGAGTTGAATACGCCCGGTGTGATCGATGGCAGCGTAGGTTCGTCCTCGCTCCTCGATGGCCTCGATTGCGCCGTCCCGCAGGATGACGACGTGGTCGATCCGTTCCACCACTTGGGGGTCGTGGGTCGCCACGACCACGGTGACACCGGTCTCGAACAGCAGGTCGATCGTGTCGAGGACCCTTGTGCTGTTGGCCGAGTCGAGTTCGGCCGTGGGTTCGTCGGCGATGATGATCGAGGGTGCTCCGACCGCAGCTCGGGCGAAGGCCAGGCGCTGCTGTTCGCCCCCGGACAGTTCGCCGGGACGGTGGTCGAGGCGAGTCCCCAGATCGACACGCTCCAGCATGGCCACGGCGGCGTCGGGTCGTTGACCGCGTCGCACGGCAACCCGCGCCACCTGCTGGGCTGCGGTGAGGTGGCTGATCAGGTTGTCGACCGGGCGTTGATACACATGGGACAGCAGGCGGGCCCGAAGGCGGCGACGGGCCCGGGATCCGACCTGGGCCAGATCGATCCCGTCGACGGTCACCGAGCCTGCCGTCGCTCGCTCCAGCCCGGCCATGATCCGCAGTAGGGACGACTTGCCACCCCCGGACGGGCCGACCACGGCCACCACTCGTCCGGCGGGAATGTCGAGATCGACACCGCGCAGGGCCTGGACTTGCCCGGTCGCCGCTGAGTAGATCTTGACCAGACCCCGGCATCGGACCCGGTCCCCGGTCTCGGTTCGATCCATCGAGTCTTCAGCCGGCACCACGCATCACCTTCGCTTTCTCCGCCCGGCCGGCCGCCCGCTGGGTCAGCAGGGCGACGGCCACGACCGAGAACACCACCAGCGCCATGACGGCGGCGATGGCGCCGGGTGCCGCCGTGAGCCCGACCTCCGGAGGTACCCAGGGGTCGGGCTCGAAGTTGGGAAAGACCCGGCCGGCGGTGAAGGTGGCCGCCGCCGTTCCCGCGGCCAGGGCAACGACCACCAGACCCACCAGTTCGACAACGGCCGCCACCTTGTCAACCCACGCCGGGATACCGATCTGTTGCGTTATCACCGCTGAAACCATGCGATCGGCCCGACGCTCGCTGAGGTAGAGGGCCAGCGCCCCGATGGCGGTCAGAGCGCCGATGGCGGCGAGTATCTGAACGAACTCGAATGTCCACCGAGTTGCCCGAACTTCGACACTGCTCAACTCCTGATTCAGACTGGTGGTGGCCATCACCCTGGCCCCGGTGCCGTCGACGGCCCGTGAAACGTCGTCGGCCGGCGCCGATGTGAGCACGTCGGAGCGATAGCCGAAGAGCGGGGACTCGTAGTCCTCGTCGCCACCGTCGCCGGGCCGCTCGAGCCCGGCTTCCCATCGGCTGCGGGCGAACGATTCGAACACGTCCTGTCGGACTACCAACGTCGGTCGCCGTTCGGCGGCCAGCGGCACCGAGGCCGCGGTCCCCACGATTCGGTACGGGAAGCGGCGAACCAAGCCGAACTCGCCCTCCTGGGCCAGGGGCCCGCCTCCGATCATCACGGCCGGGACGGCCGAGGTATCTCGTGGGGCCAGGGTGTCGACCAGCCATTGCGGATCGTGCCCGAAGGTCTCGGGCCAGGACAGGTCGGTGATGGTACCCGGATCGATGGCGAGAACGGTCACCTGCTCGCCGTCAGCGGGGACGATCGATGTCCGGATCACGGTCGAGCCGGGTGGAAGAGCGTCGGCGTCGAAGGGTCCGGAGACCGACACCCGGTTGGCCGGGCCGGCCACCGTCACGGCCTTTGCCTCCGCTGCGGCATCGATCGAGGTCACGAACAGCGATGAAAGAACCGCCAACCCGGTGGCCACCCCGAGCGCGGTTGTGACCAGCAACGCGCCGATGTCGGAGGCGGTGAGGGCCCGCCAGGCCAGAAACAGGGGGGTGGCCAGATGGCTCCCCGAGCGGCGCACCGACCGCAGGACGGCTCGCAGCGCAACCACGGATGCGATCACCCCGGTCAGGATGCCGACCAAGGGGAATCCGACAACCAGCGGGCCGGCCTGGCGCGCTGGTTCTCGTCCCACCTGGATCCACATGGCACCTGCCGTGCCCAAGAGGAAGACGAGCCAGCTGACACGGATCTCGCCCACCTTCGCCGTCAGGCCGTCGGCCAGCCGGACGGCGGAGGCGGCGGTCACCACTGCGGCCAGCACCAGGGCCATGGCCGAGGCGGCGGCCAGCGACCCCCACTGGATGACGGTGGGATCGGCTCGACCCGACGGCCCGATCGTCGACACCAGCACCCATGCCGCCACTGCCCCCAGCAGGGCCCCCAGCACCGAGGGACCGGCGAACTGGACCAGGGCACGGCCCAGGAACGACAGGGGCCCGTCCCCGTCGGCCGCCATGAGCCGGTACTCGCGATTGCGGCGGCGGATGAGGAAGATGGCCCCCAGACTGGACAGGACGACCCCGGCCACCGTTCCTCCGACGGTGGCGGTCGACAGCGGGTTCTGCAGTTCCCCCCGGATCCGATCGGTTCGAGCGAGGGCATCGAAGGCCGTGGACGAGGTGAACGGCACGACCTCCGGATCGATGGCGAACCGTCGGTAGGGTACGGCCAACTCGACGTCTCGAATGAAGCGCCGCTCCAGGTCCGAGTAGGCGGCCGTCAGCGCCGCCAGTTCGCCGCTGGTCCGGGGTGGCGACTGGAGCGTGGCGTGCCACTCGGCTCGTCCCACCGGACCCTGAGCCAACAGCGCGGCGTCGGACACGATGATCAACTCGAAGTTGGGGGAGTTGAAGGCATTGATAAACAGCGGCACGTACTGGCTGGGAACGTCGTCCCACCATGGGCTGACGTCGCCGGCCCAGAGGTCACGGTGGATCCCGGCCACGGGAATCGGCTCGGATCCGGATCCCACCAGGAGGGTGTCGCCCGGACGAGCACCCAGCTCACCGGCCAGGCGCTCGGAGATCCAGGCACCAGGGTCGGCTCGGTCGCCGGCCACGATGTCGAGGGAGTCGATGGCTCCGTCACGGGCGAACAGGCGGCCTTGCGATCCGGATCCGATCTCGATCTCTCCCGGGTCCTGGTCGGGGTCACCGACACCGACTGGGAGTTCGTCGGCGATCAGCAGTCTCGTGACCGGTCCCAATGGCCGTATCGACCGGTAGTGGTCGACGAGGACCCGGTCGAAGTTGGGAAGTCGGTCGTCCTGTAGGAAGCCGGCGGCGCTGACGGTGAATCCGGCCTGATCGGGGTCGAGGGCGGCGGCGGTGGCCTCCGCGATCGAATCCGCCGCCGATTGTTCGAACTGGGACGAGGCGGCCAGGACAACAGCGGGGAGGGCGAAGGCCCCGAGGAGCGCGGCCGACGCTGCCGCCGACCGCCACGGCTGAGCCACCCACCACCACCAGGAGACGATACGAGTTCTCCAGACCCGACGGCGCACATCCGAACTGGTGGCCTCACTCGGCGTCACCACTACAGCGTAGGTTCGTCGCCGCCGTCTTCTGCATCGTCCTGCCATCCGACACCGTGGACCATTCTGGCCCCGGTGCCCTCTAGCATCACCGTTGAACACCCCCAGCGATTCGCCCCAATCGAGGCCGGCGATCTGCTCGACCAGGTGCTGTACGACATCAATCTGGTGGAGGATGCCCACCGGGTCGAGACCTGACGAGCCGCCCGACGGCACGTCCGACCGTCCCCGAGCCTGTGTCGATCGGGCTTCCACAGTCTTGGTCTCGCCCTCATGCGTCATGGCGGACATGAGGCCGGGCATGAGCTGCGGACGGCGTAGCGCGGCGATGTGCTGGTCGTCCGGTTCGTCGGGCCGAGCCCGGGCTCGCAGCGCGGCTTTGAGTTCGGCCGTTGCCCGCTCCGGATCCAGCCCGGCCAGTACCTGCTGCAGGCGGACCCGATCAACCAACGCCTCGGCCACCGAACGGCGCACGTCGACCAACACCGCATCGGGGTGACGGGTCCTGCACCCGTCCCGAGATCACAAATCGATCAGCGGAGTGCGGATCGTCTCGCCCGACTCGGCCGTGGCCATGATGGCGAACGTCGTCGTCACGCCACTGACCGTGAATCGGCCGAACCGATCACAGTCCACGGTTACCGTCCGGCCGTCGAGGTGGACGACCGTGATCTCGCCGACGGCGGGAACGACCACCCCGTCGACGATGGGGCCGGCGCCGCCCTGCTCGTGACGCACCGACAGCTCGATGGTGAGACCGGCGGCGGCGAAGGTCTGATCATGGCCGTGGCCGTCGGCCGCCATGATCGAGGAGTCCTCGGCCAGCGAGTCGCGAAGCAGGACCGGTTCGTCGATCACCGCGTCGGCCACGACGAGGCCCTGCAACTCCTGATCCCAGGTATAGGCCCGGATGGCGACATCCCGCAGCCGGTCGGGGGGAGGGTCATGCCGGGTGACGGCCGATCGCAGTTCGTCGAGCAGTTGCTCATCGTCCACGGCGCCGCCGTGTCGAGGGTCCGGTCGTTCACTCATGCCGGCACCGCCGCTCGCTGCCGAAGGGCGTCGAGGCATCGCCGTCGGGTCGGGCCGACGTAGCCCACCGACCGGCCCATGATCTCGGCAATCTCCTCATAACTGAGCGTGCCCGACCAGCACAGGGACAGCAGCTGCTGACACTGGGCGGTCAGGGTCGTGAACGCCGTCGCCAATCGAGCCTGTAGATCGTTGGCCTCCGCCACCTCGGCCAGACCGGGATCATCGGAGCGAAGATCGATGACCGAGTCCTCGCCGAATTCGTCGAGCTCGGCTCGACGACGGCGGATCACGCTGATGGCCTCCCGCTTCGTCGTGGTGGCCAACCATCCGGGCAGACGGGCCGGATCGGAGATGGAGTGACCCTTGTCCTTCAGCTTGTACCACACGGTCTGCGAGACGTCCTCGGCCTCGTCCCGGCTGAGCCCATGGCTTCGGGCCCAGTGCCATATGGATCCCGCGAACTCGTCCACAAGTGCGCGCCAAGCCATCTCATCGCCCTCCAGAGCTGGTTGAAGGCGCCAAGGATCCTCGGCCACAGTGGACATCTGGGCAGTGACTATAGCACTCGGTCATGATGGGCCTCCATGGCTGAACGCCCCTACGGGGTGGGGGACTGATGCGGTGGTTGGATTGTCTGCACGACTACAAGTAAGACGCCGGGTGGTCACCGCTGATACATGTCCTCCGAACAGCGTTAGCGGAGCCGTATCCGGTCCGAACCGAACACGGTGAACGAGTGGGAGGCGGCCTGCAACCGGGGATCGGCTTCGGCCACATCATCCTGGCTCCGAGCGAGGGCGGTACCGATATCGGTGGAGGCCAGATGATGGTAGAGCCGACTGGTCACGGCAGCAGCATCGTCATCGGCCACCGAGTGGGAAGGCGCCACCAGACACTCGGTTCCCAGTCGGAGTAGTTCCGGCGCCAAGCCAAGCCATTCCCCATGACCGTCGGTGGGGAGCCCACCGCCGTTGCAGGCCGACAGCACCACGAGCGTCGGTGTGTGATCGAGACGAGCCAGCTCGTAGACGGGAACCGGACCATCGGCCATCTCCAATGACGAGAACAGCAACGATTCGGATCGGAACCGACAATGGGCGGCAACGTGGACCACATCGTCCTGCTCCAGGGTGGCGGCCAACTCACCGACGGTGGCCGATTCCACCACTCGAATCGTCGGGAACAGTCGGCGAAAGGCTTCCAACTCGAACTCGGCTTTGGGCAGACCGGGCCCCATCACGGCGGCGGCCGATCGTGCTGTCCCCGCCGACGGGGGATGGGCGCTCACCGCCGCGGCGTTGGGGACCAGGGCCACCGCACCAACTCCCGGACCCACGACGACCCGCCACGGCAGCGCAGTCAGGCCCAGCGGGGCGACCACCACGGTTCCCCCGCCACCATCGGCATCGGCTCCGGCATCGGCTTCGCGACGAAGGCCGAACCGTGGCGGGAAGAGCTGACGGCCCAGGGATCGGGCATCGTCGCAGATGGCGGCCCAACGGACGGCGGTCGAGGCCGAGCCCGGGGCCGAGCGCATCAGGCGTTCCAGTTGGGTGGTAATGGTCGTTGCCTGCCGGAGGATCTCCGACCACGGGCCGACAGTCCAGTGCCCGAC
>JAHEJM010000114.1:10183-13140 GCA_024638815.1 Acidimicrobiales bacterium | reverse complement strand
GCCAGCCGGGCCTCCAGATCGACCCAGTGGTCGATCTCGGCCCGGGGAATGACCAGACTGTGTCCCGGGTGGAGGGGTCGGATGTCGACCATGGACACGCAGTGCTCGTCGGACCAGATGATGCGTCCGGGAAGCTCGCCGTTGATGATGCGGGTGAAGACCGTGGCCATGAGCTCGATGGTAGTGGCGGCTCAGGCCAGGCGGCGGGCCCGGGTGGGGTCGGGTTGGCCGGTGAGTTCGGGGTGGAGAATGGAGGCGAAGATCTCCACGCCGTCCACCAGGCGGGGACCGGGTCGGACCACGAAGGCGTCGGCGTCGACGGCCCACACCTCGGCCCCGGCCGGCACCCGGGCGGCGCCGAGCAACCCGACGGCCTGCTCGGCCGCACCGTCCAGGCCGAACCCGCACGGCGCCACCACGACCACATCGGTGTCGGTACCGGTGACGGTGTCCCAGGCCACGCCGGTCGACTTGGCCCCGGGGTGACTCAGCACCGGCGCACCGCCGGCGGCCGTGACCAGGTCGGGCACCCAGTGGCCGGCGGTGAAGGCGGGATCGGTCCATTCGATGACCATGGTCCGGGGTCGGGGGGAGGCCTCGGCCACTGCGTCACGGACCGCATCGAGGCGGTGTCGCAGCCCGGCCACCAGCTCGGCCGCCCGTTGCTCGGTACCGGTGGCCCGGCCCACGTCGAGCACGGAGTCGATGACGTCGACCAGGGTCATGGGGTCGAGGGTCAGCACCCGGGCGTGACATCCGAGATACTGGAGCGCTTCGTCCACATTGTCGACGTCGACGGCGCAGACCGCACACAAATCCTGGGTGATGACCAGGTCCGGTTCGATCCGGGCGAAGGCGTCTGAGTCGAGGTGGTACAGATCCTCACCGGCGGCCATTCGTTCCTTGACCACGGCGTCGATCTCGGCCGGCGACAGAAGCTCGGGCAGGGCCGAGGTCGACACGATACGTTTCGACCGGGCCTCGGGTGGGTGGTTGCACTCGAAGGTGACCCCCACCACGCAGTCACCCAGGCCGAGGGCGAACAGTATTTCGGTGGCCGAGGGAAGCAGCGAGACGATCTTCATGGCGTCGTGAGGAGCCTGAAGCCGATCAGTCCTCGTGGCCGGAAGGGCCGGGTTCGGGGGCGAGCGAGGTCACGCAGAACTCGTTGCCTTCGGGATCGGCCATGACCGTCCACGTCGACCCGAACTCCGACCTGGTTGCGACCTGGGTCGCTCCGCTGCGGACCAGCAGGGCCACATGGGCTTCCCGATCGGCGACGGCGACGTCGAGATGGACCCGGTTCTTCGACTTCTTGCGTTCGGGCACCTTGAGGAACAGCAGCCGCGGCCCCCGGCCATCGGGGTCGACGGCTGAACCGTAGCTGTCCCTGGCCTCGAGGGGTATGTTGTTGGCCTCGGCGAAGGCGTCCCAGGAGTCGAAGCCGTGGGGTGGAGGTTCGGCCACGTAGCCCATTGCCACCTGCCAGAACTCGGCCAGGGCCGGTGGGTCCGCCGCATCGAACGTGATCTGCAGTTCGTTGCCCATTGCCTCACTGTAGCGCGGTGCCGGTGGCCGATAGGTCGCCCAGATCATTGCCGGCCCGTGACTCTGCCCTGTCACGGTCGAGGTCCTCCTCGTATCTTTGGGGTTGTGCACCCTGCTTCATCAACCATCGTTTGCGATGGCGGTGAACCGGTCCCCGAACCGGCCGGTGGTGACTCGTACGGTCGCGCCGGCTTTGTCGGTGCACTTCTGCTGGTGGTCGGGCTGGGTGCTCTTTTCGCCCACCTTCTCAACGGCCTGGACGGTCGGTTCGGTTCCCCCGTCCGGTCGTCGGAGCTTGCGTCGGCCCCCGCTGAACCCGTCGCCCTGGTCGAGGCTCCGAACGTCGAGACCCACGACACCATCGCCGACGTCGATCCCGCCGGCAACGACGCGGTCCCGGCGCCGACCGAGGAGGAGGAACTGGGCCGGTGGGCCCTGGACCAGATCGATTTTCCATGGGAGGAAACGCTGCCGGGGTGGCGGATTTCGTTCTACGGTGAGCGCCCAGGCCTCTACGGGCTGACGCTGGTCGACGACAAGCACATCGAGATCTATGTACGGAACGAGCAGGAGCCAGAGCTGCTGGTTCACATCGTGGCCCACGAGATCGGCCACGCCATCGACGTCACCATGAACGACGGTCCCGATCGCCGCCGCTGGCAGCAAGCCCGGGGAATCGGCACCGAGCCATGGTGGCCGGGGGAGGCCACCTCCGATTTTGCCACCGGGGCCGGCGACTTCGCCGAGGGATTTGCCTTCTGGCAGGCCGGGCCCGAGCATTTCCGGAGCAAGGTCGCCCCGCCTCCCAACGAGCAACAGCTTGCCCTTCTGGCCCATTTGGCCACCGACCGGCAGCCCTGATCGGGGGCCGGACCCACCTGTTGTCGTCGCTACCGACTGTTGGGACACCCGGTAGCGGAACCATCGGGGCCGATTGTGGTTAACTCTAGATATGCGAAGTGTGACCTTGCTGCGCTCGGCCATCGTGGGAACCGGGGTGGCCGTGTTGCTGGTCCTGGCCGTCTACCTGGCGGCCAACCTGGCGAACGATCCCCTGGAGGTTCAGGGCCCCGGCGGCGAGCTCCAGGAGGTGGCGATGCCGGCCATGGTGCTGTTTACGGTGTTGGGCGGCGTGGCCGGTATGACTCTGGCCGTGTTGGCTTCCCGCCTGAACCGGTCGGCCTCGGCCTTCGCCGCCATCTGTGTACTCGGACTGGTCATCTACGGTCTGGTGCCGTTTTTCGCCGCCGAGGCCACCTCCACCGCCATCTGGCTCAACCTGATGCACATCGCGGCCGCCATCCCCATCGTCGGCACCATGATGCAGTGGTTGCGGCAGCAGCCACCCGAACCCACCATCGACGGGCCCCAACTCGAGACCGAGTAGCCGGCCTCACGTCCCCCCGGCC
>JAHEJM010000114.1:0-10083 GCA_024638815.1 Acidimicrobiales bacterium | reverse complement strand
ATCGCGGCCGCCATCCCCATCGTCGGCACCATGATGCAGTGGTTGCGGCAGCAGCCACCCGAACCCACCATCGACGGGCCCCAACTCGAGACCGAGTAGCCGGCCTCACGTCCCCCCGGCCCGGAGGCAAACTCGGGTTGATGGGCTTCGCCCGTCAAACAGCGTGAGCGGTGCGCGTTGATGGGCTTCGCCCGTCAAACAGCGTGAGCGGTGCGCGTTGATGGGCTTCGCCCGTCAAACAGCGTGAGCGGTGCGATGTTTGCTGGAGGCAAACTCGGGTTGATGGGCTTCGCCCGTCAAACAGCGTGAGCGGTGCGATGTTTGCTGGAGGCAAACTCGGGTTGATGGGCTTCGCCCATCAAACAGCGTGAGCGGTGCGATGTTTGCTGGAGGCAAACTCGGGTTGATGGGCTTCGCCCATCAAACAGCGTCAGCGTCGGTTTCTCCGGTTCGAATCCGCACCAGCGACTGCACCGGCGTGACCCAGATCTTGCCGTCGCCGATCTTGCCGGTCTGGGCTCCGGTGGTGATGGCATCGACCGCCCGCTGGGTGAGATCGCCGTCGACCACGATCTCCAGCTTCACCTTCGGCACGAAGTCGACCCGGTACTCGGCCCCCCGATACGTCTCGGTGTGGCCGCCCTGACGACCGAACCCCTTCACCTCGGTGACCGTCATGCCCGTGATTCCGACCTTCGCCAGCGCTTCTTTGACCTGATCGAGCTTGTGGGGCTTGATAACGGCAGTAACCAGATGCATGGCGCAACCCTAGCCCGCTCGCCCCGACCCGACCAGAGAACACGCCGTCCGATGCGACGCCATCGGATCAGCGTGCGACAATGGCGTTATGTCGTCGTCAACAGAACACGGAAGCGGCGTCGACGTGCCGACCGACGGTGATTCGACGTCCAACACGCCGTGGACCATCGAGCGGGGCCACGACCCGGTCCTGGCCACCGCCATCCATGCCGGATATCGGTTGCGGGAGGAGGTGGCGACCGTCTTCCGGCTGCCCGAGCACCACCGGCTCCGGGAGGAGGATCCGTTCACCGATCGCTGGGTCGGCGTTGCCGCCAACTCGGTCGTGGTTCACCAGTCCCGATTCGAGGTCGACCTCAACCGACCTCGGGACAAGGCGGTCTACCGTCGTCCCGAGGATGCCTGGGGTCTCGACATGTGGCACGTCGAGCTGTCCGACGGCTTGGTGACCCGGTCCCTCGACCTGTACGACGCCTTCTACCACGAGCTCGGCCGGGTCTTCGACGAGCTGGTGGAGGTCCACGGCCGGTTCGTGGTACTCGACATCCACTCCTACAACCATCGCCGGTCGGGACCCGAGGGTCCGGCCGACGACGCGGACGCCAACCCCGAGATCAACCTGGGCACCGAGTCGGTCGAGGGGGCGGAGTGGGAGCCGGTGCTCGATGCCTTCGCCCGGGGTCTGACCCGCATTCCGCTCGACGACCGACCGGTCGACGTGCGATCCAACGTACGGTTCCGGGGCGGGAACATGGCCCGTTGGATCAACGCCCGTTACGGATCCCGGGGTTGTGCCATCGCCGTCGAGATGAAGAAGATCTTCATGGACGAGTGGACCGGTCATGTCGACGAGCACCGAATGGCCACCATCGGTCGCATCCTGGAATCCGGGGCGGCCGAGGTTCGGGAGGCACTTGCCGAGTCGTCCCCACGGTGATGTGGATTCGGCCGGTGGCCGGACCGACCGTCGGTGCACGACTGGGATGGCGGCCCCTGGCGTCGGCTACCATGTCCTTGACGGAGGAGGAAACGGGATGACCAGCGACTCGCTTGCCGACTACGTCTCCCTGGACCCCGACGCCGGCCTGTGGGACCGGGTGTTCACCATCGCCCCACTGGTCCTCGTCGGCACCACCGAGCCCGACGGTACCGCCGACCTGGCCCCCAAGCACATGGTGATGCCGATGGGATGGGGCCCGTATGTCGGCTTCATGTGTACCCCCCGCCACGGGACCTACCGGAACGCACAGCGGGAGAGAACGTTCACCGTGACGTACCTCCGCCCCGATCAGGTGGTTCTCTCCAGCCTCACCGCCTCCCCCCGGTGCGACGACGAATCGAAACCGGTGATCGACGTCGTGCCCACCTTCCCGTCGGGGAACGGGCGCGACGTGTTCGTGACCGGCGGCTACCTCTATCTCGAGTGTCGGACCGATCGCATCATCGACGGGTTCGAGGACAACAGCCTGATCGTGGGTGAGATCACGGCAGCCTACGCCGACGAGGCCGCCCTCCGGGTCTCCGACGGTGACGACCAGGATGTCGTGGAGCGCAGCCCGCTGCTGGCCTACCTGGCCCCCGGTCGCTGGAGTGAGGTTCGGTCCAGCCTGTCCTTCCCGTTCCCGGTCGGATTCAAGCGGTGAGGACAGCCATGGTGGATGACCTGACCTCGGCCGTGACCGATTATCTACAACGGGTCCGGGACGACCACATCGATCTGCTCCATCGATTGGTGGAGCGTGAGTCGCCGTCGCTGGTCCCCGAATCCCAGGCCGACATCCTGCGTCTCCTCACCGACGAGTTCGAATCGGTGGACCTCCGGGTCGAGCGGTTCCCGGGGAAGAACAGCGGCGGCCATCTCGTGGCCCGGCCGGCCGACCTCGGCGCCGCCACCGGCGGCCAGCTCCTGGTCGGGCACTGCGATACCGTCTGGCCCCTCGGCACCCTGGACAGGATGCCGATCACGGTCAGAGAGGGTCGCATGACCGGACCCGGTGTCTACGACATGAAAGCCGGCCTGGCCCAGATGATCTTCGCCCTGCGGGCGTTGCGGGAGCTCGGCGTGGATCCGGCCATGCCACCCCTCGTCTTCGTCAACTCCGACGAGGAGATCGGCAGCCGCGAGTCGAAACAGCATCTGTTCGAGCTGGCACATGACGTCGACCGGGCCCTGGTGCTGGAACCGTCGCTCGGCCCCTCCGGTCTGCTGAAGACAGGTCGAAAGGGCGTCGGGCGGTTCACCGTGACGGTGAAGGGTCGGGCCGCCCATGCCGGGCTCGATCCCGACGGTGGCGCCAGCGCCATCCTGGAGCTGTCGTACTTGATCCAGCAGCTCTTCGCCCTGAACAATCCGAAGCGGGGGATCACGGTCAACGTGGGCATGATCGACGGTGGTGTTCGTCCCAATGTCGTCGCCCCCCAATCGTCGGCCACCGTCGACGTCAGGGTTCTCCATCTCGACGACGTTCCCGCACTCGAGGAGGCCATTCACGGACTCCGACCCGGGACCCCCGGTGTGGAGATCGAGGTCGAGGGCCGTATCGGCCGTATGCCTCTGGAGCCCAACGACCGGAACCGCACGCTGTGGAAGCTGGCCCGCGAGTGCGGGACTGCGCTGGGACTGGAGCTGGAGGAGGGCACGGCCGGCGGTGGGTCCGACGGCAACCACACCAGTCTTCACACCGCCACGCTGGACGGCCTGGGGGCGGTGGGCGACGGTGCCCATGCCGATCACGAATACATCGACATCGAGGCCACACTGAAACGAACCGGTCTATTGGCGCTCATCCTGGCCAGTCCGGCATGATGGTGGCCGGACCGGGGGTGTAGTTTCACTTGGGGGCGTGGATGTTAGCGATTGAGTCGAGTTCCGGCGACGTTTGGCCGGAGGCCAAACTCGGGGCGGCGGGCACCGTCTCGCCGCACTAGGGCCCGGTCTTTGGAGGACGTCGATGACCGAGAAGTTGTTCCTCAGCTCCCTGACCCGTATCAGTCCGCTGACCCGCTGCGGACTGGACATCGAGCCTCGGAGCAGATCCACGTGGCGGACCGGCGACTATGTGGTCATCGAGCTGCAGACGACCCGAAGCCAGAACGTGGAGCTGGCCGACGGCAGGATGGCCGAGGCCTTCTGCGGCGCCCGCATCGTCGGCGCCCTGGGTGAGCGGTCGGCGACCCTTGAGTCGGTGGGTACGTGGCGTGCCGTGGGTGATGACGGGGCCATCAACATGATGACCTCGGCCGGCCTGATCGGCTTGATCACCTCCCGTTCGGCCCTCATGCCCCCGGCGGTCCCCGCCTGCTACCTGGGCCACGCCATCATCGACGGGCGTACGGTGGCCATGACCGACTTCGTGCCGGCGCCGTCGGGAGCCCGGTTCGACATCCCGATCGTGCTGATCATCGGGACGTCGATGTCATCGGGCAAGACGCTGGCCGGTCGGGTCATCGTGCGGCTATTGAAGAATCGTGGCCTGAAGGTCGTGGGCACCAAGCTCACCGGGGCCGGCCGCTATCGCGACGTGTTGAGCTGGAGCGACGCCGGAGCCGATGCAATATATGACTTCGTCGACGGCGGTCTGCCCTCCACCATCTGCGAGGAGCCGGAGTATCGCCGGGCCCTGGGTGTGGTGCTGGACATGATTGCCGCCGAGGCTCCCGATGTGGTGGTGGCCGAGGTCGGTGCCTCGCCCCTGGAGCCCTATAACGGCACCGTGGTGCTGGAGGAGCTGGCCGACGTGGTCGGATTCACCCTGCTCGCCGCCTCCGACCCGTATGCCGTCAGTGGGGTCATGAGCGCTTTCGATCTCCGTCCCGACGTGGTGAGTGGCGTCGCAGCCAGCACCAGTGCCGGTATCGACCTGATCGCCAGGTTGACCGGGCTCCCTGCTGTCAATGTGCTTCGTTACGAGGACTACTCCCGGCTGGACGATCTTCTGGCCGAACGACTGGGTCTGTAGGCGGCCCGGTCCCCAACCGTTCCATCGATAGCCGACTTTTCGAAAACATCGGGTCCCGGGCATGCCGAGGCGGTCCGAATTCCACTACGGTTTGGCCTCTATGGCAACTGTTTTGGACGTGGATACCGACGCTCACGACGCCGAGACCCCCGACAGCGCCAGCAGCGGCTCCGGTTCGGGCCTGAAAGCCAGCCAGTTGTGGCTCGGAGTCGGCCTGCTGGTGGCCATGGTCACGGTGTTGTCCGGCATCGCCGCCGCCGTCTTCCAGTTCCACGACGAGTCCGAGATCCAGCGCGAGGTCTTCGTCAACATCCCGGGGTCGTTCAAACTCGCCTTCTACACCGTGGTCCCGGTTCTCCTGATCTGGGGCTCGCTCCAGCTGTCGTACCGGGTGAAGAACTGGGAACGGGGAGCCCCCGATCGTCGGGCCACCACCCCCAAGAACCTGAAGAAGCGACTGGCGGACTTCCGCGCCGGCGTGTACATGCAAACTCTGATGCGGGAACCGGGCGCCGGCATCATGCATTCGCTCATCTACTTCAACTTCATCATCCTGCTCGGTGTCACCACCGTGCTCGAGATCAACCACCAGCTCCCGGAGGACCTCAAGTTCCTCCACGGCGGCGTGTATCAGGCCTATTCGCTGGTGGGCGATCTGGCCGGTCTCGGTTTCCTGGCCGGCATGGTCATCGCCATCGTCCGCCGCTACGGTCCACGGCGCTGGCGTCCCTACCGCATCGCCATCAAGTCCCGTCCCGAGCACGCCGTCATCCTGGGGGTGCTGACCGCCATCGGCGTCACCGGCTTCGGGGCCGAGGCCTATCGGATCGCCCTGCTCGGCTCGCCCGACTTCGAGCAGTGGTCCATCATCGGCCACCCGCTGGCCCGGCTGGTGGATGGCACCGGCAACCTCTCGGGCTGGCACCAGGCATGGTGGATCGCCCATGTGGTCAGCTTCTGCGCCTTCCTGGCCATCATCCCCGGCACCATGCTGCGCCACATGTTCACCTCGCCGCTGAACATGTACCTGTCGGATCGTGAGCGGCCCAAGGGGGCCATGAAGGCCCTGCCCGATCTCGAGTCCACCGAGCTGGAGACGTTCGGCGCTTCCACCGTCGAGTCATTCACCTGGAAGCAGCTGCTCGACACCGACGCCTGCACCATGTGCGGCCGCTGTACCTCGGTGTGTCCGGCCCATGCCACCGGCAAGCCCCTGGATCCCCGGGAGATCGTGCTCAAGACCGGTGAGATCATGGCCCGCACCGGCGACCCGGCGGTCTCGCCCCCCATCGGGGTCGACCCCGAGATCACGGTCGAGGCCGACTGGGTGTTCGAGCGCATCACCACCGAGGAGATCTGGTCCTGCACCTCGTGCAAGGCCTGTGACGAGATCTGCCCTGTCAACATCGAGATTCTGGACAAGATCCTCGACATGCGCCGGTACCTGACCCTGATGGAGTCGAACTTCCCCAGCGAACTGGGCAGCGCCTTCCGGGCCATGGAGAACTCGTCCAACCCGTGGTCCATGAGCCAGACCCAGCGCACCGATTGGGTCAAGAATCTCGATGTGCCGGTCATCGAGCCCGATGACCTGCGCGAGCGCCTCCGGGCCGACGACGAGGCAGCCGAGATCTTTCCTCACGAGTACCTGTACTGGGTCGGCTGTGCCGGATCGTTCGACGACAAGAACCAGAAGGTCAGCCAGGCCATGGCCAAGCTCATGCAGCGGGCCGGCATCGACTTCGCCATCCTCGGCCCGGCCGAGCTGTGCACCGGAGACCCGGCCCGGCGCTCGGGCAACGAGTACATCTTCCAGATGCTGGCCAAGCAGAACGTTGACACCCTCAATGGGATCGGGGTGCGCAAGATCGTCACCCAGTGCCCCCATTGCTTCAACACCCTGCAGAACGAGTATCCCCAGCTGGGCGGCAACTACGAAGTGGTGCACCACAGCCAGTTCCTGGAGTGGCTGATCGACCAGGGCATGCTCGATGTGGGCGAGGCCACTCTGGAGGAGCGCATCGTCTACCACGACTCGTGCTATCTGGGTCGCCACAACGACGTCTACATGGCCCCTCGCAATGTGATCGGGTCGCTCAAGGGCATCCAGATCGTCGAAGCCGGCCGCAACGGCACCAAGGGAATGTGCTGCGGCGCCGGTGGGGCCCGGATGTGGATGGAGGAGGACATCGGCACCAAGGTCAACGACGAGCGGTCCGAGGAGCTGATCGACACCGGCGCATCCCGTATCGCCACCGCCTGCCCGTTCTGCTACGTCATGATGGACGACGGGGTGAAGGGTCACGGCTACGAGGAGGATCAGGTCCGAGTGGCCGACATCTCGATGCACCTGCTGGAGGCAATCGAAAAGGGCGAGTCGACGGTCGACCGGGCCTAGCCGACCGGCTCTCGCCGGCACACCGTGCACCCACGAAACCGAACTTTGAGCGCCTGACGACCCAGAAACGGGTCGTGGGCGGCACAAAGTTCCGGTCGGGAACGGGGGCGGCGGGCGCCCCGAGGTTCGGACCTGGGCTCAGCCGATGGTGGAGATCGACGAGGCCGGTGATCCAGTGGACGCCGCGTTCGACGTCGGGGCGGTGATCTGGTCGCGAAAGAGGATGGAGACTCCGGTCACCAGAACGTCGAGAGCCAATTCGAACTCGGCTTCCCGATCAACCGGGGTCTCGGCCACGGTTGCCCTCGACAGGGGGAACAGGTCGGGGTCGAGTGTGGAGCGGAACTGCTCCAGCTGATCGAATTCTGCCGCTCCCGGAGTCGGGCTGCCGACCTCGGCCAGAACATGGCCGATGATCGTACTGACCGCGATATTGAGGAGGCGGCGGCTGGTCTCGGGATCGAGGCCGGCATTGGTGAACTCATGCAGGCTCACCTCGACCAGCGTCATCGACGATTCGGTGTTCACCGGCCGGGTGGCCAGTGTCCCGACCAGATTGCGGTTGGCCAGCAGGGCGGATCGGAAGGCTCGGGCATAGGACCTCAACCGCTGGTCCCATTCAGGCCCGGCGGGTTCCACCGTGACCTGGCCGTAGATCAACTCGCACATCCCGTCGAGGATCTCGTTCTTGTTGGCCACGTGCTTGTACAGCGATGGAGCCTCGATGTTGAGTTCGGCGGCCAGGGCCCGCATTGTCAGGCCGTCAACGCCCTGCTCGTTGGCCAGGCGCAGGGCGGTGTCAAGGACCAGCTCTCTGCTAATCGGAATTCTCGGCGGCATTGTGCTCCTCAGTTTCGCGTTGATGTCCGTAGGCGCCAATTCGGATCCGGCTGGGCGAGGCCGTCACCGACACGATTGAGAGCCGCCCGGCGTTGCCGATTGGGGCAACGGTCTCTTGACGTTTGCCCTATTGTGCCCTAATTGTTAGAGAGTCAACAAGCTTACTTAGTAAACTCACGGTCGATCTCGTGAGTCCCGGTCCCGTTTTCGCAGGAGCGAACATCCAGGCAGGACAGCCACCAGGTGCCGGACGAGATTGCTGCTACTGGTCGCCGTAGTACGGGGCCGTGATGGAGTAGGCCACCGGGCTATCGGTGTTGGCGGCCGCAGTGAGAGACATTTCCGTTGGACCGGCCACGAACACGAAGAGTAACTTGACCTCGTCGGTGTTGGCCGCCGGTTGACCGACCTTGACCACGCGGATCGGGATCAGCCGCTCGGCCCCGACATCGAGACGCCAGAACTCCTCGTCCAGGTAGGCGGCGTCGTCGTTGCTGGCCGCTCGCTGAACCGACACTTCGATCACACTGAGCCGTTCACCGATGGCGGCCCGATAGGGGCCGGCGTCGATGTCGATCGAGGCCGCGTCCGGATCGATGATCATCCGGCGGGACGGATCGTCGGGATCGGTGATGGTGGCCGGCTCGCCCTCGATGTCGGCATCGAGGGGATACATCGGCTCGTCGGGCCGGCCCACCAGGGGCAGCAGGGCCGGGATGCGCCCGGGCTCGGCGATCTGGAGCTGGAGGGCGGCCGGGTTGGGGTCACGATTGGTCTGGAGCTCGAACACCGCGGTCACGGCCGTGGTCCTGCCCGGTCTGACTGCGAACCGGATGGACGACGCCGTGCGCTCGAGGCGTTGGGCCGGGTGGAGGGAGCCATCGGCCAGCACGATGGCGAGGTCGCCCTTGCGGACCCGGAGCTCGGTGCCTTGGGTGATGTTGGTGGCCAGCAGCTCGGTCACGACAAACGGCCGGCTGAAGGCATCCTCGGTGCGGGGGATCAGGCGGGCCTCGGTCAGCGACCACACCATGCCGCCGTACACCACCGACGGGTACTGCTCCGACGGAGACGGGGCGGCCGGCATGGTGGCCGCATCGACCACGCCGACCACCTCGAACGGTTCACCGGCCGCCGACTCGACCCATACCGTCAGAATGGCGACGAGCAGGGTCGTGGAGATGGCGACCCACGCCATGAACATGTAGCGGAAACCCCGCGACTCGCTCAGCGAGGGTCGTAAAAGTTGTGCTCCCGAAGACATGCCGCCCTATCACTCCCTACCTTGATTCGTCACCGAGGTGTCGGAATCTCCCCGGCCGGCGAGCACGCTGCGATCCCTCGCAGGAACTCAGGGAATGGGAAATTCTTCCACCATGGACGACTTCGCCTGACTTCTATGGTAGTAGGACGGTGTGACGCTGTCGTTAGTCCCGCGTGAAGGTTCGTTGACGTTCCAGCGATCTTCAGCCACGATCATGTCGCTTCAGCCGAAATTCTCCCAGTAGCGCGACGGCCGAGGGCCTCTCTGGCCCTGATACTTGGAGCCGAGCGAACCGGTGCCGTAGGGGTTGTCGGCCTCGGTTGTCATGCGGATGAAGCTGATCTGCCCGATCTTCATTCCGGGATAGAGCGTGATGGGCAGGCTTGACACGTTGGAGAACTCGAGGGTGAGTTGGCCGTCCCAACCGGCGTCGACGAACCCGGCCGTGGTGTGGATGAGCAGCCCGAGGCGACCCAGGCTGGACTTGCCCTCGATGCGACCGACGAGGTCGGCGGGGATGGCCACCCGTTCCGCCGTCGAACCCAGCACGAACTCGCTGGGATGGAGGATGAACGGATCGTCGTCGGAGGCCTCGACCATGTCGGTCAGTGATTCCAGGTTGGCCTTGAGGTCGATATGGCCCATGGTGTGATTGCGGAACACGATGAACCGGTGGTCGAGCCGCAGGTCGACTGATGACGGCTGAATGGCGGCCTCGTCGTACGGCTCGATGATGATCCGCCCGTCGGCGACTTCCTGCTTGATGGTTCGATCGGAGAGAATCACACCGGGCACCCTAGCGGAAGGCTCCGCCTCCCAGCCTCCGGCTGATGGAGCCGACTTCGTCGGCGCTCATACCGATC
>JAHEJM010000023.1:33990-43684 GCA_024638815.1 Acidimicrobiales bacterium | reverse complement strand
GCTCGATGGCCGCAGGGTTGCCGATCAGGATGTTCGTGGGAGCGGCGGCCTCGGTCACCAGGTTGGCCAGGAAATGGCCCTGCTGATTGGCCGCCTCGTTCAGGTCGAGATCGTCCACATAGTCGTGGATGGAAGCCCGCCACGCCAGGTACTGCTGAGCCACACGCCGCAGTAGGGGATTGGACGAGTACTGGTCGTGTCGGAAGCGACGATCCTTGCCGACATCGATGTCGCTGGCACCGAGGATGATCCTGGCCGTTTCCGCCGCCAGGCCGGCGCTTCGTCGGACGGCGGCTGTGGGGTTGGTCAGGACTGCGCCGAAGATCTGTTGGATCGTCAGCGGCTCCTCGTGGTGCTCGATGCCGAGACCGATGGTGTCGCCGTCGCTCGGGGGCGGGCCGAAGACGGGGTTGTAGAGCCGGATGGCATCGAAGGCGGCTTGAAGGAGTTCGGCATCGCTTTGAGCCCCTTTTCCTTTGGTGAGGGGGTCTTTGTCGGCGTCCTGGGTTGTGCTCATGGGCGGGGTTCTCCGGGCGCAAAGGGTCCTGAGTGACGATTGTACACATGTAATCAAAATTGAACACTATTGCCAAATTTGATCTGTGATAGAGTGATCATGCCATCTGCAGATAGTCAGTCGACCGGAGCACCCCCGCCATGGCCGAGCAGTACACCAGGAAACGGGAAAGGACGAGGGCGAAGCTGCTGGCCGCCGCCACATCGGTGCTGGCTCGTGACGGCCTGGACGGGGCGACGATCGGCGCCATCGCCGACGAGGCCGGAGTGGTGGCTGGGACCGTCTACCACCACTTCTCCAATCGGGAAACTCTGGTGGAGGCGGTCATCGATGAGCTTGCCTCCAGCCTGCAGCTCGATTTCGAGGGGATCCGAAGCGCCGAAGTGGACCCGGCCGGCCGCGTGGCGTTGGCCGCGGTGGGACTGGTGGACCGTGCGGTGCACGATCGTCGCTTCGCCGCCGCCTTCGGGCATCTGGTGCGTCGAATTCCAGAGTTGTCTCACCGGCTGCGATCCGATGTCGAGCAGGTCGTGAAGGACGGACTGGCCTCCGGGCGGTTCACCGTGCCCGGCGATGTCGGCGGAGTGCCGGTGGTCGTCGACGCCCTACTCGGTATCGCCGCCAACGCCGCCTTGGCCGCCGATGACGGGCGAATGACGCTCGAATCCCGCTCGGTCGTGGCCCAGGTCATGCTGTCGGTCTTGGGATTGTCGTCGTCCGAGGCCGAGACCGTGGCCAAGGAGGCCGGAGTGGCGTTCGACCGAATGTAGGATTGGGACATCGCACCGAGTGGGAGGATGACATGGCTGAAGATGTATGGCAGGAGATCCGGGACAAGGTCGAGGGCCTTGGCCTGAAGCTGAAGCTGCATCTCGAACAGGAAGCCGAGGAGGGAGACGCCGAGGCCCAGCCCGGGGATACCCGGGCCGCCCTCGAGGAGATGGGCGACAAGCTGCAGGACGCCCTGAACAGCTTCGGAAATGCGGCCAAGGACCCGGCGGTCAGGGCCGACATGAAGGACATCGGCGTGCTGTTGCGGGATGCCATCACCGTATCGGTCTCCAACGTGGCCGGCGAGGCCGAGCGAGTCCTGAAGAAGACCAAGGGAGAAGTCGAGGATGAGGCCCAGGCCGAGGATGAGGCCCACACCGAGGATGAGGCCCACACCGAGGATGAGGCCCACACCGAAGGTGGCGATCAGGCCTGAATGCGGTCGGCGCCGGTTGAGCGTCGACGAATCGAGGCTCAACCCGGGGCTGGATCAGTTCTCGGTCTGATCGTCGTTGCCGCGGAAGCTGCGCAACACCTCGAGAAGTGCCCGCTTCTGGGATTCGGACAGGTCGGGGTCGGCCATGATGCCGAGTTCGGCCCTAACCGGTCGCTCGTCCTGCTCCTCTGAGCCCTCCCTCGGATCGGCGCCCATGAATCGGAGCAGAGTGTCCATGCCGATGTTGAGGCCGTCTGAGATCGAGCGGAGCACACGAATCGACGGTTCGTGCAGGCCCCGCTCGAGCTGGCTCATGTAGGTGTCGGAGAGGTTCACCAACGACGCCAGCTCGCGCTGGGACATCTCGGCCAATTTGCGCTGGGACCTGATGTATGTGCCCAACTGTTTCAGGTTGGACTGCCAGGGTTCGTCTCGTTCCGACGCCATGTGGGAATCGTACTCCAGGTTGGGTGCTGGTTGTGAAGTGGCGGATGACCGTATGGCGCCCGGACCGTACTCGATCCGGGCGCCATGGGTTGTCAGAAATTCAAGGTCCGGGCACCGGCCAGGTGTTGCGGTGGCCGGACCGACAAGGCCCGTTCACCGGGCCGGATGTCACTTCTTGGCCGTTGCCTTGGCCGTTGTCTTGGCCTTGGGGGCCTCTTCCGGCATCCAGGCGGTCACCATGTCGTGGGTGAAGGTCCGGCTGGCCTGCAGCCACTCGTCGGTGATGTCGAAGGCCTGGTCGATCAGCTTGGAGTCGACCATGTAGGGCAGCTTGACATCGGGAAGGGGCAGCGAGTCGTACATCGAGCTGAACGAGTGGGCCAGCTCGCGGTTGGCCTTGACCATGCGGTCCTGGATGTTGGTCACGAGTTCGAGGCTCTGACGCTGGGCATCGACGATGGTTGATCCGATCATTTCAGTCTCCTACGGGTTGTCTGCTTGAGGGTTGGTGGGGTGCTGCTGCACCGGTTTCCACCAAGTTCTTTTGTTCTAATGCAAAGTATAGTGCGCACACGTTCCGAGGGCAAGTACTCGTCGTGTGTCTTGCGCCACATCAAGCGGTCCGTCCTGGTCAAGGGCACCCACAGTCCGGTCCTGGTCAGCCATTGGCCCGTTCGTCGCGGAGCAGGCCCCGGCGGACCTTGCCGGCTTCGTCTCGCAATGAGTCGCTCGACCATTCGATGGAACGGGGGATCTTGTAGCTGACCAGCCGTTCGCCCAGGAAGGCCAGCAGCCCGCCCTCGTCCAGCTCGCTGCCGTCGGCCCGCTGCACGATGGCGTGGACCTGATGGCCCTTGTCCTCATCGGGAAGGCCGATCACCGCCGATGACAACACCTCCGGGTGGGCTCCGATGGCGGCCTCAACCTCGGCCGGGTAGACGTTGGCCCCGCCCACAAGGATCATGTCCTGCCGCCGATCGGCGAGGTACAGGTAGCCGTCGTGGTCCATCCGCCCCATGTCGCCCAGCGTCTCCCAACCGTCGCGGGCTTCGGGCGCGGCTCCAACGTAGTGATAGGTGGGAGTGTCACGATTGGTCCACCGCATCCACACCTCACCCTCCTCACCGGGGGGAAGATCGTTGCCCTCGGGGTCACAAACCTTGACCTGACCGGAGATCGGCCTGCCGACCGAGCCTCGATGTTCCCGCCATTCATGCCCTGAGATCACCGTGAACATCTGGGCTTCGGTGCCGCCGTAGAGTTCGAACAGGGTGTCGGGGCCGATCCAGTCCAGCCAGGCGTCCTTCAGCCACGGGGGGCAGGGCTCGGCCAGATGGAAGGCGACCTGGAGTGAGGACAGGTCGTAGCCGAACTTGATGCCGTCATCCAGCTTCCAGATTCGCTGCATCATGGTTGGGACGAGGTAGATGGCCTCGGCTCGATGGTCGTCCACGGCTCTCAGTGTGGACTCGGCGTCGAACCGTGGGAGCAGGGCGACGTGGCCTCCGGCCAGCAGCGTCAGACAGCTCCAGATGAACGGGCCGTTGTGATACAGCGGGCCGGGCATGACCATGGTCCACCGGTGCCGGGCGCCTATGGTGTCGGCCAGACCCTGGAGGGTTCTGCTGTGGATCGAAGGGTCGCCGGACACGATGAGCTTGGGTCGCCCGGTGGAACCGCCCGACGTCGGGGCCTTCCAGTGGGGCGACACCCGGTCGGTTTCGGTGAATGGGCCAAAGGACTGCGACACCGAATCGGTGGCCGCCCCCGACGGCAGGCAATGGTGGCCCTCCAGCTGGGCTCCGATCACCAGCGTGGCATCGGCCAGCGCCACGATCTGTTCCAACTCCAGACCCGGGAGGCGGGACGAAACCGGCTGCGGCACGGCTCCCACCAGCCAGCAGGCGGCGGTCGAGATGAGGAACTCAATGGAGTTGGGCTCGGCGATGGTCACGAAGTCCCCGACCTCGACCCCCAGCTCGATCATCCGGGTCGCGAATCGGCCGGCGGCCTGGTGGAACGGGGCGAAACCGGTCGTGATCCCGTTGATGGTCACGGCCGGGTCGTCGGGCTGTTCGGCGGCCAGCCGGCTCAGCCGTTGGGCAAAGCTCAGGTCCGCAGCATTGTCGGGGAACATGCCGAGCGATGGTAGTCGGGAACGACCATGTCGGGGCATGGTAGTTCCGGGCGTTGACCCGGGCCCATGCCGGAAGCGGATTCTCGCCGCCCGGTAGTCCGGTGCGACTACGCTGGTCGTTGTGGCAGCTCCCGATTTCGTGCCGATCGACCCGACCCAGAAACTGCGGGCCTACAGCTCGCCGCCCCGGCGCACCGACGCCTGGACCGGCGGTCGCCCCGGCGAACTGAATGGGCCCCAGCCCAAGGGCCCGGCGCTCGGGTCCACCGGTCCCGATCAGGGCTACGCCTACCGGCTGGTGCGCCATCTCGAGGATCGCATCCATCCCGGTGATCTCGATCGGGACGACGTGGTGGCCGGCTGTGTCGCCCTGGCCATGCGTCGGTCGGGATTGATGGGCCGGGCACCCGTCATCCACGATCTGACCGCTGCCTTCACCATCTACGGGTTCATGGACCCGAAACCCGATCGGGAACTGGTCGAGCATCGCAGCCAGGCTTTTGCCGAGGTCGCCAGCCACCACCACTACTTCGAGCGCCGCCACCTGGTCGATCAGGTGAGGGAGGAAGTGCTGCGCAAGAACCATACCGAGATCGCCGAGAGCTACAAATCGAACTGGCGCCAGGCCTTCGTCGATTCACCTGACGGGGGATCGCACTCGTGACCGTTCGGGTCCGGTTCTCGCCGGCGCCCACCGGCTTCCTCCACGTCGGCAGCGCTCGCTCCGCCCTGTTCAACTGGCTTTATGCCCGGCGCACGGGCGGCACGTTCATCCTCCGTATCGAGGACACCGACGCCGACAGGTCCCGGCCCGAACTCGTCCAGTCCATCTACGACAGCCTGCGCTGGCTCGGTGTCGATTGGGACGAGGAGTATCGCCAGTCCGAGCGATTCGATTCCTATCGCAGGGCCGTCCAACGATTCCTCGACAACGGTCAGGGCTACTACTGTGACTGCAGTCGCGACGCCGTCAAGGCCCGGGTCGGCGAGAACGCCGGCTATGACGGGCACTGTCGTGACCGTGGTGTGGTACCGCCGGCCGAGCCCGACGGGGGAGTGGTGGTGCGATTCCGCACGCCCGACCAGGGCGTGACCGGTTGGGACGACCTCATCCGGGGCCGGGTCGAGTTCGACAACTCGGTGCTCGATGACTTCGTGATCGTTCGATCCAATGGTGTACCGATGTTCCATGTGGCCAACGCCTATGACGATCTCGACATGGCCATCACCCATGTGGTTCGGGGCGAAGATCTGGTCAACACCACACCGCGGGTCTTGCTGCTCCGAGAGGCCCTGGGAGCCTCCGACCATCCCTTGTACGCCCATTTACCCTTGATCGTCAACGAGCAGCGCAAGAAGTTGTCCAAGCGGCGCGATGACGTGTCGGTGGGCGATTACGCAAAGAGGGGTTACCTACCCGAGGCCATGCGCAACTACCTCATCACCCTGGGCTGGGGCTCCAAGGACGACATCGAGATCCGCCCCATCGAGGAGATCATCGAGCAGTTCGACCTGGTCGACATCAACAAGGCACCGGCGTTCTTCGACGTCAGGAAGCTCGACCACTTCAACGGCGAGTACATCCGCATGCTCCACCCCGATCGCTTCTTCGAGCTGTCGTTACCCTATGCCGGCGGTGCAAGCACCGGCGGTGCAAGCACCGGCGGTGTCGATCCCGAGCTGTATCGAAAGCTGGCGCAGTTCGTGCAGGAGCGGGTCAAGCGATTCGACGAGGTGCCCGACATGATCGACTGGGTGGTGGGCGAGCCCCCCGAGCCCGACGACAAGGACTGGCGAAAGGTCATGACCAAGGATGGCGTGTCCAAGGTGCTCGATCTCGTGATGGAACGTCTGGCCACCGCAGAGTGGGAGGCCGACGTCCTGGCGCAGGTGGTGCTGGGTGCCGGCGACGAACTGGGGGTGAAATCGCAGCTGCCGGTCCGGCTCGCCCTCACCGGCCGCCGCTCCGGCATGCCCCTGTTCGAGCCCATGGCCGAGATGGATCGGGCCACTGTTCTGGCCCGATTGAGTCGGGCCCGTGAGCGACTCGACTGAGACTCGCCGATCCGGTGACCGGCGGTCAGTGTCGATCCGGAAGCTCTTCTGGATCGGTCTGCTGGTGGCCATCGGCTATTTGGTCGTCAACTTCATCGACGTGTGGGTGGCATCGTTGCGTCAAAGCAACGAGACGGCGCCGGCCGCCGTGGTCCTGGGGGCTGCCCAGTACAACGGCGAACCGTCGCGTGCCCTGCGAGGGCGCCTCGATGCCGCAGCCGAACTGTACGGCGCCGGCCGGGTCGAGTTGATCGTGGTCACCGGGGGTGGGCAGGCCGAGGACATCACCACCGAGGCCAAGACCGGCTACGACTACCTGCGGCAGACCGCCGGTGTACCCGACGAGGATCTACGACTCGAGGTCCAGGGTTCGTCGACCTATGAGAGCCTGGCCGCCGTATCCCGATTCCTTCGAGCCGAGGGCGTCGACAAGGTCCTCGTCGTCACCGATCCCTACCACTCCCGACGGTCCCAGCTCATTGCCGGGGAGGTCGGTCTGGACGCCTCGGCCTATTCCACAGATGGGCCCAGCTCGCTGGACCGGTTGGTTCGGGAGACGCTGGGTGTGGCGGTTGGTCGAATCATCGGGTTTCGGCGACTCGACAACCTGTTCAACCAATAGCGGCTCTGGTCACGCCGGTGGTCGAAACAGCGGCCGGCAGAAGCTGGAAAAGCGGTGGTCGAAGGCGGGTTGCCACCGGTAGCCTAGGCAGGTGCCATCAATCGGGGATGGTGTAATTGGCAACACAACTGGTTCTGGTCCAGTCATTGGGGGTTCGAGTCCTCCTCCCCGAGCAGGAAGATTCTCGAGCGGAAGATGTCAGCGGAGGGTTGGGTCCACCCAACTGCCCGCTAGTATCCGCTTGCGCTAGCCCCGTTCGTCTAGCGGCCTAGGACGCTGGCTTCTCATGCCAGTAGCACGGGTTCAAATCCCGTACGGGGTGCAAGTCGATCCCACTGCCCGACGTCAGCTTCAGCGGTGGGATTTCTGCCTTTGCATTCGGTCCTCAATGCCACCGGCCTATGTGCATCAGATATCGAAAGTCCGAGACGTCGGGCTCTGTCCCGCTGGTGATTACATCCTCAAGCCCGGGTATCCAGCGCGAGAGGAACTCGTCGATTCTCTGTCTGAAGGCTGGTAGGGTCTCGGCCTCGAACCACGGGTTCTTCGTCAGCCAGTGTTGATTCCGGGGCGATGGATGAGGCGTCACCACTTGATCGGGCATGTACGCGGCCCAGTTGGCAACAGTCTCGGTCAAGGTGTTCTTGCGGTAGCGATGTATCGCCGCTGCGCGTACATGCCAATGATGATCTCAAGTCGATCATCGGGAAGCTCAGCGAGGAGTGGCCCGTGCCACAAGGGTGCGCATTCGCGGCGAGGTGGTTTGTCGCCCGGAAGATCTTCATCGGGCCGACAAGGTGGACGACGACCAAGCTGACAATGGCCAACCCTGACAGCACCATCACCTATTCACGACCGACACTCGACTCACAAAGCGACATGATGCGACGCCACGGCGCCACGCTCCGTGATGACGGGAGCGTGGCGCCTTTTGGCTGAGGGCTTGATGGTGGTAGTCGCGTTGCCGGGGCCGCCCTTCTCAGACGGGCAGGTGGCGGCTATTGTCGCGTAGGTAATGGCGGATTCTTCGGCGACAACTGGCGGCCCCGTACTTCGGCACGGCCCTGGCCGGCCCGTACCTCGGAACGGCCCGTGCGGACCGGATTCCACGCGCCCGTCCCCAGTCAGGCGGCCCGGACTCGGTCAGGTCGTCTGGTTCACGTTGGCTCTCATTCTCGCGGGCGCCAGCCCCGGGTTGGCCCAGGAACCGGAGACAACGACCGAGACCACCGATCCGTCAATACCGACCACGGCGGCAACGACGTCAACGACTGAGGCGGGCGGCACCGAGGGCACCGCGACATCTGAGGCCACCAGCTCAACCGCGGGAACAGCCGACTCGTCGAGCACATCGAGCGGAGGCGATACGACAGCCTCGGAATTCTCCGACGAGGAGCTTCAAGCCGAGAAGGACCGGGTCGCACAGGCCGAGGCGGCCAACGATCGCAAGATCGATGCCGCCGGCGCCGATCTCCGATCCGTGACCAACGCCCTGTCCGCCCTCCAGGACAAGATAGAATCGCAGGAAGCGGTAGTGGATCTTGCGTCCCGACAAGTGGCCAAGGCTCAGGCCATTGCCGAGGCTGCGACCGACGAAGTGGCCGAGCTCGGGGCTCAGGTTGTCGACCTGGAGGCCAAGAGTCGGGATCAGGCCATCAGGTCGTTCATGGGAAACGTTGTCGAGGTACCCTACCCCCTGTCCAAGAACGACCTCAATGCCGCGCTGCGAATGCAGACCCTGCTGAATACCGCCACGAAATCCGACATCGACTACATCAGCGAGCTGGTGAGCGTTCAGGAAGCCCTTGACGTGAAGGTCATTCAAGCCGGCGAAGCAGTGGCGGCGGCCGAGGACCTTCGGCAAACCGGCGAACAGGAGCTGGCCCAACTGGAACAAGATAGACAGGCCCAGGCCGAACTGGCGGCCGATGCCGACGAGCGTCTCGATCATCTTCTGTCCGAACGTGCGGCACTGGCCAGTCTGGGCGTGGAGCTCGAGTCACAGTCGGCGGCCGACGAAGCGGCGCTGGTGCAGGAACTCGCAGCCGTGCCGTCACCCCTGCCGCCGGCCACGCCGACCCCGGTTCCTTCAACAACAGGAGCGGCCGACATTCGCGTTGCCGGCAAAGGGATCGAGGTCCACGTTTCCATCGTCGCCGACATCCAGAGGCTGTTGGCCGACGCCGACGCCGCCGGCGTCAATCTTGCCGGCGGCGGATACCGAGACCCCGCCGCCCAGATCCGAACTCGCCGAAACAACTGCGGCACCAGCAACTACGCCATCTACCAGATGCCGGCCCGTCAGTGTTCACCGCCAACCGCTCGCCCCGGCCGCTCGATGCACGAGCAGGGGAAGGCCATCGACTTCACCTACAACGGTCGTCTCATTCGATCCAGGTCGGGCCCTGGCTGGAACTGGTTGAAGGCCAACGCCGCCAAGTACGGGCTCAAGAACCTGCCAAGTGAGCCCTGGCACTGGTCGACAAACGGCCGATAGAACCGGCTGGAGGCGATCTCGCTTCCTTCCGCCAGGCAGCTGGGGCTTCGTTGAGCAGGACCGGGCCGCCCAGCTCGCGGATCTCGATGGCTAGGTCGTGGTTCCCATACTGTCTCGCCACGGGGTGCCGGCCGCACCTGCGGAGCAGGTGCTGCCGGTCGTGTGTGCACGACCTAACCGAGTTTGGCTTTGCCAAACGTCGTTGGCTGGGC
>JAHEJM010000023.1:25067-33890 GCA_024638815.1 Acidimicrobiales bacterium | reverse complement strand
CGAAGGAGCCTTGGTCGTCGTCGGCGATGGTGTCGTAGGCGATCTCGAAGACAAGACGGCTGGGTGGAACGCGATGCTGTTCGATGAGGGGGAAGAGGTGCTGGGCCAACGAGCGGGCTCGAGCCGCTTCCGCCGACACCGGTACGGAGATTCGCATCTGACGATCGGCCGTGGCCAGCCGGCCGCAAGCCTGTTCCATGACCCACTGTTCCACCAGCTGTGATTCCCTGTCCGCCACCTCCGGCGCTTCCCGTTGCCTGGTGCCGTCCCCTATGGCGACTTCGGCCGAGACCCGGAGCCAGAGCCATGCCGGCTCGGGCCGGCCGACGGGGTCGATTCGTTGTTGGATCAGGATGGGGTCGTTCTCGATCAGGGCCCGGGCCGCAGGATCGTGGCCCGAGTTCGACCGGAGCCGCCGACGGGTCGCCGGGTCAACGGTCCGGTAGTCGACCACCGGAAGGCCGTTGTTCTTCGCCGTCTGGAGAGCGGTCTCGGCGTTGGTCCAAACCTCGGCGGTCCACCCTTCGGCCACGCCGACGACGATCTCGGGTCGCTCGGCCCTCTCCTGATTTTGACGGCTCCGGACCCACTGCTCGACCGCGGCCCGAACGGCGGTCACGATGGGCGCCACCCATCGAGTCGAACAGTCCGGTTCCATGGCGATGATGGCGAACCGGTCACCGCCGAGACGACAGGCCTCGGTACCGGTGGCGGTGTGGAGCAGCAGGGCCCGGCCGATCACGCACAGCAACTCATCGCCGACGACCATGCCGCAGCGCCGGTTGAAGTCGGCGAACCGCCGCACGTCGAGCACGGCCACCGCAAAACGTTCCCGGTCGAATTCGGCCTGGGCCACAGCCTGCATCATCGACTCCCGGGACGGGAGGCCGGTCAGTGGATCCGTCGCTTCCCCTTCTATCACTGCGTCGTTGCCCTGCTTGTCATTCCGGCCACATGGTCACGATCGGCCGACTGCCGTTCCGGCTGAATCGGCTGGGTGGGACTACCCAGGTATCCGGTCGTGTCGACCCAGGTCGCTCCCGGCGTGTGGTGGCGGCCGGTGATGTGAAGTCACCGTCACTCGGCCGCCGCCGGCTCGACGTCGGAGAGAACCGGAACCGTCTCGGTCTCGGGATCGAACTCGGCCATCCAGACTTCGTACCACAGCGGATCGACCAACTGCTCCGGGTGGAATCCGGGTAGCACACTGAGGGTCAGATTGGTCAGCATCTCGAAGGCGAAGGTCATGGCCCACCGGGTCAGTCGGATCCAGGCCACTGGGTGCCACAGCCGACGTTCGTAGGCAAGGGTCACCGTTGTGCCGGCCACGACAAAGCCGGCGACGATGACCACGGCGAGCATCACCGTTGCCGCGAATCGGGCCGTGAACAGCCCTCCGGAATACCCCCGGTTGCCGGCCCCGTTCATTCGCTCCCGATAGTTGCGGTACACGTCGTGAGCCGCCGCCTTGTGTTCCACTTCCTCGGCCAGATGCCACAGGAAGAGTGTGGCCGGGATGTCGTCGGCGCCGTCGAACAACTCGCGGCGATAGCGGGCCGCCCACCGAGCAGCCGAATAGGCGATGGTCTCCAACGCGGCGACGAAGCCGAGGTTGAACAGCAGCGACCGGCGTTCCAGGAGCCGGAACAGGCGCTGGGCGGTTCGATCGATTGGCTTCAGACCCGGGTAGCGGGCCAGGAGCAGCCGGTTGAAGACCTGGTGCTGGCCGAAGTGCTGGGCCTCCTGTCCGATGAACCGCTCGGTTTCGCCCTTTCGCGCCGGGTCGAGATAGGGCAGAGCACGACGGGTCACACGAACGAAATACGGCTCGATCGACGGCATCAGCAGCGACACGCTGTTGGCGGCACAGGCGAACTCGGGGCGACGTGGCGTCCACATCGGATCGGTGTTCTGGGGGTAGCGGAATCGAACCCGTCGCACGATACTCACCCCTGTCCTGTCGGCCGGTGGTCGGTGTTGTCAAACCCGATCGGTGAGTGGGCCTGGCCCGCTACCGTGAACCCATCATGGCTTCGCATGTCCGCCGTCCCCGATCTCGGCCCCCGCAACTGTTCTCGACGTTGCCGATGTCCTGGACATTTCAGCTGTTCCGTATTCTTCTGCCTGGGTTCCTCTTGCTGGCTCTGGTCGCAGGTTGCACCGAGGAGGATGCGGTGCCCATCGACCCGGCCAATCCGCCGACCACGGCCGGCGACCTCGACCTCACCGATGTCACCCACAGCCTGGAACCGACACCGCAGATGGAGCAGTTGGCCCGTCAACAGTGCCTGGACGATCCGGACGCCGAGCAGGGCTACATCGAGGCCGTCGATCCCGAGACGGGAGACACCATCTCGGCGATCAGCATCGATTGTGGCGAGGTGCGGGGAGGGTAGACGCCGACTGGGTCGGACCGGCCGGCGCTTGTCGCCGCCGAGTTCGGCTACAGCATGGTGCCGATCCGGAGGCCGATCCAGGCCATGACGACGCCGCTCAGCACGGTGAGGGCCAGATAGGCCAGAGCCATATGGCCCTCACTGCGGCGAGCCATGACTGCGGCCTCGTTGGCCACCGTCGACCAGGTCGACAACGCCCCCAGCATTCCCGTGCCGACCACGATTGTGGTGGCTCGACCCCAGTCGGCGCCGGTGGCCAGCCCCAATACCAGCGAGGCGACCAGGTTGACGACCAGGGTTCCCCACGGGAAGACCCGGTTGAGGATCAAGCCAACGCCATATCGGGCAACGGCACCGACGGCGGCGGCCGCCACGTAGGCAATGAGCAGGGCGACGGCGTTGATGGAGAAGCCCTCCATCATCGCCCGATTCGTCCCACCCGATAGCCGATCCCGGCGGCCACGAGCGCAGCGGTCGCCGTACCCAGGCCATTCAACGCCGCCGATCCCGGTGTGCCCGCCTCGAGCTGCTGGGCCACGGCCACTGCGAACCTGGAGAACGTCGTCAACCCCCCGGCGAAACCGGTGCCCAACAGCAGCATCTGACGATCGCTGAGCTCTCGGCGATAGGCGGTCAGCACACCGATGAGGAACGAGCCGGTGATGTTGACCAGGAACGTCCCCCACCGGATCTGATCGGCACCTACGATCTCCAGCACCGCCCAGCGAAGCATGGACCCCACCGCGCCGCCGGCGGCCACGGCCAAGGGGGAGAGCAGGCGTTCCATGTCCCCCAGTCTCGGCCATTTCCGTCGTCCGGGCCAGCATTCACCGGTAAAGACGGTGAGAGAGGTCGGTTTCCGAGCAGGGGCGGCCCGGGCTTCGCCGACTACCCGACTGAGTGGTGGGTTAGGCCGCTCAAGTACCCTGAGGCGGTGACTGATACAACGATGGTGGTCGAGTTCGGCAAGACCGAAGACGGTCTCAAGCAGCTTCGACGCCGGTGGCAGCCGACGGAAACCAAGGCGGCCATGCTGATCGTGCACGGCATGGGAGAGCACTCCGGGCGGTATCAACACGTCGGTGAGTTCTTCGCCGAACAAGGTCTCGATGTCCTGGCCTTCGACAATCGCGGCTTCGGGCTGAGCGGTGGGCGCCGAGGCCATGTCGACCGATTCGACGTGTTCCTCGATGACATCGAGGAACTCCTGGCGCTGCGTCGACCCCTGGGCCACCCTGTGGTGCTGCTCGGACACTCACTGGGCGGCCTCATGGTGGCCGCCTACCTGGTGTCCAAACGACCACAGCCCGACCTTGCCGTGCTCAGTTCCCCGGCACTGGGAGCCGAACTTCCCGGTTGGCAGCGGGCGGCCGCCCCAGTCCTGGGCCGGCTCGCGCCGAGCCTGTTCATCAAGGCGCCGGAACAGGAAGGTCTTCTGTCTCGAGATCCAGCGGTGCAGGAGTCGTACCACGGCGACCCGTTGACCGTCCTGGGAGCAACCGCCGGGCTCGGCCGTCAAGTGTTCCGGACCATGGACGACACCTCGGCCAACCTCGACCGCATTCGGGTACCCGCCTATGTCTTCCACGGAGAGGATGACGAACTGGTGCCGCAGGAGGTTTCGCTTCCATTTCGGGACAACTCGCTGGTCACGTACCGGAGCTGGCCCGGACTCCGTCACGAGTGCATGAACGAGCCCGAGAAGTATGAGGTGCTGACCGAGATCGATCAGTGGGTGCAGACCCAGTTGATGAGCCTCTGAGATTCGTGGCCATGACGATCCAGGGTCCGAAGCGCCCAACACGTCATCACCTCCCGGGCTGAGGGGCTGTTGCCCTCAGTCCCTCAGCTGCCATACCGTCGGCCAAAGCCCGGCGAACTCGTCGTCGTGGACCTTCTCCGGTTGAGCCCGGAAGAACGGGGCGACCCGGGCGTCGTCGAGGTAGCCATGGCCCTCGATCCACATCGGCCCAAACGGGGACGGCTGCTCCTCGTCGTCGACCAGGCCGACGACGGGGACCTCCACGGTGGCGTGAAGGTCGGGTTCCATCGACGATTGCTCGGTCAGTACCGGCCTGGCCGATGCCATGCCGCTCCCGACCGGCCGATCCGGCACCAGGTCGCCGGCCGGTTCGACGAGGGGTGGTGAAGTGGGTACCGTCGATGCGATCTGGGCCTCGTTGCGGGGTGCCGTCTCCCGGCGTGAAACCATGGCCGAACCTCGGCGCCGGTCGAGGGCGGGAAACACATAGCTGAGGGCCAGGAGCCCGACACCGAACGCGGCGAGTACCGAGGCCGGGCCTTTCATCCCCACCGAGACGATGGAAGCCATGGCCCCCAACACCGCAAACGAGGCTGGGAGGGCATTGCCGACAAGCACCGGCACCCCGAAGCCCACGAACAACCAGAAGGCGGCCGTGCCGAAAGCCCACATGGCCGTGCGCCCCAGCACACCGGCCCGATCGGTGGTGACGGCGAAGGCCAGCATCACACCGGCGGCGGCGACGGCCACCCCAATCAACACAGAGCGGTCGAGACCGGCCTTGATCCCGCCCAGCCACGTCAGTCCGCTGCTGGGCACGACCACCGGCACCGCCGGGTTGGCCGGAAGCAGGGACTCCAACTCCGGTCTGGCCTCGACCAGAGCGTTCCGACCGGCGGCATTGAGGTCCACGGTGTTGGCCACGACGGTTGAATCGTCGCCACCGAGAGCCCGCTGGTGGGCCTCGATCAGGGCCTCCTCGATGGCCGGCGCTGCAGCCTCGTCGGCCAGTAGGCGCTCGGCCACGTCCTCGACGGTCTGCCGGGGGATGGGTGCAGACTCCGGAACCTGGGATTCGAGGGCATCGGCCGTGCGGGAGACCAACACATCCCGCAGTTGGTCGTTGGACAACAAGCGTCGGGCCAGCGTGGCCGAGATGTCGGGGTTGAGCACGGTGGAGGAGAAGGCGAAACCAGCCCAGGCCATCGACCCGATGGTCAAGGATAATCCCATGATCAACGATGCCAAGCCTCGGCGCACGGCGTTTCCCTTCCTGACTGGTGTAGAGGTGGTCCCCAGTCCTGTCGGCGGTTCTGGTGTCGGTGTTACAGCTCCGCCGTGCCTGCGACAGCATAGCCGCAGAGGGTGGTCACGCCGGCGCGCCGCGTGAGGGTTGTTGCCCGGGCGGTCGGTGGGACGCGCCCGAGGGCGGCCCGGCCTCGATGTCTAGACGGTGGCTGCAGCCAGCGTCCAATACGGATGGCTGGTCTTGTCGCTCGGGGTGGTCAAGATCTCGGCCCCGTCATCGGTGATGAGGATGGTGTGCTCGAATTGGGCGGTCCTGCTGCCGTCGGCCGTGACCGCCGTCCATCCGTCATCCCACAGCCGAACCTTCCACGAACCAGCGGTGATCATGGGCTCGATGGTGAAGGTCATTCCCGGTTCCATGATGTCGGTCAGCCGTGGGTGGTAGTAGTGGCAGATCTGTAGATCGGTGTGGAACTGTTCACCGATGCCGTGACCCACGAAGTCCCTGACCACGCCGAATCCGTGGGATTCGGCGTGGGTTTGGATGGCCCGCCCAATGTTGTTGATGGGGTGCCCCGGTTTGGCCGCCTCGACGCCCTTTTCCAGGCATTCCCTGGTTACCTGGACCAGCCGCCTGGACAGGTCGTCGACCTGGCCCACGAAAAAGGTGGCGTTGGTGTCACCGTGGACTCCCTCACGGAACAGGGTGACATCGAGATTGACGATGTCACCGTCTCGAAGAGGGCGGTCGTCGGGAATACCGTGACAGATGACCTCATTGACGGAGCTACACACCGACTTGGGAAAGGGCGCGACCATGCCCGGATACTCGAGCGGGCTGGGGTAGGCGTTACGTTCGATGGCGGACTGATGACAGGCGGCATCGATCTCGTCGGTGGTGACGCCGGGCTGGCAGAGGGCGCCGAGTTGAGCCAAGACGTCGGCTGCTTCCCGACCGGTCCGACGCATCCGCTTGATCACGTCGGGCGACTTCACCCGAGGCTCATCCCAGCGCGAAGCGGGGTTCCCTCCGGCCCAGGCCGGCTGATCAATGGAGTCCGGAACCGGGCGTAGAGGCGAAACCTTGCCCGGTTTCACCGGGGATGCGGCGTTCTTGTGGCATCTTTTGAACTTTTTTCCGCTGCCGCACCAGCACGCCTCGTTGGCCTTCGGAAGGATTCCCATGAATTCAGCCTAGAACGGACCGGCCGGCAGCGCACCCCTGGCTAACGGCGATGACCCTTGTCGTTGCTGGCGTTCCCTCCGAACAGGGGCAGGGGGAGTTTGCCGGTGACCATATGCACCAGCCTTCAGCTATCAAAAGCAACAGGGTTGTGGCTTGTTTCAAGGTCCGTCTTCCGGTGCCGATTGATTGCTGACAACCCTTTCCGAAGGAGCTAGGGTGAACTGCCTAAGCGCGGAACGGCGAAGAATCTGGAAGGCGAAACGACGTGTTAAGGAATGGCACTGCCCGCCGATGGGTAGCGGTGTGGCGTTCTCATTCCGAGCAAGGACAGATTGATGGAAGAAGCGAAAGTACCGCACCTCGGTATGTCGCTGGCGGGTCGGATCCTCATCGCTCGGCCTGACTTCAACGAAGTCAGCCCGGTCGAACCCGACTTCACCTCAACATTGACACTCGTGCTCGAGCACGGCTCCGAGGGCGCGCTCGGGGTGGTGGTCAATCAGCCGTCGGGGACACCGTTGGCCGACACGTTCCCGGACTGGGAGGACCTGTTCGCCGATCCCGGCGTGATCTTCACCGGTGGCCCGGTCGACGGCGATGCCTTGATCGCTCTCGGTCGCCCGTCACAGGTACGTGGTGATCTCGTTCTCGGCGCCCATCCCGTCGATCTCGACGAGCAGCCGGCCCTGGTTCGAGCCCAGGGGATCTCGGCCATCCGCATTTTCGCCGGCTACGCCGGGTGGTATCCGGGTCAGCTCGAGGGGGAAATCGCCAACAACGGCTGGTGGGTGGTCGACGCCACCATCGACGACCTCTTCACCGATGATCCGGAAACTCTGTGGTCCCGTGTGCTGCGCCGTCAGGGCGGTGAACTGGCGTGGTACGCCCACTACCCGGCCGATCCCAGTCTCAACTGACGACCGACTCGAAACCGGCGGCCACCGCCCGATCGTTCGTGGCCGAAGGGCGCATGGAGCCGCAGCTGTTCTCTCGCCCCGTCGACATCCGGTAGGCTTCGGCCCGAACCATCGACTCACGATTGCAGGGGAGCCCTATGACCACGATGACCTACCGACGCCTCGGACGCTCCGGCCTGAAGGTCAGCGTGCTGTCGTTCGGCTCCTGGGTGTCCTTCGGTGGCCAGCTCGATGTCGAACTGGCCGAGGCCTGCATGGTCGAAGCCCGGAATCACGGGGTGAATTTCTTCGACAACGCCGAGGCCTATGCCGGCGGAAGGTCGGAGGAGATCATGGGCGACGTCATTCGGCGTCAGGGCTGGCCCCGGCACAGCTACGTGATCTCATCCAAGTTCTTCTGGGGCGTCCACGGCGAGGAGAGCATCAACACCCACCACACCCTCAACCGCAAATACCTGCTGGAGGCCATCGATCCGTCTCTGGAACGGTTGAAGCTCGATCATCTCGATCTGATCTTCTGCCATCGCCCCGATCCCGACACTCCGATCGAGGAGACGGTGTGGGCCATGAGCGACATCGTGTCCAGCGGCAAGGCCCTGTACTGGGGTACCTCGGAGTGGTCGGCCGACGAGATCCGGGCCGCCTACGACGTGGCCGAACGTCGTAATCTCCACAAGCCGGTCATGGAGCAGCCCCAGTACAACATGTTCAACCGGGACAAGGTGGAGCACGAGTTCATGCGGCTCTACGACGACATCGGCCTCGGGTTGACCACCTGGTCACCGCTGGCCAGCGGTCTGCTCACCGGCAAGTATGTGGACGGCGTGCCCGAGGACAGCCGAGGGGCGCTGAAGGGCTATGAATGGCTGAGCGAGGAGCTCACCGATACCGGCAAGAACGTCGTGGTCGCCGAGCTGATGAAGGTGGCCGACGATTTGGGCTGCACCATGGCCCAGCTCGCTCTGGCCTGGTGCGCCGCCAACCCCAACGTGTCCACCGTGATCACCGGTGCCAGCCGGCCGGAGCAGGTGGCGGAGAATATGAAGTCGCTCGAGGTGTTGGACGACCTCGACGGTCCGGTGATGAGCCGGATCGCCACCATACTCGACCCGTCGTAGGCCGCCGCCGGGCCTGGTCGGCTCGGCTCGCCGATGCCCGACCGGTACACGCCGGAGTTGCGGAGCAACTCCTTACCGAGTTTCGGCTTCGCCGAAACGTCGATGGCTGGAAGGAACAGCTGGGGGCCGGAGTTGGGGAGCAACTCCTTACCGAGTTTCGGCTTCGCCGAAACGTCGATGGCTGGAAGGAACAGCT
>JAHEJM010000023.1:0-24967 GCA_024638815.1 Acidimicrobiales bacterium | reverse complement strand
CCGAGTTTCGGCTTCGCCGAAACGTCGATGGCTGGAAGGAACAGCTGGGGGCCGGAGTTGGGGAGCAACTCCTTACCGAGTTTCGGCTTCGCCGAAACGTCGATGGCTGGAAGGAACAGCTGGGGGCCGGAGTTGGGGAGCAACTCCTTACCGAGTTTCGGCTTCGCCGAAACGTCGATGGCTGGAAGGAACAGCTAAGGTTCAAGTCCCTCCACCCACGTGTCGACTACAGTTCCGCGGTCCGCAACGAAGCGTATCCAGGTTTGATTTGCTCGTTGATGATTCGGAGTCGCTGCTCGAAAGGCCAGAAGGCGCTCTTCATGCCGTTGATGGTCAGCCACTCCATGTCGTCGAGGCCGTAGCCGAAGGCGTGAGTCAACTTGATGAACTCGTCGGACAGCGAGACGTCACTCATCAGCCGGTTGTCGGTGTTGACCGTGACCCGGTAGCGAAGGCGGCGGAGCAGGCCGATGGGGTGCTCCTCGATCGAAGACGCCGCCCCGGTGTTGACGTTGGAGGTCGGGCACATCTCGAGCGGGATCCGGCGGTCACGAACCCAGGCCGCCAACCGGCCGAGCTGGGCCCGGCCTTCCTCGTCGATGGTGATGTCGTCGACGATGCGGACCCCGTGGCCCAATCGTTCCGCCCCGCAGTAGTTCAACGCCTCGGCGATTGAGGGCAGGCCGAAGGCCTCGCCGGCGTGGATGGTGATGTGGAAGTTTTCCCGCATGCACAGCTGGAAGGCGTCGAGATGGCGACTCGGCGGGTAACCGGCCTCGGCACCGGCGATGTCGAACCCGACCACGCCGTCATCCCGGTGGCGGATGGCCAGCTCGGCGATCTCGAGCGAGCGGGCTGCGGTGCGCATGGCCGTGCACAGGGTTCCGATGACGATGGGTCGGTTCTTGGTCCCGATCCGGAATCCCTCCAATACGGCTTCCACCACCTCGTCCATGGTCAGACCCATCTGGAGATGCTGCTCGGGGGCGAAGCGGACCTCGGCGTAGACGACGCCGTCGGCGGCCAGGTCCTCTGCCGCCTCGGCCGCCGCCCGCATCAGACCGTCCTTGGTCTGGGTCACGCCGACGGTGTGGGCGAATGTCTCGAGGTAGAGTTCGAGATTCCGCCGATCTGCACCCCTGGTGAACCACTTCGCCAGTTCGTCGGGATCTTCGGTGGGCAGCCTGGCGTAACCCTGTTCCCGGGCCAGTTCGATGACCGTTGCCGGCCGCATGCCGCCGTCGAGGTGGTCGTGAAGCAGAACCTTGGGAGCGGCCCGAATCAGCTCGACCAGTTCGGTGGCCAGGGGGCTTTCGGTCTCCGGTTGTGTAGCCATACTGAAGCGTACTGTTCCCGGCGCATCGGTACGGCAACAGACCTGTCCATCCTGCTGCCTTGTCCCTGTTAAGATGCTGGACCCATGTCGATCACACTGATCGGTTTCGACGCCGACGACACCTTGTGGCATTCGGAATCCCACTTTGCCCTGACCGAGGACCGGTTCCAGGCCATGGTCAGGCCTTGGAGCTCGCCTGACGTGACTGCCGAGCGCTTGTTGAACCAGGAGCGAGCCAACCTCGAGATCTTCGGCTACGGAGTGAAGGGCTTCGTGTTGTCGATGATCGAGACGGCCATCGAGGTGAGCGAGAACGCCATTCCGGTGGCCGCCATCGAACAGATCATCCAGTGGGGCAAGGAGATGATGGCACATCCGGTGGAGCTTCTGGACGGTGTCGAAACGGTGATCGATCAGCTCAATGGGAACTATCGAACAGTGCTCATCACCAAGGGTGATCTGTTCCACCAGGAATCGAAAATCGCCGAATCCGGACTGGCCGATCGGTTTGATCACATCGAGATCCTGTCGGAGAAGTCCCCCGACACTTACCGCGCCGTGCTGCACCGCTGCGGTGGCACACCGGCCACACAATTCGTGATGGTGGGCAACTCCGTGCGTTCCGACGTTCTCCCGGTGATCGAGATCGGCGGACATGGTGTCCACGTCCCCTACCAGGTGACCTGGGGCCACGAGGTGGTGGCCGATCCGCCGGCCGACGCCGACTGGCACCAGCTGCCGTCGCTCCTTGACCTGCCGAAGTTGGTGGCCCGACTGTCAGCTTGAAGCGCCTGGCCCGATCGGTCTCGGATCCGGTCAGCCCTGAGCCAGACGGTCGGGGTCGAAGCCGCCGGGTAGAAGGTCGGCCACCGTCCGTACCCTGCCGTCGCCGTCGATCAGGCAGTCGGGTCCGCCGTGCTCCAGCAGTAGCTGCCGGCACCGCCCGCACGGCGTGCATGGTTGACCCGAGCCCGACACGACGACGACGGCCCGCAACCTGCCTCCTCCCGTGGCGTGCAATGTCGACACCAGGCCGCATTCTGCACACAGGGTCAGACCGTACGAGGCGTTCTCGACGTTGCACCCCGTGACGATGCGACCGTCGTCGACCAGGGCCGCGGCCCCGACCTGAAAGTGGGAGTACGGGGCGTACGCCCTTGCTGCCGCCTCCCGGGCTGCGGCCAGTAGCCGGTCCCAGTCGATGTCCGCCGGTGTGCCGGTGTGGGTCATTTCGTCCCGTAGATTCTGTCGCCGGCATCTCCCAGGCCGGGCACGATGTAGGCCTGCTCGTTCAACCTGTCATCGAGTGCGGCCAGCGTGATGTGGACTTCGGGATGACGGTGATGGAGGGCGGCGATGCCCTCGGGGCAGCCGATGATTGCCAGCATCCTCACATCGGTGGCCCCTTCGGCCTTGAGGATGTCGAGGGCTTGCACCGCCGACCCCCCGGTGGCCAGCATCGGGTCGACCAGAAGCACCTCGCGCTGGTCGATCTGATCCGGGAGCTTCTTGTAGTACTGGATCGCCTTGTGGGTCTCGGGATCCCGATACAGGCCGAGGTGACCGACCCGGCCATGGGGGAGCAGGGTCAGGATTGCTTCGACCATGACCAACCCGGCCCGTAGGATCCCGACCACGGCCGGGGCCAGGCCCGACAGCATGGGCGACTGGGTCTCGGCCACCGGGGTCCGGACCGGCACCAGTTCAGTGGGCAAATGCCGAAGGGCCTCATAAGCCGTGAGCAGTGTGACCTCCTGGCACAAGCTGCGGAAGGACGCCGAGTCGGTGGATGCGTCGCGCAGCATCGTGATCTTGTGGGCCACGAGAGGATGATCGACCACGGTCACGTTTTCCAGCATGACTGAAGATCCTACTCTGGAAGGCGCCGGAGACGCTGGGAAGCGGTTCAGCCTAGTCGGCCGGTCCGGCGAAGGTGGAACGTCGTTGTCCTCGCTCAGAACGGCCGGCGGCCGTGAAGCGCGGCCTCGGCCCGGCGGGCCACCTGGGCCGCCTGTTTGACGTCGTCGGCAAATGCAGTGACGTGGCCGAGTTTGCGTCGTGGCTTGGGATACTTGCCGTAGAGGTGGATCTGGGCTCCCTCCACGGCCAGCGCCTCGGGCAGATGCTGGGCCGGATCCACGCCGTCGAGATCACCGAGAACGTTGACCGTGACGGCTGCGGGATGAATTGCCCAGGTTGGCCCGAGGGGCAGATCGAGCACGGCCCGGACGTGATTCTCGAACTGTGACGTGGGACACCCCTCGATGGTGAAGTGCCCGGCGTTGTGGGGACGGGCTGCTAGTTCGTTCACCACCAGACCGTCGATGGTGAGGAACAACTCGACGGCCAGCACACCGACGGCGTCGAGGTCATTGGCCAGATCGATGGCCAGCTGTCGAGCCTCGGTGGCCAGGCGATGGCCGATGTCGGCCGGGGTGTGAATCTCGGTGCAGAAACCGTCATGGTTGATCGTCTCGGTCAGCGGATAGCACCGTGACAGGCCTCCGGGGCGACGCACAACGAGGACCACGAGCTCCTTCATGATGGCCTGATACTGTTCGGCCATCAGGTCGAGTTCGCCGAACTCGGCGAGTACCCGCATTGCCTCGGACCGGTTGTCGACGATGAACACCCCCCGCTGTCCGGGAGGAGCGGCTCGCACCGTCTTGAGCACCACCGGATAGCCGTGGTCGGCTACGAAGTCCAGCAGATCGTCGGGTCCCCGAATCTCGGCGAAGGCCGGCACGTTGTAGTTCCGGTTCTTCAACACCCGGCGCTGGTGCATCTTGTCGAAGGCGGCCCTGATGGTCTTGGTCCCCGGTCGCAACAGCCGTCCGTTGTCCTCGATGGCCTGGAGCAGTCCGATGTCGATCCGCTCGTGCTCGAAGGTCAGGACCTCGCAATCGGCGGCGAAGGCGGCCAGCGCGTCGGGATGGTTGAAGACGGCCCCGGGGGCGGCCAGGGCGGCCGAATCATCGATGCGCTCGGCGAACAGGCGTGGAGTGATGCCGAGTTTCACTGCAGCCTGGTGGGTCATTCGGGCGATCTGCCCGGCCCCTACGATGCCCAGTCGGTAGAGCGAAGGTAGATCTGGGGACACGGACAAACCCTAGCGTTCCTTCGTGGTCGGATCATGCAATAGTGCGTCAGGTGGGGCGATGTTCGGCCGGGCACCGAACATGACGACGCCAGGCCTCTTGCGGCCGAACTGTAGTCGCTCGCCGCTAGAGATTCGCCGATGCCCTGGCGCCGGCTCCTGTGTCGGGCCGGTTCCTCGGCGCGCGCCGCTCGTGACGACGGGGGCCGTCCCTGGTGCCGGGCCGGCCGCCGCTACGATGAGCCCACGCCATTCCGCCGCACCCGCCGCGTCACGTCTTGGATCCAACCCGCCGCACCTCCTTGCCGCCCCGAGGGGGAGAGGAGACCGTGCCTGCTCCTCTCACCCGCCGGAAACTGCTGTCCGCCGCCGGGATCGGCGCGGCCGGACTCGTGGTGTCGCGGCTCAGCGGATGCTCCGAGTCGGCCGGCGACCGTGGTGTCGGTTCCGGCGGTCGGGGCGACACCGTCGGCCGGCAGGCGGCGTCGGGGGCTCGGGTCGACGTGGACGAGACTGACGGCGTCGCCCCCACTCCGGCCGGCCCCGACAGCCCACCGGCGCTGGACGGTGCCCCGTCGGTCCCGGGTTCCGGCCACCGATTCGACGTGGTCATCCGAGGTGGTCGGGTTGTGGATCCGGCGTCCGGATTCGACGGACTGATCAACGTCGGGATCGATGGTGCAACGGTCACGGCCCTCAGTGCAGAACCCCTCGACGGTCGCCAGGTCATCGATGCCACCGGCAAGGTGGTCGCCCCCGGCTTCATCGATCTGCTGAGCTATGAGCCCAACGAGTTCGGCGCTCGGCTGAAGCTGGCCGATGGCGTGACCACCAACCTGGCCATGCACGGGGTCAGCAATTTCGCCCCGATTTTCTTCGACCGCTACACGGAACGATCTCCCGTGCACTTCGGCGGTGCCTTCCACCATCACTTCATCCGGGGCTTCGAAATGGGTGTCGGCGTGGGCCAGCGGCTCGACACGGCTCAGATGCGAAGCCTCGAGCGGCTGCTGCGGGAAGGCTTGGAGGACGGATTCGCCGGCGTCTGCTTCTCGCCCGAGTACTCGCCGGGAACCTCCAACGAGGAGATCGCCCGGTTGGTGGCGGTGGCCGCCGAATACGGCCATGTCAGTTTCTTCCATCTGCGTCACAGCGATCCCGATCCGCCGGGCACAAGCCTCGAATCGTTGGCCGAGGTCATGAGCATCGCCGAGCGGACCGGGGCGTCCATCCACATCCAGCATCTCTCCAGCACCGGTGGGACATTCGTGATGGAGGAGGCCATCGCCATGATCGAGGACGCCAGGGACTACGGCATCGATGTCACGGCTTGCGTGTATCCCTACGACTTCTGGGGCACGTATCTGGCCAGCGAGCGTTTCTCCGACGGATGGCAGGAGCGCTATCGCATCGACTACGAGGATCTACAGGTAGCGGGCACCGAGGAGCGCCTGACGGAGCAGACGTTCCGGCGGGCGGTGCTCGACAACAAGCTGGTGGCAGCCCTCGGTTCCATCCCTGAGGAGGAGGTCCGTCTGGCTCTGTCGCAGCCGTGGGTGATGGTGGCCAGCGACGCCATCCTGACCAGTGGTCTCAACAACCACCCGCGGGGGGCGGGAACATTCGCTCGTACCTTGGGGCGTTACGTGCGGGATATCGGTCTGCTCGATCTACGCACCGGCCTGGCCAAGATCACCATTCAGCCGGCACTACGGGTGGAGTCGATGATGCCCGATATGAAACGGAAGGGCCGTCTGCAGCGGGGTGCCGATGCCGACATCGTGGTGTTCGACCCCGCCACCATCGCCGATCAGGCCACAGTGGCCGAGCCGGCGCTGCCATCGGTGGGAATCCAATGGGTGCTGGTCGACGGCCGGATCGCCGTTCGGTCCGGCCGTGTCCAGACCCAGATCTTGGCCGGCCGGGCGCTGCGTGGGGTGGTGCCGTAGCGGTATCGGCCTCAGGCGTCGATGTAGCCGCCGAAGGAAGTGAGCACCTGATCCACGTAGTGTTCGCAGCTCTCTCCTTCAGAGGCCAGACTGTCGACGAAGGCTCGGACCACGGTCATGGTGAAGCCCCGGTGAGCCGCCGACTCGGCCGGAGTCACCGCTGACGACAACGCCTTCGAATGCAGGCACCGGTCGAGTCCGTGAAGTAGGAACTCCCCAACTTCGGGCTCCAACTCGTTCGACCACCGAAACGGCCTGCTATCGGCCGATGCCTGCGACGCCTCGGCGTCCCACTCGTCGATGTAGTGGCACCATAGACGAACCAGATCGGGCGACATGGTCTCACCGATCTCCTCGTCGGAACGCAGCTCGAGAATGATGCGCCGGGCGAACCTCGTCCACGAGGCCGCTTCGTCGGCTGAGCACGGGCCGAGCTCTAGTACCACATCTTCGATCGTACACAACGAGCAGGGCAGGCTAAACCCGATAGCCGAACTTCCCGGACGGGCGGCCGCCCATGTGTTACGGCCGGGCGCCGCACGATTTCGGGAAACATCGAGAAACCCCAGGACAGGCCGGGGGCGAGTGAACTCGACGCTCAGATTCCGCCCAGCTTCGGTAGCGCGTCCGTCACCAGATCGACAAGTAGTGCCTGGTTCTTGTGCAATTGATGCCGAGCCTGGTCCAGGGGGAACCAGGCTGCCTTGTCGACCTCCGGAAACGACTGAGTCCGCCCCGATCGTGGCGGCCATTCCATCTCGAAGCGATTGCTGACGATCGCTGACGGATCGAGGTCCCCCCTGACCAGCCACGCCCAGATCGTCTTGGAGCCGGCCCGGAACGTTGACAGGGCCACCATCGGTCCCGCCGGCGGCGGGCACCCGAGTTCCTCGGTGAACTCCCGCATGGCCGCCAACCGAGCATCCTCGGAGTCGGGATCGAACTCGCCCTTGGGGATGGACCAGGCGTGTTCGTCCTTCTTGGCCCAGAATGGACCGCCGGGATGAACCAGCAGCAGTTCGACGATGTCCCCGGGCGATCGAACCATGGCGATCCCGGCCGAATCACGCGATGATCGGGAACCGGCCATTGACTCGCAGGCTAGCGCCCCGAGGTTTCGGGCCCGCCGTCGTGCGACTTGTGTTGCCGTGGTCCGGTACCGTCCGGCTCAGACCGGCAGCTCGACCTTGAGGTCGGAACGGCCGATCTGGTCGAGCACCGTGTTCAGAATCCTGGCATCGTCATCGAAGCCGAGGACGTTCTCGATATCGCCGGCGGCATCGTCATCCAACAGGAAATATTCGACCGCCCCTCGGATGAGGGCACGTTCCTCGGCCCCGAAATCGTCGGGAGCGGCCAACAGCGCACGCAGTGAGGCTGCCACCAGCTCGGCCGTCTCGACATCGGTGGCGGGAACGGCTCGATCCTTGACCTGTTCGAGATGCATGGTGATGGTCTCGGCCAGTGGCCCGAACTCCGAACGGGGAGTTTCGATGCACAAACGACGAAACTGCAGCTGCTCCTCTGGGTTCAGCAGGGTTTCGATGTCGAGCCGTATGTCTCCGCCTAAAGCCATGGCACCAGTATGGACCACCTCTGCACCGTGTGCACGAGCACCCCTCCAGGCCACGGTGTACCGCAGGTCGGGGTGCCGGTTTGGTGTCAGAGGTCGTCGATGAGCTTGAACACCTCGGCTTGTGCCATTCCCGCTGCTTGACCAGCGGCGTTGACCTTGTCCTCGATCCGTTCACGAAATCGGACCAGCTGGGGATCATCGCCCGACTTCATGGTCGATTCGAACTGGCTGACATGGGATGTGAGAGCCCGGTATTTGGCGTCGACATAGCCCGCGACATCCTCGGCGTGATCGGGCTCGTCGGCCTCGAACAGCAACAACAGGTCGGGCCGGAAATGGGGTGTTCGGAGTTCGGGAAAGAACTTGGGGTCACGGGCGGCCACGATGCCGTCGGTCGTGAGCCAGCCGGCATGGCGATGATCGGGATGAAGGCGGTATCGCTTCCACGGGTCATGGCCCAACACCACGGTGGGACGGGTGCGGCGGATGAAGTCGGCGACCTGGCGACGGGTTTCGAGGCCGGAGTCCAGCTCGCCGTCGTGCCGGCCCAGGAACCCGACCTCACCGGTTGCGCCCAGGGCCCGGGCGGCGGCCCGTTGCTCGTCCTGACGGAGCCGAATCAGTTCGTCGATGTCGGCCGACTCGTCCCAGGTTCCTTTCGAGCCGTCGGTGCACACCAGGACATGAACCTCACACCCGCGGCCGGCCCATTTGGCCAGCGTGGCTCCGCAACCGAAGTCCACATCGTCGGGATGGGCACCGATGGCCAGGGCCCGTTCCGGCGTCGGCAGGTTCGTGGTGAACTCATCGAGCCGAACGGTGGACGGGGTGAGCGGGTTCTGGGCTTCGGTCACGGTGCCGGCCTCCTGGCCGTTTGGGGATGATGTTGGGGGTTGAAACCGGTATCGGTCGGTGAGGCCTCGACGATGTCGCCCAATCTGTGCAGGATGTCAAGATCGTCGGGTACGTCGATGTCCCAGGCCAGGTGAGGAAGACGAAGCCATCGCATGGCAAGGCCGAGTCGTGCCGCCTCGTGACGATGGTGGTGGGCCGATCCCGGACCGTAGTGGAACTGGAAACCGGAAGCAGTGGGAACGACGATGACGTTGGTGCCGTCGCCATGACGGTCGGGGACGATGGTGACCCCGGGGAATCCGGCCACGGCGTCGAGGTCTCGGGCCAGCGGAAGATCGGCGTGGCAGATCATGGCGTATCGGTAGCCCTTGTCGGCCAGCATCCCCACCACCTCGGCGGCCACGCCGTTCAGACCGGTCACGGACACGTTGAGTAGGAGGAGGTCCTGCTCGATGACCCAGGCCGCCACCTCGTTGTCGTCGGTGGCCACGAAGACCGGCAGATTCGACGCCGCGCCGACCACGGTTGTTGCCATCGACCGGGCCAGTGCAGCCCGTTCCGGTCCCGACAGGGTGTCGGCAAGGCGGCCCTTGGCCAGCGCAAACGACTTGACCGGGACCACCACTGCGGTGTCGGTGGGTCGGGTCGCGCTGTCGGCGGACTCGTCCCGTCCGCCGCCGGTGGGGTCGGAGGTAACGCCGGGGAGGTCATTGAAGTGAGGATCGGGGGCAACCGCCACCGTTTGAGGCTACTGGCCCGCCGGTGCGGTAGGTTTGGGAGATCGGATTCGGCGGCTGCCGGGGACGGTCGGCGATGACGATCCGGGGAGCAGAATGACGTGGTCAACGAGGTGATCGATGAGGTATCTACGGTGAATACAACTCAGGCAGGGGTCAAGGCCAAGTCGGATCTCCGGGTGCTGGTGGTCGGCGGCGGCTCGTGGGGCACCACCGTGGCCCACCTGGCGGCCCACAATGGCACCACGCTGCTCTGGGCTCGGGACGAGGCGGTGGTCGACGCCATCAACACCGAGCACCGCAACCCCCGCTACCTGCCGTCGTTCGAACTCCACCCCAGGCTGCGGGCCACCACCGACCTGCAAGCGGCGGCGGCCGAGACCGACCTTCTGATCATGGGGGTGCCGACCGGGGCGTTCCGGGAGACCTGCGCCAAGATTGCCGAAACCATCCGGCCCTGGGTGCCGGTGGTCAGCCTGGCCAAGGGTTTCGAACCCGAAACCGGATACCGGATGACCCAGATCGTGGAGCAGGTGCTGCCCGACCGGCCCATCGGGGTGCTGACAGGCCCCAACCTGGCCAAGGAGATCATGGCCGGCAGCCCCACGGCGGCGGTGATCGCCATCTCGGAGCAGAACATCGCCGCCCGGCTTCAGCGGGTTTTCATGACCAGGACCTTCCGCGTCTTCCTTCACCATGACGTCATCGGTTGTGAGGTCGGTGGCGCCTTGAAGAATGTCTACGCCATCGCCGCCGGTGTGGTCGAGGGGCGCGGCCTGGGTGACAACGCCCGGGCCGCCATCATCACCCGAGGTCTGGCCGAGCTGATCGAACTGGGGTCTCGCATGGGAGGCGAGGCCCTTACTCTGGCCGGCTTGGCCGGGATGGGTGACCTGGTGGCCACATGTGTCAGCCCTCAGAGCCGAAACTCACAGGTCGGCCGCAAGCTGGGTGAGGGGCTCACCATTGAGGAGGTCCTGGCCGGGATGGATCAGGTGGCCGAAGGGGTCAAGGCGGCCAAGGTGGTGCACGACCTCGCCCAACGGTTCGAGTTGTTCATGCCCATCGCCTCCCAGGTCTATGCCGTCTGCCACGAGGGCTCCGATCCCGATTTCGCCGAGGACGCGCTGCTGCGGGGTCGGCTCGGGCACGAACAGAGCCCGTTCGAGGTCTGAACCTCGGTGCGACGGCTGGGACCGAGACGAACCGAGCGCCCGGCCGATCGGGGAGCCGTTCTGGTCGGCCCGCTCGATGCCGACACACCGGTGCTGGTCGATGCCGCCGGGGCCATCAGCCCCGCCGGTGCCGGCTGGTGTCTGGACTGGTGGATCGGAGCCGACGATCGATGGTACTACCCTTCCCGGGAGCCGTCGGTCCGCCAGCGTCGACCGTCGGCCGCTCCGGTGGTGGAGACCGCAGTCCGCATCCCGTCCGGCGACGCCACTCAGGTGGTGTATGCGGTGCCCGGCTCACCCTCCATCGATCCGGCGACAGCCAGGAGCCAACGTCGGCAGGTGACCGTGGTCGAGTTCGGCAATGATTCCCCGGTGCCGGTTGCCCTGGCCGTGGCCATCAGGCCCTATCCGGTGGTGGACCGTCGCGCCGGCGAATCGAGCGACGGGAAGGCCGAAGCGGCCGATGTCCCGGAGCCCTCGATCACCATCGACCGGCTCGACGATCGGACATTGGTGGTGTCCGACACGGTGATCCGTCTGCCCCGGCCGCCATCGCAGCTGGCAGCGTCCGACGAACGCGACATGCTCCAGGGCCTGGAGCAGGGTGAGGCCTTGTCGTGGTCGGGACCGGTCGTGGGCCTCGAGGCGAATGCCGTGGCCCTCTACCCCCTGCCCCATAGGACCTCGCTGCGGTTGGTGTTCGGCCCCGCCCCGTTTGACCAGGGTGCGTCCGGTGATCGCCCCGACCTGGATCCGGCCTCCATGCCGTCCCCCGACTCGGTTCGCCGGGGTTGGGATGCAGTCATCGACGGTGGTGGCCGATTCGAGTTCCCCGACGACGGCTTGACCGGAGCCGCCGCCGCTGCCCGGGCCCGACTGCTCCTGACGCCGAGTGCCCGCCTCGAACAGTTGCGGCGTCAGTTGGAGTTGCCCGGCGATTCCCTGGGTCGGCGGCTGCGGGCGGCGCTGGGTCACCCCGACCGGTCGGTTTCCGAGTCCGACGATCGTCCCGCTCGCACAACCGGAGCCGCCGGTCGAGTCCTGGCCGCCCTGGCCCGCAGCGGTCGTTGGGGCGAGACCCGGGTCGCCCTGGAGCTGATCGCCGACTCGTTTCCGGTGGCCGCTGATCCCGCCACCGGCTCCGATCTGGTGGCCGGCATCGGGGTGGCGGCGGCAACCATGGCGGCCTGTTCCCACGATGAGCGTTCCGACCTTACTCGGGCCGCTCCCGGTCAACTCGATTTGTTCGAACGGCTGGTCGAACCCACTGTGCAGTTGGTGAAACTGCTGGAGCGGGGGCACGCTCCCAACATCGACCTCGCCCGAGCGGGCCTTGCCCTTTTGGCCCACGCCCTGGGCCAGTACGAGGCGGCGGCCGAGCTTCGAGCCTCGATATCGCGGTGGGCGGCGACCGATGATCCCGCTGTCGCCATGGGAACCGAGGACCTCGAGACCGTGACTCGATTGATGGAACGTGCCGGTGGCGTCGGTCGGTGGAGTGGTAGTGACCTCAGCCGGATCGTCTACGACGATCTTGCCGCTGCGGCCGGATTCTGGTTGGCGGCCCGAAGCCTGTTGTTCCACGAACAGCCCCGAGGTGAGGCCGGGGACACCCCGGTTGTCGATCTGCTGCCCCGGTTCCCGGCCGCCTGGAGGGGGGGTGGATTGGACGTGCACAAGGCGCCGACCCTGGGTGGCCTGGTGTCATTCGCCGTGCGCTGGCACGGGGCTCGTCCCGCCCTGTTATGGGAGGTGGCCTCGGCCGGCCCGGTCACGGTGAGCTGTCGCGGCCTGGATCCCGGCTGGTCGACGGCTGAGGCGAGAGGAGAGGTGTTGTTGGCCGGTTCGACTCAGGGCCTGGCCGACGCTCCGGCCCCGGGAGACAGCTTCCAGTAGTTGGTGTGCGCCGGTCGGAAACAACGATCGGGTTCTTCCGCCCACACCAAGGTGTCATCGACGGGCGATCCCGACGCTTAGCGAATCGTGGTTCCACGGAGGTCGCGGATGACCGCCACCACCGGTCGAGGGGCATTCGGACTGGCGGGCGCCGGCCAGTTCAGTTGGATCTCCACGGTGAACTGCGACCCGTCCTTGGCCCGGGCGCCGGTCGACAACCGCACGTGGTCCTCGGGCCTCTCCCTCAGGGATCCGATGGCGGAGGCGAGCTCGGGGAAGGGGAGATCGGTGGTCAGGTCGGTGGCCGACATGTTGCCGACCAGCTCGGACCGGCGGTAGCCGAACATGTCGACCGCACCGATGTTGGCGTGCAGGAACCGAAAGCTGTCCTCGTCGAAAACCAGGATGGCATCGGAGGCGGCATCGATTGACCGGTGGATCAGTTGTGTCCGTCGCTCGGCCCGAAGCCGCTCGCTGATGTCACGAACCGCGGCGATCAGGCGGGGTTCGCCCTTGACATCCCGCAGGCTGAGGCCGACTTCGACCGGAATCTCCCAACCGTCGGGGCGGACGGCTCGCAGCTGAAGGCTGCTGGATGTCGTCTCGAGGAGCCGGCCGGACAGCACCGTGTTGATCGTCCGCCCCAGCAACTCGGTCCGACTGCAACCGAAGAGCCGTTCGGCCGGCCGATTGACCGACTGGATCAAACCGTCCTCGTCGGCGACCAGCAACGCATCGGGGCACGCTTCGAGAATCTCGAACGCCAGTGTGGGGTCCGACTCGACCGGATCGGTCCGATGTTCGGGAACCCGGGCCAGCATGACCGTGGCGCCGATGACGTTCGCTGCCTCGTCGGTGCGGGACGAGACGAGCACGTCGAACCAGCGTTTCTCATGCGGTGCGTGGCACGAGATGTGAACCCGGTCGGCGCTCGGCCCGTCCCCGGTCAGGGCGGCCCGGATGGCGTCGGCAACCTCCCGGGCGCCGGGCTCGTCGCCGGCCCGGTGGCAGACTTCCAGGTAGTCCACACCGACACCGGTGAGGGCCGGATTCCCGTCGTTCTCGTCGCAGAAATCGGTCCACGGGCCGTTGACGGCGACGATCACGCCCCGGTGGTCCAGGACCGCCACCTCGATGCCTACGCTCCCGGTGGGCTCGGCATTGGCTCCAGTCTCCGCGTGCTGCACGACGACCTCCTGTCGGCTTGCTGTTGCGAACATGATAGAACTGGTCGGATGTGCCTCGGGTTCGGCCCCCGACGATCCTGTCAGCGCAGACCCGGGCCCGTCATCCTGGGAACGGATACCACTGGGTGCCGAACCCCATCACCTTCCGGCAGTGAGGGCAGAAGAAGACGAAGCCCCGCCCAATCCCGAACGAGCCCTCCTGCTTTCGAAAATGGATCTCCGGAAGCTCGGTGTCACAGTTCGGGCAGACAGGCACGAGGTCTTCACGCCTCACTGCGGCACACGGCCTCCCTGTGGTCTGGGTACTCACGGCGACCTCCTCGATTCTCGAGTTGAGAATGCTTGAAACGGCCCGGTGCCGCAAGAGGCAATGGTCATGAGCGGCGATCCTCGCCGGTGCTCCGGGACTATGTGCCTGCCGGTCGACCCTGCACCGAACCGGCCGGTCGGGGTGAGAGTCCTGGGCCGGACCGCCTACCGTCCCTGTGAGGCTTCGACGATGAAGGCGCCCGGTTCAGTGGGCCCGGAGCGGCCGGTGCCGAGCAGGTCGGTGGGAACCATGCCGTCGACCGAGCCGACTCGGCCCTCGAGCATGCTGCCGGGGTTGGGCCGGAAGTCGGCTCCGTGCTCGCTGGTCGACGGATTGCGAAGACCGGGGTTGTGGTTGATCACCGTGTCGTTCTGGCTCCTGGGGGCGACGTCGGTGACCGACACGTTGTTTCGGCTGTAGCTACTGCCGTCGGTCTCGCTGAAATCGATACCCGGCTTGCCTGATCGGGCCCACACCACGTTGTTGGTGACCCGGATGTTCTTGCCCCGACCGAAACCGATCTCGGCCCCGCCGCCGATGACGTTGGTGGTGCGGACATTGTGATAGACGGTGTTGAACATCACGTCGACGTTGCTGGAGGCCCAGACGTTGATGCCCCGACCGCCGTTGTCGAACGAGAGATTGTTGGCAACCAGGGTCCGGCCGCTGTAACCCTCCAGATTGTTCGAGTCGATGATGATGCCGTTACCGTCGGTGATCCTCTGGTGGTTCTGCCACTTGGACGGCACCTTGTTCTCGTTGCGGAAGGTGCGGTTGCCCATCACCACATCGTGGTAGGGGCCGGCAATGGGGCCGTGACCGTGACTGCGTTGATGGACGACGTTGATCCCACTGCCGTTCGAGTCGTGCCAGAAGGAGTTCTCGTACACCACGTTGTTGAGGACCTTGAAGTTGGAGGACCTGGTGAGGCTGATACCGCTTTGGGGCATGCCCGATACCCGGTTGCCGATGACGTTGACGTGGTGGCTTTGGGAGACGGCGATTCCGACACCCCAGGAATTCGAGGTGTTGAAGCCGCTGCCCTGAATGGTGAGCCCGGAGACCTCCACGTAGTCGCCATCGATGAGAAGGGCGGTGCCCCTGGTGGCCTTGATCACGGGACGATGGCCGGGGGCGGCCCCGATCTTGATCCAGTTGTTGGGCTGACCGCTGTTCTTCATCCAGTAGTGGACTTCACCTGCGCTGGCCAGGTCACGGTATTCACCGTTCATCAGCAGCACCTGCTGACCCGGCTTCACATGTCGCAGTACGTCTTGAAAGGAACGCTTGGCCTTGTCCGGCGAGGAACCGTCGTTGCCGTCGTTGCCACCGCCGGGGTTCACATAGACCTTGGGACCGTTGGCCGGTGCATTGCTGGAGACCGAAACCGGCGGACTGGTGTCCGGCGGAGCCGTCGTGGTGGCCTGTGTCGTGGTGGTTTCCTCAGCCGGGGACGATCCGGCGTCGTCTGACTCGGATGTCCCTTGGGCGGTGTCGGCCGACGTTGCGGCTGTCTTGTTCTGGGCCGGCTCGGCCGTTGTGGTGGTGTCCTTCTCGGCCGGAGCGGTGGTGGTGGTCTCAACAACGGCCGTTGTGGTCGTGGTCTCACCATCGGCCGATGTGGTGGTTTCGCCCTCGGAGGTCGTGGTCGTCTCGTCGGCCGAGGTGTCCTCGGTGTCGTCCTTCGCCGGCTCGGTGGTGGTCGTCTCCTCGCCGTCGGCGTCGTCGGCCAAGGTGATGGCCGGGCCGGACAGTTGATCGAGATCGTCCTTGACCACCAGGGCCTGCCGGAGTCCGTCTTCGTCCACCTGCAGCTCGGAGGGAGCCGGAGCAGCCTCGCCGGTGGCGGAAATGGATTGGGCGGCGCACTCGGTGCAACCCTGATTGGTCACGACAAGGGCAATGCCCGCAGCAAGTACCGCGGCAATGCCCGTGATCCCCAGCCTCTGGTAGCGCACCGGGGCAGTCTATACGACACGCTCCCGTAACATGACGCTTTCAATATCGACTTTGAGCCCCTATACCAATCCTTAACCTCGGTAGTGGGAGCGGTCGGCCCCGGGGTCGAGGGGCTCCACGATGGGGCGGCCGGTTCTGCTAGGTTCGAAGGCGATGACCGCCACCGTACCCAAGCTGCGAAAGGCGTTGAAGGCAAAGTCCCCCGGTCTGCGGGTGGAACACGAGCTGTGGGAGAGCGGTCACCGAGTGGTTGTCGGTGTGGACGAGGTTGGTCGGGGCTCCTGGGCCGGACCACTGACCATTGGTGCCGTCGTCGTGCCCAAGGACCGCCGGATCTACAAGCTGAGGGACTCCAAGCAATTGACCGAGGCCGAGCGGGAGGCCCTCTTCGATCGCATCATCGACTGGTGCCAGGCGTCGTCGGTGGGTCACGTGAGTGCCGACGAGTGCGACCGACTGGGCATGTCGGCGGCCCAGAAGCTGGCGGCGCGCCGGGCGATCGACGGTTTGGGCCTCACGCCCGATGCCGTGATCCTCGACGGCAAGTGGGATTTCGTCGGTCACCCGGTCACCCGCCGCCTGATTCGAGGCGACGCCACCTGCCTGTCAGTCGCCGCCGCCTCGATCCTGGCCAAGGTCACGCGGGACCGGATCATGCGGGCCCAGGCCGACCAGTTCCCCGGGTTCAACTTCGAACACAACAAGGGCTATCCGTGCCCCGTTCACAAGACGGCCCTGCAGGGCTACGGCCCGACGTCGATCCATCGCCGGTCTTGGGTGTTCATGGACTCCCTGGTCTGGACCGCCTGCCGTCGTCTGCCACCGGCCGGCCAGACCGTTCTGTTCTGATCCCGTCCGTCGGTGCGTTCTTCGTGTCCGGTTGCCGGGCGGTAGTCTGCGTGCCATGAGTGAGACTCGATCAGCGACAGGAACCGATCGGAAGCCGGTCGACCTGCCGCCAAGTGTCGGTTCGACCCCCCGAGGGCCTCTCAACCATGGACGGGAGAACTTGGTGATCCCGGGACCGTCGGTGATCCCTGAGCGGGTCCTGGCCGCCATGGCCCACCCCATGTCCGACATCTACAGCGGCGAGTTGGTCGATGTGTCCGACGAGATCTTCGCCGAGCTTCCCGCCATCGCCCGGACCGAGGGCCGGGTCTTCGCCATCATCTCCAACGGTCACGGGGCCTGGCTCATGGCCATCGCCAACACGCTGAGTCGGGGGGACAAGGTGCTGGTGTTGGAGTCGGGGATCTTCGCCGTGGTCTGGGGTCAGTTGGCCGCGGTCTCGGGGGTCGATGTCGAGGTGTTGCCCGGATCAGGCCGGGGCCCGGTCGACGTCGAGGCCCTGGAAGCCCGGTTGTCGGCCGACCGCAACCACGAGATCAAGGCCGTGCTGGCGGTGCAGACCGACACCGCCTCCAGCGTTCGCAATGACGTACCCGCCATGCGAGCGGCCATCGATGCCGCCGGGCATCCGGCGCTGTTCATGGTCGACTGCATCGCCTCGTTGGGTTGCGAGCCCTACGAGATGGACGCCTGGGGGGTCGATCTCACCGTCGGGGCGTCGCAGAAAGGGCTGATGGTGCCGCCGGGGATGGGGTTCGTGTGGGCCAACGACAGGGCCCTGGCCGCCTATGAGACCGCCGGCCTCAAGGACGGCTACACCGATTGGGGTCCGCGGCTCAACCCGAGCCAGCACTATCAGCTCTATGCCGGCACCCCACCGGTGTCGCATCTGTACGCCATGCGGGAGGCGCTGCGCATGATCGACGAGGAGGGTGGTGTGGAGGCGGTATGGGCCCGTCACGAGATGCTGGCGTCGGCCGTGTGGGCCGCGGTCGAAGCCTGGTCCAGCCCCGACGGCATCGAATTCAACATCGTCAATCCGTCCTTTAGGTCGGCTGCCGTGACCACCATCCTCAGCAACTCCATCGACGCCGAGCGGCTGAGGGTCATCTGTCGGGACAACGCCGGGCTGGTCCTGGGCACCGGAATCGGTGCCTTTGCCGGTCGGTCGTTCCGAATCGGTCATATGGGTTATGCCGATCCCCCCATGATCCTGGGGGCGCTGGCCACGACCGAGGCCGGGCTGTTGTCGATGGGTGCCCCCATCGGGGGCTCCGGTATCGTCGCTGCCACCGCCCGGATGGGTGAGCTGCTGGAGAAATAGGGACTCAGTCCCGGTTCTGGGTGCCGACCTTGAGGTCCTTGAACGGGCTGGTGGTGTCGATACCGGGCTCCTTGGGCAGACCCAGCACTCGTTCACCGAGGATGTTGCGCAAGACCTGATCGGAGCCGCCGGCGATGGCCATGCCCGGCATGCCCAGGACGTAGCCCGACCATGAGTAGGTACCCCACTCCCCGGTGTCGGCGATCAGCTTCGGTCCGAGCACGTGGGACACGAAGGCCGATGTCCGTCGCATGTTCTCGGTCAACAGGAGTTTGGCTCCCGACATCTCCGGTCCCGGCAATTCACCGCGTTTCATGGCCGCCACCGCCCGATGATTGTTGTAGCGCAGCACCGAGCCCCGGATGTAGAGATCCATCAACTGTTGGCGGACGATGGCGTCATCGGCCAGGCCGAAGTGGCGGATCATCTCCTTCAGTCGGGTGAAGCCGCCGCCGTAGCCCGGTCCACCGCCGATGGAGGCCCGCTCGTTCATCAAGGTGGTCAGGGCCACCCGCCAGCCGTCGTTGACCTGCCCCAGACGCCAGGCATCGGGGACGCGGACCTCGTTGAAGAACACCTCGTTGAAGTTGGCCCCGCCCGTCATCTGTCGCAGCGGTCGGATCTCCACCCCGGGAGCCTTCATGTCGACGACAAAGCCGGTGAGGCCCTTGTGTTTGGGCAGGTCGGGATCGGTCCGGCAGATCACCTCGCCGATCTCGGAATAGTGGGCCCCCGAGGTCCACACCTTCTGGCCGGTGACAACCCACTCCTCGCCGTCCCGTTCGGCCTTCATCTGCAGGCTGGCCAGGTCGGACCCGGCCCCGGGCTCGGAGAACAACTGGCATCCCACGATGTCCCCCCGGTACATCCTGGGCAGGATGTCGGCCGCCACCTCGGGGTTGGCATGGTCGGCGATGGTGGGAGCCACCATGCCCAGCCCGATGCCGAAGAAGCCCTGGGACGGCACCTCGTAGCGCAGCTCCAGCTCGGCGAACAGTCGCTCGTGGCGACGGCTCAATCCCCGGCCCCCCCACTCGGTGGGACCGGTGATCCAGCCGAAGCCGGCGTCGAACTTGGTGGCCCGCCACTTCTTGGCTTCGGCCAGCTCCTGCAGCTCCTTCTCCCTGTCGACCTCCTCGAACAGCGACGGGTCGTCCGGCCCCTTGCCCCAGACGAAGGCTTGGGCATGGGCCTTGGGCTCGGCGTGGGCCTCGAGGAAGTCGATCGCCTCGGAGCGGAACCGTTCGAGGTCGGAGGAGTTCGGGTTGGAACCGGCCATGGCTTCAACATATCCCTGGCTCCCGAACGATGCCCAACCCACTCGTGGTCACCAGTACGCTCGAACCATGACCTCAGGACACTCCATACGCGTCGGTGTGCAGCTCCATCCCCAGCATTGCTCGATCGAACAGCTGCGCTCGGCATGGAAGGCCGCCGATGAGATGGGGGCCGACTCCATCTGGACGTGGGATCATTTCTTCCCCCTCTACGGCCCGGCCGACGGCGAGCACTTCGAGGGCTGGAGCCTGCTGGCGGCCATGGCCTGTGACACCACCTCGGCCAAGCTCGGTCTGATGGTGGGCTGTAACAGTTACCGCAACCCGGAGCTGGTGGCCGACATGGCCCGGACCGTCGATCACCTGAGCGGCGGTCGGCTCTATCTCGGCCTCGGCGCCGGCTGGTTCGAGCGGGACTACGACGAGTACGGCTACGAGTTCGGCACCGCCGGCCATCGCCTGGCCGACCTGGCTCAGGCCCTGCCCCGGATCAAGGCCCGTCTGGGCAAGCTCAACCCCGCTCCCATCGGCGAACTGCCGATCCTCATCGGCGGCAGCGGGGAGAAGAAGACCCTGCGCTACACGGCTCAGCACGCCGACGCCTGGAACACCTTCGGGCCCCCCGACCACTTCGCCCACAAGAATCGGGTGCTGAACGAGTGGTGCGAGAGCGAGGGCCGCAACCCCGCCGAGATCGAGCGTACGGTGTGCGTCTCGGCCGACGAGACCGACCAGTTCGACGGTCTGGTCGAGGCCGGTGCCACTCATGTCATCGTCGGTATCGGTGCCCCGTTCGATCTCGACCCCTTGCAGCGACTGCTCGACAAGGCGCGGGGTTGAACCGGCCACACGACGGAGCATCCGGAGGAGGAGCAGGGGTGAACAAGCTGGCGGAGGCTCTCGGTCGGAATCAGGCGTCGTCGGCGCCGGCAACGGGACGGTGGGCGGTGCCGGCCGGTCGGATCCTTGCCGCCTGGAACCTTTTCGTATGGGGTGGTCGTATCCGCAATCTCCTGGCCGAGCCGGGCGGATTGGCCGAGGCCAACCGCTGGTCGCTGGTCGGCTCGATGACGTTCTGTCTGCTGGCCGTCGTTGTGCTCGGCCTGGCCTTCGGCCTGCGTCGCGGCCGGTGGTCGAGGGAGGGTGTCAGGCATCGGGAGCGGGTGGTGGCCGTGGTCATGGCCGCCCTCGGTGTGGTTGTCTGGACCTATCGAGGGGTGGCCATCGCCGGTGCCGGCTACTCGGTCGGTTTCGTGGCCGTCCACACGGTGCTGGCCCTGATCACCATCGGGCTGGGCTTGATCGTGCTGGCACCGGGCCGAGCAGGAGAGCGATAGTCTGGAGCTCGTGGGAGAACCAGTCACCGTCATCGAAAAGCCGAGCGGCCGACCGGGCTATGTCCGGTTCGAGACCAATCGCTCGTTCACCGGCATGGGCCACGAGAGCTACCGCGTGGACGACGAGATCTACACGAATCGTCCCCCTGACGGGATCGCCAGAGCGCTGTTCGCCACCGGCAAGGCGGAGGAGGTCCACATCTACTCCCAGATGGTGACGGTCAAGCTGTCGGGCTCGGACTCGAGCGGGCTGAAGGAGGTCCTGGAGGACCTCTACATCTACTACAGACCGGGGGTCGAGGTGCCCACGCCGGAAATGTTCGGTGCCGAGGGTTGATCTCCCACACCGTCCCGGCCCGGGTCGGTATTCTCGGCAATCCATCCGACGGCTACGGGGGGCGCACACTGGCCTTGGCCGTGCCCCGATTCGCCGCCACCGTCAATCTCGAGCCCGCGCCTCGACTGGAGATTGTGGCCGCCGCCGCCGACGAGCCGGTGTGGGGCTCGGTCTCGGAGCTCATGTCCAGGGTCGATCGGGAGGGCTACGGCACCGGGCCGCAACTGCTCACGGCCTCGGTTCGTACCTTCGCCAACGTGGTGGCGACCCAGGTCGACAAGGGGCTGGCCAAAGCCGGTTTCCCCGATGAGACGTTTCGGCTGACCTATGGCACCACCATTCCCCGCCAGGTTGGCCTGGCCGGCTCGTCAGCGCTGGTGGTGGCGGCCCTGCGCTGCCTGGCCCACTACACCGACATCGACATTCCCGACGAGGTCCTGCCGTCGATTGCGCTTGCGGTGGAGACCGAGCAGTTGGGGCTCACGGCCGGTCTCCAGGACCGGGTGGTGCAGACCTATGGGGGCCTGGTGGTCATGGACTTCGGCGAGATGACGACCGACGCCCGGTTCGGGGTGGCCCACGGCGACTACCAGCGGGTGGAACCGGATCATCTACCCCCGCTTTTCCTGGCCTATCGGGCGTCGGCGGCCGAGCCCAGCGATCAGTTTCATCGGGTTCTGCGTCAGCGGTTCGAGGCCGGCGATTCCACGGTTCGGGATGTGCTCCATCATCTCGCCGGATTGGTGTTGGAAGGCCAGGCGGCGTTGCGATGGAAGGACCCCGATCGGTTCGCCTCCCTCATGGGGGAGAACATGCGGCTTCGGCGCCAGCTGGGCACCGTGCCCGAATCTCAGCTGGAGCTGGTCGACGTGGCCGACGCTCTGGATGCCCCCGCAACCTTTGCCGGCTCGGGCGGAGCCGTGGTCGGGGCCTATGCCGACGACGGGCACCTCGAGCGACTGGCCGGGGCCATGGATGCCATCGGGGCTCGGATTGTCAGGATCGGGCCCGGGTTCGAGACCGAGGACGACGAAGGCCAGCTGGATCTCGGACTCTGACCCGACGGGGTTTGGATCGAGGCGACCTGGGCTCAGCCGGTCAAGGCTGCAGTCGAGAGAATCGATTGGCGCCGTGGCACGACGTCATCAGCCTCGGCGTCGCTCGAGTTCCGGGTCGACTTCCCGTTCAGTACATACGTTCGATAGACTCCGGATATGGAGGACCTGACCCGCCTGCGAACCCTGACCAGGTTGGCCCCGCTTGGGTTGGCAGGAGAGCAGGCCCGCCTCTTGCGGCCGGTGCCGGGCGACATGGCAGGGCTGTTCCCGACCGGTGGAGTGCAGGCCGGCTGGTCGATCGGGTTCGTGGGTCGTGGGTCGTGGTCGCCGGCCATGATGCTGGCTGCCGGGCTGATGGAGCCCGATCGGTGGCTGGCCACCGTCGGACTGGAGGAGCTGGGACTGGTGGCGGCGGCCGAGCTGGGGGTTCCCCTGGATCGGGTCGTGACGGTGGAGACACCGGCCCCCGGGCAGTGGGCAGGAGTGGTGGCGGCCCTGATCGAGGCCATCGACGTCATCGCCGTCGCCCCCCGTCATCCGGTGCCGGCCCGGGCCGCCCGCCGCCTCCAGGCTCGGGCTCGGGAACAGCAGGCGGTGCTGCTGCATCTCGATGGGGGACGGAGCTGGCCCCAGCCTATGGACATCACTCTCACCGTGGTCGAACAACGATGGCAGGGGCTGGGTCCCGGCCACGGTCACCTGCAGGGGCGGCGCATGGTGGTCGAGGCCACCGGTCGTCGGGTTCCCGGCTCGAGTCGGTGGTCCGAGCTGGCTGTGGAGGCCCGATAGATGGCGGGTACCCGCATGGTCGCCGTGTGGTGCCCGGACTGGCCGGTGGTGGCTTGGGGGGTACCGCCGACCGAACCGGTGGCAGTACTGGTGGCGAACCGGGTGGTGGCCACCTCGGCTCCGGCCCGGGCCGACGGGGTGGCCGTGGGTCAGCGTCGGCGGGAGGCCCAGGGCCGCTGCCCGGAGCTGGCGCTTCTGGACCGGGACGAGGGCCGGGAGGCCCGGTTGTTCGAACCGGTGGTGGCCGCCCTCGACGCCATCACCCCCCGGATCGAGATCACCGGCCCCGGCCTGGTCGGCTTCCCGGCTCGGGGCCCCAGCAGGTTCTTTGGTGGGGATCGGCCCATGGCCGATGCCGTGGCCGAGTGTGTGGCTCCGGTCATGCCCCGGATCGGGGGGAGCCGAGCCGTCAGCCGGGTGGCGGTGGCCGATGGGGTGTTTACCGCCCGGCTGGCCGCCCGCTCTCGCCCCCGGTACGACGGTGGGGGCGACCGCCGGTACGAGGATGGTGAGGACAAGGGCGCTGGGTCCGGTGATTGCCGACCGGGCCTTGGTCGACGGGAGCCGGTGATCATCGAGCCGGGGGAGAGCGCCCGGTTCCTGGCTCCACTGTCCATTGCCAACCTCGACATGCCGGAATTGACCGAGGTGCTGGTTCGGCTCGGTATCGACACCCTGGGCCGACTGGCCGCCCTGTCGACGGCCGATGTTATCGGACGGTTCGGGCGCCATGGTCAGCTGGCCCATCGTTTGGCCCGGGGCGAGGACGACCATCCCCCCGACCTACGGCAGCCGGCCGCCGATTTGGCCGTGACCTGGACCTTCGAGCCGCCGGCTGAGCGCATCGAGCAATGTGCCTTCGTTATCAAAACCCTGGCTGACGAGCTGTTGAATGCACTTGGTGTGCGGGGCCTGTCGTGCACCCGAGTGGCCATCGAGGCCGAGACCGAAACCGGCGAACGCCATCTGAGGCTGTGGCGCCATCAGGGTTCGCTGTCGTCGGCGGCCGTGGCCGATCGGGCCCGGTGGCAGCTCGACGGCTGGTTGAACCAGGCCGAACACGCCCGACCCCGCTCCGGTATCGCCCGCCTCACCATCGTGCCCGACGAGGTGGTGGCGGCAACCGGTCGCCAGCTCGGACTCTGGGGTGGGGTCGGTCACCGGGCCGATGAGGTGACCCGGGTGGTGGCCCGGCTTCAGGCCATGCTGGGGGCCGATGCGGTGTGTGTACCCGAGTACAGGGGCGGGCTGACGGCCTCCGAGCAGGTGCGCCCTGTTCCGGCCGCCGCCGTCGATCTCACCGAACCCCGTCTCGCCGCTCGTCCCGACTGGGTCACCCAACCGTGGCCGGGGCGTATCCCCCCTCCATCACCCATCAAGGTCCATCCCGACCCGGTTCCGGTGGAGGTGACCGACGATCGGACCCGACCGGTGGGGGTGAGCGGTCGGGGTGAGCTGACGGCGGCGCCGAGTCGGTTGCGCATCGATTCGGGCCCGGTGCGGGCCGTCACCGCCTGGGCCGGGCCGTGGCCGGCCGAACAACGTTGGTGGGATCCCCTGACCCGGAGGCGCCGAGCCCGGCTTCAGGTGGTGACCGACGATGGTTCGGCCCACCTGCTGATGGTGGAGTACGGCCAGTGGTTCGTCGAAGCCACCTACGACTGAGCTGCGGTGACCGAGGTCTGTGTCCGGTTACTGCGCCGGCTATGCGGACGATAAGGTCGAGCCATGGCCAAAGCGGGACCGAGACGGTCGAGATCCAGCCCTCAGGAAGCGAAGGCCACGTTGATCGAGGCGGCTATCGAGGTGCTGGCCGACGAGGGCTTCGCCCGCACCAGTGCCCGGGCGGTGGCCGCCGTCGCCGGGGGGACCAACGGGCTGATCTTCTACCACTTCGGTTCCATGAACGGCCTCTTGGC
>JAHEJM010000113.1 GCA_024638815.1 Acidimicrobiales bacterium | reverse complement strand
ATGGGGGACTTCGTATGCCGTCTCACCGTGCCCTGGTGCAGTGGCGGGTTTCACTTATCGATCGTGGCCGGCAGGCGATGGTTTGGCATGAAGCGAACCGTCGCGACCTACCTTGCCGGATTGGTTGTCGTGGCAGCCTGTGCCGGCGAGGAGGACCGCGCCACACGTTCCAGTCCTCCACAGGCCGAGGCCGAAGGCGACCGTGCGGCGGAGCGGCAGGGCTCCGAGGTTCTTCTGGTCGGATCAGGCCGGGGGTTCAAGACGTTGGCGGTGCTGAACCCCGACTCCGGCGAACTCGATCCAGTGCACGGGCCAGGCGACGTTGGCGACGCGACGCCGCTCCGGGCCCTCGTGGGTGCGGGCGCAGATCATGTGCTGGTCACGACGGTCGACGCGACGTATCTTTGGAATCGGGGCACCAACGACATGACGCTGGTGGGATACGGGGGCCAAATCCTCGGAGCGGCGCCTGCGCTACGACCAGTCGCAGTCCTGGTTGAGACCGACGCGACCCTGAGGCTCGTCGACCTCACGGCCGGGACCATTCACGATCTGCCCGGCCAGACAGATCCTGGTCGTGTTCCTCGCCTCTCCATCGACGCAGCCGGCCGGTTGGCCGTCGTTGCCAATCCTGGCGGCGGTGCCACTGCGATCAACTTGTCAGACGGCACGATCGAACACCACGATCCCGAGGTCCTTTTCTACGATGGCGGGCTCTCGGTGGACGGCTCCACCATCATCGGCGGCCTCAGGACCGATCACGGGTTCGCCATCGAGGCGATGCCGGTATTCGACCCCACCCCGTCGGCCGTCTGGTACACACCGGAGCGACCCGATGCGCAGGTTGCGGTTGCCTGGGTCGGCGATCAAGTGCTGGCCGTTGACTATTCGGGCCGGGTGATGACCATTACCAACGGCGTCATCAGCGAGCTGGGCCGGCTGCAAGCCCCCGGGGTCGCCAAGGCTCCTACCATGATCGGCGGTGTGATTCACACCGACCCCATCGCACGGTCGTCGCCGATTGCGCTCATCGAGCAACGAGGTTCGGGACCGAGTCGCTGGTTCCGGGCAGATGTCACCGCCGGGGTAATCGACGAACTCCTTGACATCGAGGGCCACGCCATTGTGCCTTCGACACTGGCCGGCCATCTGATGGTCGGCGTGGGGAGTGTCGGCGATGGGTTCTCGTCGCTGCGCGTCATCCGGCTCGCCGACGGGTCGACAGTCGAACTGGTCGATGATCCGGCCGCGCCCCCGCTCAACGTAGTCAGCGTTTCCGACTCCGTGATCGGCCTCACCAGGTTCGACGGCGGACTGGCCAAGACCGAGTTGGTGGACACGGCCGGAAATCGGCGAGGAGTCGTCAGCGGCCGGCTCGGCTTCACCGCCAACTCCGGCGTGTCCCGGGCCGCACTGTTCATCCCCGACCCCGGGACGGGCAGCGAGGGATCGCTCACACGAATCGTCACCATCGACGGCTCTGCAAACGACATCGTTTTCACCGGCCTGAACCCACTGGCGTGGCTGCCATCGGGCTGAGCGGGGCCGGCGGGAATCGGTGCCGAGTCGATGACGCCGGTCCTAGAACCAGGGTCCGAGTGTCAGGCTTCGACCAGCGTCAGCCGGTTACGACCGGTTGTCTTTGCGTTGTACAGTGCGGCGTCGGCCTTGCGGATCAGGTCGTCGAGGTCGGCAACGTCGGCGCTGGGAAATGACACACCACCGAGGCTGATCGTGACCCGCACCTCTGAACTCGACTCGAGGACCACGCTCGACTCGACGATCCGCCGCATCCGTTCGCCGACGGTTCGCAGATCGGTTTCACCGGCACCGGGGAGTACGGCGAGGAACTCCTCACCGCCGTAGCGCATCAGCGTGTCACCTTCGCGGAGCGCGCTCTTCACGTTCTCGGCGATCGACTTCAGCACGTCATCCCCGACCTGATGGCCGTAGTTGTCGTTGACGGACTTGAAGTGGTCGATATCGAACAGCACAACGCCGAGCGGCTCGCCGGAGCGGACCGATCGGCTGAACTCCTGGCTCAACCGCTCCAACCCGAACCGCCGGTTGTACAACCCGGTGAGGGAGTCGATGGCGGCGACCCGTTGCAGTCGTTCATGACTGAGGGCATTGTTCAAGGCGACGGCGAAGTTCGGGAGCAGCTGCTGGATCAGCAGGTCCTGATGATCGGCGATGGGCGCCGTCGAGGCAAGCACGACAACACCGATCGGCACGAGGCGAATGTGCACGGGGAAGGCCACGACCGTGCGGGGACGGAACTGGACGATCCCGCCATCGAGTTGGATGTCGCTCGGCAGATCCACCCTCACCGTGTCGAGTGTTCGATACGACCGCTCCACCAGCTCGCTGTCCGCCAGGCCGTCCGGCTCTGCGATGCCGGAGGATGCAACCGTGACCAGCTCTCCGTCGCGCAAGATGCAGAGTGCCGATGCCGAGTGGTCGCCGGCACCGTGCAGCACATTGAGCGCAGCTTCGACGAGCGGAGTCAGCTCGAGGTGCGACGCCAGCGTGGTGGCGAAGTTGCCGGCCACCTGAGAGGCACGCTGTGATTCAGCGAGGGCCTCCACGAGTCGATTGAACGAGGCCGCCGCATCACCCAGTTCGTCATCGGAGTCGACGGTGATCATACACGTCTCCGGCGTGCACGCCGCACCGTCGTCGGCCATCGTTGTGTCGCGCAGTATGGACTCGACCTTCGACATCTTCAAGCACATGAACCGCAGACGGGAGCCGACCACCGCTCTCGACAGGAAGTGATTGGTCGCCCCGACGACGAGACCTGCACCGATCGTGGCGAAGAAGAACTTGGCTGACAGCACGTATTTGGACGGAACGCCGAACGCCATCACGAAGAATGGGAACACAATGCCCATAAGGAGACCGAGGCCGGTCATCCAGATTGCGAGGTCGGTGAAGACCTTTTTGGTCAGACGGGGCAGGGACTCGTGAAAGTCCGAGCTGTCGGCCGAAACCACGGCCGCGGCGCCGGGAGCAGCCGTTTCCGTTCGGGTGGTGAGCTTCGCCATGTCTCTTCATCGGTCCCATCTTCACCCAACATGAGCAACTACCACAAAGAGCGGCCAGGTCCAAGGACGACCACTCGATCGCCGGTCACACCGGTCTCGCTTTGCCGATTGGATGTTCACGATCAAGTCCAGTTTTGGTGATGTTTGGCGCTCCGCGTCGAACACTGGGTGTAGCCCGGCCACCCCGCTCCGTAGCCAGACTTCCTAGTGGCGACCGGGGACACTTGGATCGAGTCGGTTCCGCAGGAGAGCGAGCCGGTGGCGGGAATCGGTGTTCTCGAACATCTCGCAACGACCGTTGGCCAGGACGACCCCGTCGGCACATGTCGTCTCGATGGTTCCGTCACCGAACTGCTCCCGGTACAACGTGGCGTACGCTCCGCCGACATCCAGCAAACTGTCGTGGTCACCGGTCTCGACAATCCGCCCCGACTGGATGACGTGAATGATGTCGGCCGCCTGGATGGTCGAGAGACGGTGAGCGACAGCCAGTGTGGTTCGGCTGCTGATCAACTCGGACAGTGCCTGCTGGATTCGGCGTTCCGACGCAGTGTCGAGCGCGGAGGTCGCCTCATCGAGCACGAGGAGCCGGGGATCGTGAAGCAGCACTCTGGCAATCGCCACCCGTTGACGCTCGCCGCCCGACAGCCGGGAACCTCGCTCGCCCACCACCGTGTCGTAACCATCGGGAAACTCCATGATTCGATCGTGGATGGCGGCTGCTCGGCCCGCCTTTTCGATCTCGCCGTCGGTGGCGTCCGGATTGCCGTAGGTGATATTGGCCCGCAAGGTCCCGGCGAACAGGTAGCTCTCCTGGGTGACGAAGCCGACGATATCGGCCAGGCTGGAAAGGCTCAGGTCCGGCAGCTCGACGCCGTCGACGGCAATTCTGCCCGACGACGGGTCGTACAGACGGGCAGCCAAACTCAACACGGTCGTCTTCCCGCTTCCCGACGGACCGACGAACGCCACCAGCTGACCCGGTTTGGCGGTGAACGTCACGCCCTCGAGCGCGGCACCTTCACCCCGGTGTGAGCCATCGTTGTCCTCGAGGCCGCCGCCACCGTGACCGTCAGCCTCGGAAGCTCCGTCGGTCGGGGAATAGGCGAAGTGAACACGGTCGAACATCAGCTCTCCCCGGACCTGCTCACGCTTCAGCGTGACCGGGTTGTCGACCTCGACCATGTCCGGCTCGGTATCCAGGTAGGCGAACACCCGCCGGAACAAGGCTCGTGACGACTGCAGTTCGACCGTGGTTTCCAACAGGCGGGCAACGGGGAAGAACAGTCGGCTCTGAAGGGTGGTCACGGCCACGATGGTGCCGGCGGTGAGGCCACCGGTCCCTCGATCCAACAGCCATCCCGATACGAGGTAGACCACTATCGGGGTGGCACCCATGAATGCCCCGATCACCGTGTAGAACGCCTGACCTATCACCTGTTGGGATGTTGCCGCCGCAGCCAGCCGGTCGTTGGCGGCCCGAAACCGATCGACTTCCGAGTCCTGCTGACCGAAAAGCTTCGACAGCGTGATGCCGGACACCGACAACGTCTCCTGGGTGATGACGTTCATCTCGGCCGTGGCCGCCTGGGCCTCGCCCGTATGCCGTTCACGACGGCGGCCGACCCCGCGGGTGGCCACAATGAAGACGGGCACGGTCAACAAGGACAGGGCTGTGAGCGGAACCGAGAGCAACGCCATGGCGGCCACGGCGCTGATGAAGGTGACGCCATTCGACAACACACTCGAGATCGTTGTCGTCACCGCGGTCTGAATACCACCGACATCGCTGGTGATGCGGGACTGGAGGTCACCGGTCCTGGTGCCGGTATAGAAACTGAGCGACAGCTGCTGCAAATGCTGATACAGGCGATTACGCAGATCTCGAAGCACGTCCTGACCCAAACGGTTGGTCAACACCGTCTGGATCACGCCCAGGGCACCGGTGACCGCCGTGATCGTCAGCATCAATGCCGACAGACCGACCACCAAGCCGAAGTCGACGGAGCCGGAGTCGGGAAACAAGCCGTCGTCGAACACCACTCGGATCAGCAAGGGATTGACGATCCCCAGCACCGAGACGACCAACACCAGACCAATGACAGCCGTGACTCGGGCCCGATGCGGCCGGAACAGGTCGACAACCCGGCCCCAGCCGAAGTCAACCCCTGGTTCATCGCCGTGGGACACCGCTAGAGATGTGGTCATGTGCTCATCCTCGTTCCGTCCGATGCATCCCGGAGCTCAGCGCCACCCTGGCCACCGTCGCTGAACAACAGTCTGTATCAGCGACCGTCGTTCCTCGTCTTAGTGTAGGCAAGCGGAAAAAAACGTTGCCATGACGGCCGACATCGGCCCGCTAGGAGAACACCATGCAACGCACGTACAGCAAGACGAATCGGTGGGACCGCAAGCCGAGTCGGCGCCAACGGCGGGAAATCCGACAAACAACCAAATACGACGACATCAGACGTTGTCTTGGTACCAGTGATCACGACACCCTGCTGCTCTGCCGGTTGAGCGACATCCATCACGTCGAGGTTGGACAAGCCCTGAACGGCCCGGCCTGGACACGGGCTCACGTCGTCGTCGGACTGAGTGCCGGCCTGCGACTGGAGACGACGGTCTATGTCTCGGAGGAGGAACAGGCCGCCGGTCAGCTCGACATCAGCGGCCCATGGATCGTGCACGACCCGGGTGATGAACGTGGCCGGCTTTTTGTCAGCCAACCGGGCAGCGTGCTGACCATCGACCGACGCCATCTCCACCTGATCGAGTCCAGCCTCCTGGGCCGAGTCGAGCCGATCGACCCGATTGCGCAGGCGTTCCGCGCGGTGAAGCCGACTGCCCCCCGGGCCGAGCCCGCAACGCGGTCCTGACGGGAGGAAGAACGAGGCGCAATCGAGCCTGACCGCAGCGGTGGAGGCCACCGCCCGACGGATCGCCGTGCTGCTGGAGCCGGCCGTGCCCGGTCCAGCTACCACCGGTCCACGACGAACCCGTCCACGAGCTCCCGGTCCAGGCGCGAGTGGCTGCCACTGCGGCCACGTTGATCATCCGTTGCCCGGCAATGTCGTGAGGGTCCAGGGGAGGCGATCGGCGCTCTCTGGAAGGATGGCCTTGACCTGCTCCGGCGTCAGTCTGGGTCGATCCTCCGGCAACAGGGCCACGAACCCGACGATCAGGGCACCGATGACCACCGGCGAGATACGGCCGGCCCCGGAGACGACGGCGGCGGCTTGGCGGGTGCCGCTGCCCTTCATGATGTCGGCGTCGACGAAGGCCTCGGCGGGGGCCGGAGCGTTGCGGGAACCCGGGGCCACCAGGCTCTCGATGCTCGCAGCCGGGGCCACGAAGTCGGGGTGGCGGCCGGCGTAGTCGTCGGACCGGTCAGCGGTCGTTTCACCGCTGGACGTCTTTTCGAAGATCTGCCCCCCTTGCTTCGGCCCTGTGGACCGGAGAGCGCTCCGAATCCGTTGCAGTCACGAACGGCATCGTCGTGCCGATTGAATCCTCGTGGATCCACACCACAAGGAAGGTAAAGGGCGAGGTCCGTGACCCTTGCCAAGGAGGCAAGGGTCTCTGCCATCACCCTTGTTCTGCTCGCTCTGGCAGTGGGCCTGACGGCCTACGTCGCCCACCATCCTGCGGTCTTCGTGGTCGGCGCTCGGTGGTGGCACTTCGTGATCGCCTTCGCAGTTGCCGAATGGGCGGTCGCTCATGTCGAGATCCGTCGCCAGACCCACACCATCTCGTTCAGCGAGACCGTCCTCGTTGTCGGCCTACTGCTTGTCGACCCGGTGGGGATGGTTCTTGGCCGAGTAGCCGGTGCCATCGTTGCTCTGGGGCTACGGCGACAGGAGTTCCGGAAGTTCTCATTCAACACTGCGCTGTTTGGATCCGAGGCGGCGCTGGCAGCCTTCCTCTTCCACGGAGTCTTCCAACAACACTCCGACGGCCCCCTCGTTTGGGCCTTGGCCGGGCTGTCCGTCCTGGCCTCGGTCGTCTCCGGCTCGGTCGTGGTTGCCTCGGTGATCGCCATGTACGAAGAGGGCCAGTCCGAAGGCTTGATCGCTGCCGCCGTACGCTCCCAGCTGATCAGTGCGGTGGCCAGTATCAGTCTGGCGGTTGTCGGTACCGCAGCGGTCCTCCGAACGTGGACCAATATCTTCTACCTGCTGATCCTCGTGGCCGGTGGCTATGTCGTCCTCAGGGAGCAGATCGCATCAGCCCAACGGGCATCCAGCCTGGAGGCCATCAACCGGTTCACCTCGACGCTCGCCGGTCTGCAGGGGTTCACCAGCGTGATGACCACCACCCTCGAAGAAGCCGTCCGTCTACTGCGGAGTACTCAGGCCATGGTGGTCGTCCCGACCGGCTTCTCGCTCCCTCCCGGAGCCTACAAGGCGATCGACGGGACGTTGACCATCACGGACGACTGCCCGGTCTCCGTTTCCGATCTCTCGGACGTGGAACAGCCCCAGCCGCTGGCTGACGTCGTCGATGGCGACGGTTCGAGGCTTGCCCCCGAGGACGGGTTTGTGGCACCCCTCGACCTTGCCGGCTGTCGACTCTTTGTATTGGTCTGGAATCGCGCCACCGAGGTGGCGTCGTACCCCCGGGCCGAACTGCCGATGTTCGCCGCCCTGATCGCCCAGACCCGGATCGCCGGACAGCGAGCACTCCTGGTCGATCGCCTCGAACACGAAGCCAATCACGACTCGCTGACCGGCCTGCCCAACCGACTCGGCTTCGCCCGCGCCTTTCACGACGACTTCCCAGGGGTCGGCGGCTCACTACTGGTCATCGACCTCGACCGCTTCAAGGAGGTGAACGACACCCTCGGCCATCCGACCGGGGACCGAGCACTCGAGATCATCGCCGAGCGACTGGCCAATCTGCTCGACGAGAGGACGATACTGGCTCGTCTCGGTGGTGACGAATTCGTCGTCTTCGACCCCGCAGCCAGCGGAGCCGAAGCAGCCTCCGAACTCGCCGGGCGCTTGACCGCCGCCATCGAGAAGCCCGTCCAAGTCCAAGAACTCTCACTCCAGATCGGGGCCAGCATCGGAATCGCCTTCCGACCCGACCACGGCAACGACCTCACCACGCTGATGAGCCACGCCGACATCGCCATGTATGTGGCCAAGGCGGACAACACCGGCTGGCAGTTCTACAGCCCTCAAGACGACACCAACAGCCCCCGGCGGCTCGACCTCATCGCCGGCCTCCGCAGGGCCACCGAGCTCAACGAAATCGACGTCTGGTATCAGCCCAAGATGCGCCTCAGTGACGGCCGAATCACCGGGGCCGAGGCTCTCGCCCGCTGGAATCACCCTCGCTACAGCTTTGTGCCTCCCGACGAGTTCATCGCCATTGCCGAACAGGGCGGACTGATGCGGGACCTCACCGACGCCGTCATCGAGCGAGCCGCCAGAGATGCCACCAGGTGGAACCAGGAGGGCAAACCCCTGCAGGTCGCCATCAACCTCTCGATGCGCAATCTGCTTGACAGCACCCTCCCCGACCGACTTGCCGAGACTCTCACCCTCCACGGCCTCCAACCCGACCTGATCTCGTTCGAAGTCACCGAGACCTCGATCATGTCCGACCGCGACCGGGTGGCGGAGACACTCGACCAGCTCAGAGATCTCGGCTTCGAGTTGGCCATCGACGACTTCGGCACCGGCTACTCCTCTCTCGCCTACCTCCGAAACCTCCCAGTAGACGAACTCAAGATCGACCGCGCCTTCGTCACCGATCTCGACATCGACTCTCACAACGAAGTCATCGTCCGCTCAACCATCGAACTCGGCCACAACCTCGGACTCCGAGTCGTGGCCGAAGGTGTTGAACGGGATCGAGAACTCGGCATCCTGCACCAGCTTGGATGCGACTACGCCCAGGGCTATCTCATCTCACGGCCGCTCCCCCCTGACAGGTTCGACGCCTGGCTCGAGCAACAGCGGGTGGAAGCGAATGCCAACAGGGTCGGGAACCTCCGGAGCCCCCGGTAGGCGGAGCCGGTAGGAGCGAGATTGTTTGACGCGGACCTGTGTCGCCATCGGAATTGCTCCTACTGTTGGGCGCAATGGACCGCATCGCTCGGGTAATTGTCGAACACTCAAGGCCGATCCTTGGGGTTACCGCCCTCATCAGCCTGATGGCCGCTCTCATGCTGTTCCGGATGGACTTCAACCCCGACATCGCCGCTGTCGTGCTCGAAGGAAACGAGCAGGGCGAGACCTTCAAGGCCCTCCAGGCCGAATACGCCACGACCGACCCCATCAACGTGGTGGCCACCGCCACCTCAGGCACATTCAACGAGCCGGAGGCGGCGGCCGCCCTCGTCGAGTTGCGCGATCTCCTTGCCGGTACCGACGGTGTGGCCCAGGTGGCGTCACTCGTGCCCGAGGCCAACCCGCTCACCGGCCGGCCCATCACTCCCGAGGTGGTGCGCACCCTGCCCGCCGGCGCCGTCGAAGCGCTGCTGGCTCAGAACCCGCTGGCCGACCTGCTCCTCGACGAAACCGCCACCAACACGCTCGTGCTCGTGACCCCGGCCGACGACGGCCTGTCGGTGGCCCGCGCCCTCGATGACCTCACCGCTCCCGAGGGAGTCGAGCTCACGCTGTCGGGCAACCCGATGGTGTTCGCCACCGTGCTCGACGTGCTGTCGTTCGTGCTCCTGTTCATCCCGCCGCTGGTGGTCGTGTTGTTGATCGGCACCTTCTATGCCACCATCGGCGACCGGCGGCTCAGCGCGCTCGCCATCTTCCCGGCCATAATCGGATCGCTGTGGACGTTCGGACTCATCTTCGGGCTGGGGCGTCAGGTCGACATCGTCACCGTCATCGTGCCGATCTTCGTCATCGTCATGGGTTCGGCCGACGGGCTTCACTTCGTGACCCACTTCCAGGGGGAAGCGGAGGCAAACCCCGACCCGGTGGCCCGGGTCAGCTCGGCGCTGTCGCATGTGGGGGTGCCGATGATCCTCACCACCATCTCCACCGCCGCCGGTTTCCTCTCCCTGCTGGCCACCGATGTGCAGCCCATCCAACAGCTCGGGCTGTTCGCCGCCATCGGCATCAGCTTCGCCGGGTTCATCTCGTTCTTCTCCCTACCCGCCCTCATCAGCCGTCTCACCATCGAGCCCCACCACCACAATGCCGTGCTCGGCCCTCGTGTCACCGCCGGACTCAAGCGCCTGGTCCGGACTCGCCGACCGGCCCTGGTCCTCGGCGTCGGGTTGCTCGTGTTCTCGGCGATCTTCGTCCCCCGGCTCGAGGTGGACAGCGACCAGCTGTTCTTCTTCAAGGACGACGACCCGGTACGGCTGGCGTTCGCCAAGACCGAGGAGCTCTTCGGCGGTGCCACTCCCCTGGCCGGCGAGTTCGCCTACGACCCGGCCACCGGTATGGACGGTTTGGCCGAGGTCCAGGATGCGTCCGAGGTTCTCGAGGCCCAGCCCGGTGTGCGGGAAGTCTTCTCGGTCGCCGACCTGGCCACCAGCTCCCCCGAACTGACCGAGGGCGTGCTGGCGGAACAGGTGGCCCTGCCACTGGGTGACCTCGTGAGCGACGACGGCCTTCGGTTCGTACTCTTCCCTGGCGTGTTCGACTCCGACGATCTTCAGGGCTGGCTCGACGTGGTGGAAGGAGATGAGCGAATCAACGTGTTGACCGGCATGCCGGTGGTGTGGGACGAGATCGCCCGGCTCGTTCTGCGAGCCCAGCTGGTGTCGCTGGCGGTGGCGTTCGCACTGGTGGCCGTCATGTTGTTCGCCGCCTACCGCCGGGTGCGGGAGACGTTGGTTTCACTCGTGCCGATCGCCTTGACGGTGCTCGTCCTGCTCGGCTTCATCGCCGCCTCCGGCATACAGCTCAATCTGCTCACCGCCGTCATCTCCAGCATCGTCATCGGGGTCGGTATCGACTACGCCATCCACTATGTGGCCGCCATCGATCACGCTCGCCGGGAGGGGGATGGGTACGTGCTGCGGGCCATCGACCGGGCCGGACGCCCCATCGTTGCCAACGCACTCGGGATTGCCATCGCCCTGTCCGCCCTCTGGTTGTCTCCGCTCAGGATCCACGCCCAGGTGTCCATGATCATGTGGGTGGCCATGACCGTGGCCGCCAGCAGTGCGCTACTACTCATCCCGGCGTTGTTACCTCGCCAGGGTGTTCACGACGACCGCTGACCGTCGGAGACCGCCGGCGATCAATACACGATGTCGAGTGCGTAGCGCAGAGCTTGGTCGAGGGCGGCCCGTTTGGCCGCCCCGAGACGCCCGACGGGCTCCGGATCGAGGACATCGATAGGTAGCGTCACCAGGTTGTCGCAGCTGACGACGCAGGCCTCGGGCAGACCTTCCTCGGTTCCGATGTCAACCTCGGATCGAATTCCCCGGATCGTTCGTGTGATCGGGGCACAGGTCACGCCGGTCAGCACAGCGATGGCAGCATCACGGGTCAACACACACACCGGTCTCCGACCGGCCGGCGGACCGAGATCGGCCCAGACTATGTCATTGCGTGCTACCACGCCGGGGCATTCTCGGATGCAAGCCGACGTGCGGCCTGAAGGAGATCAGGGTCCACCGGCCGGCGGCGATAGGCGTCCTGTAGCTCCCGATCGGCGCGGGCCAGATCAGCACTGGCCAACACCGCTTGCGCCCCTCGCCGAAGCAGTTCCGAACGGCTCGTCCCGAGATCCTGCGACAATGCATCGAGACGCTCGACGAGATCGTCATCAAGCTGGACCAGGACCTCGCGACGTGCCATGAGCATATGGTATCACATATGTGATCGGGCCATCACCATGCCTCACATGATGACCGTCCCGCAGACGAGGACGTCACGCAGCGCCTGGATCGAACGCGACTCGTTTGCCACGCACCGCAGTTCGAGACGGGCAGCTTCGCTGTGGTGTACTACCGTCACCGATTGGTGCCTGTAGCCGGTCCGAGACGCGACCGGCCCTGCACCTTTGACCAGGGAGTAACGATCATGTCGACAGCAACGCCGTTCCCGTCGACCCGGCCGGGCCGACCATGACGCCGGCCGAACTGCTGGCCGCCCTCCAGCCGGCACCCCCCGATAACCCGCTGGTCGGCAGCAGGTGGGACGTCATCGTCGTGGGTGGCGGGCACAACGGGCTCACCGCCGCCGCTTATCCGGCCCGGGCCGGTAAGAAGGTTCTGGTCCTCGAGCGCCGTGATCGGCTCGGTGGGGCCGCCACGCTGGAGGAGATGTGGCCGGGCTATATCATCTCACCCTGCGCCTACCTGGCCGGGCTGTTCCACCAGCGGGTGATCGACGATCTCGGGCTCCGGTCCCACGGTCTGGAAATCGTGATGGGCGATCCCACGTACTTCGCCCCGTTCGAGGATGGCCACTCGTTCACCGCCTGGATGGACTCCGACCGGACCCTCGAGTCGATCCGGGCATTCGCCCATCGGGATGTCGAGGGACACCTCGCCCGGGAAGCGCTGTTCGACCGCATGCGGGACGCCCTCCGTCCGGTCGGCGACCGTGACCTCTGGCTCGACCGCGCCCCAAGCCGCGACGAGATCGAAGAGCGGCTGGGCGGCGACGAGGAGATGCTGTCCACCATGTTCTTCGACAGCCAGATCGAGCATCTTCGGCGCTACTACCGCGACGAGCGCATGGTCACCGCCTACGCCGGGCAGGGCATCATCGGCACCAACGCCTCACCGTTCGATCCCGGCACCGCCTCGATCGACTTCCATCACGCCTCGGGCCGCCAGGAGGGTCAAGCCGGCGAGTGGGGCTTCGTCATGGGTGGTATGGGCGCAGTGTCCCACGCCCTGCACCGGGCAGCACTCGAGGCCGGAGCCGTGGTGGCGGTGAATCACCCGGTGGCCCGCATCATCCCGACCGAGGGGGTTGAGCTGGCCGACGGCGGTATGATCCACGCCCCGGTGATCGTGGCCAACGCCGACCCTGCGGTTACCCGCCGGCTGCTGGGTCCGGACGCCCCGCCGGACTTCGTCACCGCCGTGGACGCCGTTCCCCGGGAGAGCGCCACGGTCAAGGCGACGTTCGCCCTCAGCGCCCTCCCCGACTTCGGCCGGCCCCATGCCACGATGGCCCAGGTGGAGATCGCCCGCTCGGCCGAGGCGTTGCACGAGTCGTACCTCGCCGCCCGCCGGGGCGAGGTGTCGGACGAGCTGTGGTGCGAGCTGTACTTCCAGACCCC
>JAHEJM010000112.1 GCA_024638815.1 Acidimicrobiales bacterium | reverse complement strand
AGGTGCGACGACATGGTTGAGCAAACGCTAGCTCACCGAGCGGTTGAATGATCGTCACCTTTCTGAAGTGGCGTCAGGCCTCGGATCCGAGCGCCTGAAGGCTCACGGTTGGAAAACCGCGGGCGATTGAACAGGCCTCGGGAGATATCGCGCCAACCGGATCGTGACGATTGTGATGCCCGCACCTCACCTTCCCACCGCCGTGGTAACGGTTCTCTGCCGGGCACGATGTCGGACCGTCGAAGGCGAACGCCGTTCACACGTCGAAATTGGTCCGATCGGATCACATCAGCGGTAACCACCACCTATTCAGGACCTCAACACCGCCCTCCACACTTGGGAAGACACAAATCGTGTGTTGGAAAAGCGGTTGTGGAGACCGTATCGGCGTCGTGAGGCGGGGTTCTGTGCGTGTTGGAGTAGTTGGTTGCGGGTACTGGGGATCGAAGCATGTCCGGGTGTTGTGCGGGCTGCCGTCGGCCACCCGGGTGGTGGCCATCGATGACCGGCGGGAGATCCGGGAGGCCATGGAGGCCGAGTTCCCCGGCGTCATCGGCCGACCGAGCCTGATCAAGGCTTTGGACGAGATTGACGCCGTGGTCATCGCCACCCCGCCGGAGAGCCATTTCGACATCGCCGCCGAGGCGCTGGCCGCCGGCAAGCACGTGCTGGTGGAGAAGCCGATGACCACCAACAGCCTGGACGGTCGCCGGCTGGTGGAGATGGCCGATCGGTCCGGGCTGACGCTGGCCGCCGGTCACACCTTCGCCCACAATGCCGCAGTCCGTACCCTGGCCGACATCGCCGGGCGGGGTTTGCTGGGGCCCATCCACTACCTGGATTCGGCTCGGCTCAATCTGGGTCTGTACCGGGGCGACGTCAACGTGCTGTGGGATCTGGCCGCACACGACATCTCGATCGCCAATCTCATCCTGCACGACGTGCCCGACGTGGTGTCGGCCTGGGGCAGTCGCCACACCGACCGCTACTCCGAGGATGTGGCCTCGCTGCGCATGCAGTACCTGCGCCGTCGGGTTGAGGCCACGGTTCGGGCCAGCTGGCTCGACCCGGTCAAGGTCCGCCGCACCACCGTGGTGGGGGCCGACAAGATGGCGGTCTACAACGACGTGGCCGCCGACGAGCGGATCAAGATCTACGATCGGGGCCGCAACGTGGCCGGCGGGGGACTGAGGGGACGGGGCCGCACCCTGACCTACCGTCAGGGCGACATCGTCGCCCCTCATATTGAGTTCCCCGAGCCCCTACGTCTCCAGGCCCAGGACTTCATCGAAAGCTGCCGGACGGGGCGGCGTCCGGTGGCCGATGGCCTGGCCGGTCTGGCCGTGGTGGCCGTGCTCGAGGCCTCCGACCAGTCCATCCGGGAAGACGGCGCACCGGTCCACATCGATCATCGGGTGGTCGAGATGATCTCGGCCACCGCGGCCTGAGCCCGTCCGCTCCGTCCCCATGCCACTGACCCTTCTCGTCCAACACCCTGTCGGGGCCCCTGCTCCGGCCGCCATCAAGGAGTGATCCACCCATGACCATCATCAGCCCAACCGAGACCGTGGCCTTCCTCGACCTGGCGGCCATGCACGCGCCGATTCGAGACCAGCTGACCCAGGCATGGAACAACGCGCTCACCTCGTCGGCCTTCGTCGGAGGCGAGGCGGTCGACGCGTTCGAGAAGCAGTGGGCCGACTACTGCGGTACCGCCCACTGCGTCGGAGTGGCCAACGGCACCGACTCGCTCGAACTCATCCTCACCGCACTCGACATCAGGCCCGGCGACGAGGTGATCGTGCCGGCCAATACCTTCGTGGCCACGGCCGAGGCCGTGGTCCGGGTCGGGGCCACCCCGGTGTTCGTCGATGTCGACCCCGACACCCTGCTGATCACCCCCGAGTATCTGTGGTCGGCCATCTCGGCCCGGACCAAGGCGGTCATGGTGGTTCACCTCTACGGCCAGGTGGCGGAAATGGACCGGATCGTGGCTGCGGCCGAGGCGGCCAACATCCACGTCATCGAGGATGCGGCCCAGGCTCACGGCGCCACCTTCAACGGCACCAAGGCCGGTGCCTTCGGGGTGGCCGGCAGCTTCAGCTTCTATCCGGGCAAGAACCTGGGGGCACTGGGTGATGCAGGGGCCGTGGTCACCGACGATCCCGTGCTGGCGGAACAGATCCGCTCATTGGCCAACCACGGTCGAGGAAGCCACCTGCTCCACACCGCGGTGGGTCGCAACAGCCGGCTAGATGGTCTGCAGGCGGCCATGCTCGGCATCAAGCTGCGCCACCTCGACGAGTGGAACCGGCACCGCCGCGCCGTCCACCGGGTCTACCGCGACGCCTTCGTCGGTAGCAGGGTCAAGACCCTGGCCACCCTCGAAGCCGGCGAACCGGTGCATCACCTCGAAGTGATCCGGGTGCCCGACCGGGACCGGCTGATCGCCGGGCTGAGCGAGCGTGGGGTGGAGACCGGCATCCACTACGCCCACCCGTGCCACAAGCAGCCGGGCTTCTCCCGCTTCGACCGCGACCGGCTGCCGGTGGCCGAGACGGCGGCCGATCATCAGCTGTCGCTGCCCATGCATCCGACGCTCGAACTGCAACGGGCCGAAGCCGTTGCCCAACTTGTTCTGGAGTTGCTGTGACCCTCGTTTCCAATTCAGATCTGAACGGCGGCGCCGATGATGACGGTGTCGAGGACAAGCTCGACAACGGTCCGGCCGTGGTCGACAATGACGACGCCACTGGGGGGGACACGGTTGTCCTCGGACTTGCGCCCGACGAGTTGGAGGAGTCGGACGACGCGGTCGAGCCGGTCGAGGGCGCCGACGCCGAGGATCTCGACGAGTTGGAGGAGCAGGACGACGCGGTCGAGGGCGCCGACACCGAGGATCTCGACGAGTTGGAGGAGCAGGACGAGCCGGTCGAGGGCGCCGACGCCGAGGATCTCGACGCCGAGGATCTCGACGAGTTGGAGGAGCAGGACGAGCCGGTCGAGGGCGCCGACGCCGAGGATCTCGACGCCGAGGATCTCGACGCCGAGGATCTTGATGATGAGGAGGACGTGGTCACGCCCTCCGAGGGTGACGTGGTCGCCGACGATCCCGCAGGATCGGCCGACGATGTCGCCGCCGACGAGAAGGCCCGGCCGGCGATCGGCACCGACCCCGACACCAAGTCGGAGGTTGACCACGACACGGTGAGCGAGATGGTGGGGCCCGTTGTCGAAGCGACGGCGGCCGAACCGACATGGCGGGGCCAGGACATGGCCGAGGTGGTGCGCAAGGTGCTGGCCGTGCTGGTGGTGTTGCCGGCCATCGGCTACGGGCTCGGCGCCCTGCGGGGAGAGAGCTATGTCAGCCGCTCCGAGTTCGTCTACTCCCTCGACGGATCGGTTCCCGACGGGTTCCTCCGGGAGGACCGTCGCCTGTTGACCCAGATCGTGACCTTCACCAGCGACGCCGTGCTCGGTCCGGTGGCCGAGGAGTACGACCTGGAGGTCGAACAGCTGCGGGCCCAGATCGAGGTCGAGACCGTGGAGTTGTCCGAGGTGCTGCGGCTCGAGGTGAGCGACGACGACGCGACCCGGGCCCTGGAGCTGAACCGGGCGGTGCTCGAACAACATCTGCGCACCGTCAACGGTGAGAACACCACGGATTTCAGTCAGGAGCTGACCGAGCGCAGGGCCGAGATTGCGTCCGAACTCGACGCGGCGGCGGCGGACGGTGCCGAACAGCAGGCTGAGCTCGCCGCCCTGGCGGCCCGGGAGCAGCAACTGGAGCGACAGATCTCGCTGCTTGGCAGTCGTCTCGACCGGCTTCGTGCCCTGGAGGACGAAGCTCTGGCCGGAAATGCGGTGTCGCTGGTGGCGGTGACCGAGGAGCTGGAGACGGTTGGCGCCGAGCTGACCGAGGCCGAGGCGGAGCTGACCGACGTCAGGGTGGAGCAGGCCGAGGTGGACGCCCGGGCCGAATCCGGGTCGTCGGCCCGACGCACCATCGAACGGCTCGAGGCCGACCTGGCCGCGGTCGACGCCGAGCTGTCGCGCCGGGAGCTGGCCCCGGTGGTGGGCTCGGCCTTCCGGGAGCTGAGCGAACCCACCGTGATACGGCGAACCCGTCACATCGCCGGGCTTCAAGGCCTGGCCGTCGGCATGCTGCTGGCCCTGCCGGTGGCGGCCTACGCCGGCTACCGCGTCCGACGCCGCCAGCTCTGGTTGGACTAGCCCTCCATGTCAGGCGGGTCATGATGGGGTGGTTGCGGGTACCGAACCGGCTGACGGTCGCGGTCGGAGGCGACGGTGAGTTCGGAGGGCTGCTCTCCGATACGGCCGTGATCGCGTTGGCCTCGGCCGTGAGCCGGGCCAGCGGCCTGATTCGGGTAGTGGTCATTGCCTCGGTGTTGGGGTCGACCGCCCTCGGCGATCTGTTCGTGGCCGTCAACGTCATTCCTCTCATGCTCTATGACGTCTTCGCCGGCTCGGCCATCTCCTCGGTGCTGGTGCCGCCCCTGGTTCGGCTGCTGGACTCGGCCGACCGGCAGCGGGTTCGCGACTTCACCGCTCGTGCTCTCGGCCTGATCACGGTGGTGTTCGCCGCCCTGGCACTGGTGGCCGTGCTCGGTCACCGCTGGCTGGCCCAGCTGCTGACCTCGGGATTCGACGCCGCCCTGGCGCAACCGGCGGTCCGCGTGGCCGGCCTGCTGCTGATCCTGATCCTGCCCCAATTGGTGCTGTACGCCGCCATCGGGGTGATGGTCTCCATTCAGCACGCCCATCGCCGCTTCCTCCTGCCGTCGGTGGCACCCCTGGTCGAGAACCTGGGTCTCATGGCCACGGTGGCCGTGGTCTGGTACCGGTACGGATCGGGGATCGAGGTGGGGGCCGCTCCGACCGCACTGGTGGTCACCCTGGCCGTCGGCTCCGGGCTTTCGGTTCTGGCCCATACCGGCCTGCAGCTGGTGGGGGCCATTCGAGCTCACGGTTTGCCGGGATGGAGCGCCCGGTGGCGGGACCCCGACATCACCGCTCTGTTGGCCCCGGCCCGGGAGTCATTCGGCTGGTCCGGCATCCTGGCCCTTCGCCACTTCGCCCTGGTGGTGGCGGCCGGCTACGCCGGTGCCGGCGGGGTTCAGGCCTTCGAGATGGCCACCCTGGCCTACTACATACCGGTGGCCCTGATCGGCCGGCCGGTGGCGTCGGCCAACCTGCCCCGCCTGACCCGATCCATGGACGGTGGCCGCCAGCGCCGGCCCGTCGGGGACTCGGCCGGGACCGTGGCGGAGGTTCGAACCAGAACTTCCCGCCGGGCGGTGGCCGCCGCCTCCTACCGCCGGGCGGTCACGGTGGCCGCCGCCCTGGCCCTGCCGGCCGGGATCATCATGATCCTGTTCAGCCGGCCCCTGGCCGCGGTCATCGCCAACGGCGAGTTCGACGACGCCGAGGCCATCGCCATGATCGGCTACGCCCTGGCCGGTCTCGGTATCGGTGCCGCCTCCGAGGCCGTCTTCGAGGTGGCCCGCCAGACCCTGATGGCTCTTGGTGCCGGTTCCGGGCTGCGACCGGCCAACCGCATGCGGGCCGCCGTGTCGCTCATCGGCATCCCGGCGGCCGTGGCCCTGGTCGACGGCCCGGCGGTGCTGCTGGCCCTGGGGCTGGTGGTGTCACTGGCCGACGCCGCCGCCTTCGCTCTGGCCCATCGCCGCCTGGTCTCCGTCGGCGGGCCCGACGGGGCCGACGCCGACCCGCTCCCGACACCAAACGGTGATCGGCCGGTGTCATCGGCGGAGACCGTCGATCGTGATTCGTCGGTGATCGGGGGCCGGTCCTGATGGTACGAGCCTGGCACCGGCTTGGTCCGGCCCGGCTCATCGTGGTGTACCTCCTGGTCATGCCGCTACTGGCTGGACTGCCGAGGGGGCGTTACCTGCCATTGGTACGACCGAGTGAGGGTCTGCAGCTCACCCTGACCGGCCTCGCCGTGACCGCCGCCGTGTTGGCCGCCGTGGATGGTCGGCGTTGGGAGTTTCGCATTCAGCGCCACGAATGGTGGCTGGCGGCCACGGTGCTGGCCGGCTCGGTCATGCCGATCCTCTGGCTGGTGGCCCGATCCGAGCCGGTGACCGGTGAGGAGCTGCTGGCCGCCTTTCCCCTGCTCAAGTTCGGGGCCCTCTACGTGTTGGTGCGCGCCTGCGTGACCCGGGTCGATCAGGTTCGAGCCGCCATGGCGGCCTTGATGGCGGTGGCCGCCGGGCTGTCGGTGCTGGCCGTGGCCCAGGCCTTGCAGCTGGGACCGACGGCCGAGCTGCTCGGGCGCTACTTCGTGTCCAGCGTGGAGGACGTGGCCGACGGTGGCCGCGCCACCACGACCATCGGCTCCTCCATCGCCACCGGCGCCTTCTTGACCCTGGCCGTGGCCGTGGCCTTCTCTCGAGCTCTGGTCACCGGTCGCCACCGGTGGCTGGTCGTTACCGGGGTGCTGGGGCTGGGGGCGCTGGCCAGCGGCCAGGCGGGCACGGTCGTGGCCTTGGTCGTGGTGATCCTCACTGCGGCCAAGGCCCAAAGTGGAATCGGACGCCTCCCCCCGAGACGGCTGATGATGTTGTCGCTGCCGGTCCTGGCGTTGGCCACCGTGGTGTTGTGGCCGGTGGTGCTGGAACGGCTGGACGACGTGAACTCCCGCACCGGCCTGCCCACCAGCTGGCTGGTGCGGTGGAGCAACGTCAGCGATCTCTACCTGCCCTCGTTGCTGGACTGGGGTTGGGTGCTGGGGGTCAGTCCCGATGCCGAGCTGGTGCCGCCCGACCTGTGGCGGGCATCGGTGTATCTGGAGAGTGGCTACCTGTGGATGCTGTGGGTCGGCGGAGTCCCGCTGCTGGTGGCCGCCGTCGGATTCCTGGTTTCGGTCCTGGACATGACCGGCCGCCGTTCGGACGGGGCCGGCGGTCCCGATGGCGACGACGGGGGTGAGTGGTCGGTGACGGTGAGGACGGCGGCCCGGGCCGGGGTGGCGATGATGATCGTGCTCAGCGTGATCGACCCCCACCTGACCATGCGGGCCGGGGCCGACCTGTTCTTCGTGCTGGTGGCCTTGGCCTCCACCGGCACCCGGCTGGCCCGGCCCCTGCCGGTGTCGGCCACGGTGTGGCGGAGCCTGCTGGGGGCCGAGAACGACCGGGGGAGTCGGCCCGATCCCGCCGCCCCCCTTCCTTGCTCGGCCCGCCTCCACCTCAGCGAGGCCCCGACATCCGGTTCGAGCGTTTCGGACAGTGCCGTCCGGATCGAGGTGGTGGACGGCGGAGCGGTGGTGGCCCGGACGGTGCTGACAATGGCTCTCGGCCGGGGCCGATCCGGCGGGCGGGCCTGTGGCTGGTTGGGACCGGTGGTGGCCGACGATGATCGGGCGTTCCGGCTGCTGATGCGGGCGGTGGCCCTGGTCGCAGGATCGATGAGGCTCCGCCGGCTTCGGTTCAGCGCCCGGCGTAGCGCCGCCGCCGATGAGGCGCCGGGCCTGACCTTCACCCGCCGGGAGCTGGCCCGGGCCGCTCGCCTGGCCCACCGGCTGGAACGGGATCGAGGCTCGGGGTTCGCTCACCTGGCCGCCGACCGAACGGTGGCGACCAACCATCAGCGCCTCTCGGGACCGATCAGGCTCGATGCCCGACCGGCGATTCCGTTGTGGAAGCGGGCCATGGACCTCGTGCTCGGCACGGTGACCGTGGTCGTCACCGCACCATTGTGGGCCCCGGCCGCCGTCCTGGTCCGAAGATCGAGCCCGGGTCCTGTTCTGTTTCGTCAGCTCCGCATCGGTCTCGGCGGCCTGCCGTTTGTGGTCTACAAGTTTCGGACCATGCACGTCGACAACGACGACTCGGCCCATCGCCGCCAGAACCAGCGGGAGATGGCGGGCGATGCCGAGGGCCACAAGGACGAAAACGACCCCCGCATCACCCCCATCGGCCGTTGGCTACGACGATTGTCGCTCGACGAACTACCCCAGCTGATCAACGTGGTGCGAGGGGAGATGTCGCTGGTCGGCCCCCGCCCGTCGTTGCTGTGGGAGATGGAGCTGTTCCCGGGCCCCATGAGGCGACGCCTCACCGTACCCCCCGGTCTCACCGGGCTGTGGCAGACCAGCGGCCGGGCCGAGCTGTCAATGCCGGAAATGTTGGAACTCGATCTGCGTTACGTCGACGAGCTGTCACCGGGTGCCGACCTGCGATGTCTGGTCCGTACCGCCGGGGCCGTGATCGGCGGGGAAGGGGCAACATGACAACCATAATGGTGGCCACCCTTGGGGGCCACATCTCCGAACTGGTGCAGCTCGACGAGCGACTGCCGGCCGACGACCGCATCTGGGTCGCCCCCCGGTGCCCCCAGACCGAGGACCTGCTGGCCGACCGTCGGGTGGAATGGGTACCCGAGGTGGGGGAGCGGGATCACCTCGGAGTGCTGCGGGCGGCCTGGAACGCCCGTGGCCTGTACCGGCGATTCGAGGTCGACCGGGTCATCAGCAGCGGTTCGGCCATCGCTCTGGGCTATCTACCGGTAGCCGCCGTCATGGGCCTCGACGCTCACTACATCGAGTGTTCGACCCGGATCGAGACCATCTCCGTGACCGGCCGGCTACTGGCCCGGGTGCCGGGGATCCGGTGCTGGTGGCAGTACGGCACGCCGGCACCGGGGTTCACCCGGCTCGGCGGGGTCTACGACCGATACCGGGTGCAGCATCGGTTGACCCCGGCCGAGATCCGTCGGGTGGTGGTCACTGTGGGAACCACCGACTGGGATTTCCGGCGCCTGATCGACCGACTCGTGACCGTGATCCCGGCCCGGGCCGAGGTGTTGTGGCAGACCGGGGCCTCCACCGTCGACCACCTCGACATCGCGGCCCACCCCATGGTCCCGGAATCGCAGCTGCGACGGGCCATGGTCGAGGCCGATGTGGTGATCGGCCATGCCGGTACCGGAACGCTGGGCCTGGCCCTGGAGTGTGGCCGCTCCCCGGTGCTGGTGCCTCGCCGGGCCGGCCATGGCGAGCAGATCGACGACCACCAGATCGAGCTGGCCCGGTGGGCGTCGATTCAAGGTCTGGCGGTTTGCGCCGAAGCCGATCAGGTGACCATCGACGACCTGGTCGAGGCGGCGTCCCGGGACGTCATGGCGGCCCCGGCGCCCGCCCTGTCCCTCACCTGAGCCCAGCAGACCGTCCCGACCACGAAGAAGAGGGAGTACGACATGACGAACATCGACAGCGATGCCGCAACCGATCCCGGGCCGGGCGACCATGGCCCGACCGGTGAGCGGCCGCCGGAGACCCTGTTCCACGCCGCCGCGTGGCGGGAGGCCGTGGAGCAGGCGTTCGACCTGAAGATCGAGCGTTTCATGCCGCCGAGTGAACCCGCCGGCGTGGCCTACTACTCGGTGATGGATGACATCCGGGGTCGGCGGGTGGTGGCGACGCCGTTCAGCGACGTCTGTGACCCGCTGCTCACCACCGAGCAGGGCTGGCAGCAGTTCGCGGCCCGGCTCCGCTCGTTCGAGGCCCCGGTCACGGTCCGCCCGTTCATCCACCGCCATGCCCTGGCCGACGATTCGTTCGAGCATCGTTGCGAGCTGGTGTGGCACGGTATCGATCTCTCGGCCGGTGCCGACGCGGTGTGGGACGGGTTGAAGAGCAAGGTCCGGACCGCAATCCGCCGGGCGGCAAAGCAGGGTCTGACCTTTCGGGTCTCGACCTCGATGGCGGACATCGCCGTCTTCCACCGCATGCACGTCGACCTGCGCAAGTCGAAGTATCGCATGCTGGCCCAGCCCCTGTCGTTCTTCGAGGAGCTGCACGGCCGGTTCGGCGACGACATGGCCGTCATCCTGGCCGAGGAGGACGGCGACCCGGTGGCGGCCATGGTCTACCTGGCCTTCAACGGGGTGTGGTACTACAAGTTCTCTGCCTCCTACCCCCGCCACTACCGGCCCAATGGTGCTCTCATCATCGAGGCCTGCCGGGAAGGCGACCGCCGGGGCCTGAAGCTGCTGGACATGGGCCGTAGCGATCTCGATCAGGCCGGCCTGGTCGACTTCAAGGAGCAGTTCGCCTCGACCAGTCGGCGGCTGTCAACCCTGCACTGGAGGCCCGAACATCGCACCGATCCCATCGGAGCCGACGCGGGCCGGACCCTGGGCGACATCACCGAGCTGCTGACCGACCCCGATGTGCCCAACGAGGTGGCAGCCCGGGCCGGCGATCGCCTCTACCGCTACTTCGGCTGACCCCCCAGCTCCTCGCACTTTGGCGGACCGGCGACCCCGCGGGGGACACTTTGGTGGGCTGATGACCGGGTTGGGGGTTGCACACCGGCCAAAGTGCGGTCAGCGATAGGACTCCCAGGTTCGCTGCTCGAGGTGTTGACGGACCCTGCCCACGTAGTCGTTGGCCGACTGATCCCACCATCGGCCCGAGAACCAGGCGCCGACGCAGCCCCAGTCGTCGCCGGCGGCGTAGCCTCGACCGTCGCCGGAGCCGTCGATCCAGCCGAAGCCGCCCTCGAAGCAGGCCCGAAGCCAGGCCATGGCATAGTCGACGCCGAAGGCGGTGGCCTGGGCCGAGGCCGGGTAGGTGCCCTCGTGCACCGTGCCCTTGACCTGGAGCAGACCGTAACTCTGGGGGCACGGGGCCGATAGCCCGATGCGGTTGCACAGCTCGGCGTCGCCGGTGCGGTCGCCGGTGGTCGACATGCGCCACGAGCTCTCGGCCACGGCCCGAGCCCGGGTGACGTCCTCGTCGAAGCCCCACTTGCACGCCCCCCACTGCAGGATCTGCTCGGTGGTGCCGGTGAAGTCGCCGTCGATGCGGGGTGCCAGTTGCCGGTTGCGGGCGGCGTCGGCCCCGTCGATGACCAGGCCGTCGATCACCGAGGCCGGCGGAATGGTGCCGTTCGCCGGGGCGTTGTCGGAGCGATGCTCGGTTGTCGCACCGGCGGCCCGGACCCAGGAGGCGCACTGGTCGCCGGTGGGCAACGACGCGCCCGGTCTCAGCGTCACGAACCGGGCCGGCGCAGCGGAGGCCGCTGCCGTTCCCGAAGTCGTCGTCGTTGCGATGTCGTCCCGATCGTCGTTCGAGTCGCCGGTGGCCGGGGCCGAGGCGGAGGTGGATGTCGAGGAGTCCGAGTCCGACTCGCTGGACGACGCCACGGTCGAGTCCGAGTCCGAGTCGACAGTCGGCGAGGTCGTGGCGTCGACCACCACGGTCAGAGCGGTGTGATCGGTTCCGGCCGTGGAGCCCGTCGCAGCGGCGATCTCAGCGCCGTTCGCACTCGACTCCGAGGTCGAGGTACCGGCCTCCAACATCGATGGCGGAGTCGCCGAGTCGTCGCCGGAGCGACAACCCACGCAGGCCAAAGCCAGGACCACCAACACACCGAGAAGCCGCAACAACCGATTGCGGGCTGAATGCCTCACCTATACCAGCCTGGCAGCAGTTTTCAAAAACCACATGGTTCGCCCGGTGTGTTCTCGCCGGGTCATCATCGGGTGGTTAGGTCCGGAACCGCCATCCCTCCGGCCTATTGAGCACGATCCGATCGGCTCGATCGGCGGTGTCCGCCACCAGCCGGGCGTTGGCCCCGTCCACCCGATCGACCCATTCGGCAGCATGACCCCGGTCCTTGCCGAATTGCACATGGCGTTCCACCAGGCGTTCGACCCGCATCCGTTCGTCGGTGTGGACGAACCACACCTCGTCAAGAGCGGCCCGAACCGTGGGCCACGGCTCGTCGGGCAGCAGCAGGTAGTTGCCCTCGGTGATGACCAGCCGGGCGGTGGTCGGCACCATCAGAGCGGCGGCGATCGGCTGCTCCAGATCCCGCTCGAAGCCGGGGACGTAGACGGGGTGGTCGAACTCGGAGCGAACTCGTTGCACCAGGGCGGCGTACCCCCAGCCGTCGAATGTGTCGGGAGCGCCCTTGCGGTCGAGGATGCCGAGTCGGGTCAACTGGGCGTCGGACAGGTGAAAGCCGTCCATGGGTACGTAGGCCACGACGTCCACCCCTCGGGCCCCGGCCACCGCCGCCACCAGCTGCTCGGCCAGCGTCGACTTGCCCGACCCGGGCAGGCCGGCGACCCCGAGCACACCGCGGCCCTTTTCGGGCACCAACGACCATGCAGCCTGGATCAGCGCCGATGGGACCGGTGTGTCGCTCAGGGTCGAGCGTTGGGAGCCGGGGCCGTCGCTCATCAGTCGGCCACCGGCCGATGACGCACGGCGAGCACACACACGTCGTCCCGATGATCGGAGTCGGCGGTCAGCGTGGACACCAGCGAACCGATCAGGGTCTCGATCGGCACCGGGCCGTCGTACTCACCGACGAGGTCCGATGCCACGGCTTGCAACCGCTCGAAACCCTGGTCCAAGGTTTCCGATCGCCGCTCGATCAAGCCGTCGGTATAGAGCACTATCACGTCGCCGTACTCCAGCGTGGTGGTGGCGCGGTGGGGCCGGCCGTCATCGAATGTGGCCAGGGCGGGCCGACGGCCCCCGGTGAGCAGGCGTGTCGACCCGTCGGCACTGATCACCAGGGGCGGCGGATGCCCGGCGCTCGTGTAGTGGACCAAGCCGGTGCGGCAGTTGAACACGACATAGCTCAGGGTTGTGTAGTTGGCAGACTCGATGGTCTGGGCGATGGTGTCGGTTTGGCGCAGCACGGCGTCCGGTTGCTCGTCGATCAGGGCATAGGCCCGAATCACGGCCCGAAGCTGACCCATGGTGGCCGAGGCTTCGATATCGTGGCCGACCACATCGCCGACCACCAGAGCGTAGCGGTCGTCGTCGAGCCGGATCACGTCGTACCAGTCGCCTCCCGACAGCTCACCTCGCTCGGCCGGTATGTAGCTGGTGCTCAGCTCCAGGTTGGTGAGATCGATCCGACCCAGCAGGGCCTGCTGCAATCGCAGAGCCCGGGCCCGCTGCTCGTCCTGGAGCCGCTTCTCCTGGGTCACGTCCCGCAGCACGATCATCAGTGAACCGACCCGGATCCGGTGCACGCTGATCTCGAATCGGCTCGTTCCGTCGGCGCAGTCGACCAGAGCCCGATGGCCGCCGGAGATGGGACCGGTTCGGTTCGGGTCGGCTCGAAGAACCTCGGTAGCCTCCGGCACCAGGCGATCGAGTACCGGCATGATCGAGCCGATGTCCTCACCGGGTTGGAGTTCGGGCATCAACATGGCCACCGCCGCCGGATTCATCATCGACACGGTGCCGTCCTCCTCGGCCGACATCACACCGACCGGGAGCTGGTAGACGAACTGGAGCAGATCCTGGTGGTCGTCACTCATCGGTGCATCGCAGTCGTCGGGTCGACTCCATCGAGCGGACGTCGGGCCGTCACGATTCGGAGGTCGAGGT
>JAHEJM010000111.1:7572-13452 GCA_024638815.1 Acidimicrobiales bacterium | reverse complement strand
TCGATCTTCGGGTGATGATGTGTTGGTACGCGTTCGTCATGCGACATGACTGGACATCACCACAGCACGAATAGAGATCACCATGGCCGAAAAACCCGAACTGACGCCCGAGGAGCGGGCGGCCAAGAGAGCCAAGTACCTGACCGGGCTCATGTGGCACGCCGGCGCGTTTGTCATCATCAACGCCTTCTTCTGGCTGCTCGACGCCTGGGGTGAAGGCGGTATCAACTGGGCCTACATCATCACCGCGGCCTGGGGCTTCGCCCTCGCCTTCCATGCCCTCGCCTACTGGGTCGACGGCCGCCAGGTCGAGGAACGCAAGACCCGGCAGTATCTGCGGGAGGAGCAGAAGACGGGCTGACACCTCGATTGACCGGCGGGACGGGCGAGCCGTAGGGTTGACCGGGTGACTGCGACTGCTGCCGACATCCCGACCGATCCGCCCGAATCCGACCCGGAGTGTGACATCGAGTTCTTCTGGGATCCGGTGTGTCCGTTCGCCTGGATCACCTCCCGGTGGATCGAGAAGGTGGCGGCCCAACGTCACTACAAGGTGGACTGGCGGTTCATCTCGCTCCGGCTGATCAACAAGGACAAGGACTACGCAACCGAGTTCCCACCCGAGTACGAACAGGGCCACACCGCCGGCCTGCGTATGCTCCGGGTGGCGGCTGCTGTGCGCCACGAACTGGGGCGGGAGGCGCTGGGGCCGCTGGTCACCGCCTACGGCCGCAGCTTCTGGGACAAACCCGAGGGTTCGGGCATGCGGTCCTATCTCAGCACCCGGGACCATGCCGAGGAGGTCCTGACCGCCGCCGGGCTCGACACCGCCTTTGCCGACCACCTCGACAACACCGCCTGGGACACCATGCTGGACAACGAATCCGAGCTGGCCCTGAGTCGGACCGGCCACGACGTCGGCACCCCGATCATCACCTTTTGGCTGCCCGACGACGCCGACCATGCCACCACAATGTCGTTCTTCGGGCCGGTCATCTCCCGGGTTCCCGACGACGCCGATGCCGTGCGGCTGTGGGAGGCGGTGACCACGCTGGCCGCCTTCCCCGGCTTCGCCGAGATGAAGCGCAGCATGCGTGAGGTGCCGCAACTCAACATCCTGGGTGGGGTCAGCGACGCGCCACAGTACGAGGACTGGCAGGGCGGTCATCGCCGGGGGCATCTGGCCTCCGACCGGGACTAGCCCCAACCCCAAACCCCACGAACTTCGAGCCTCCAGCGACCCGTTGCTGGGTCGTCGGCGGCTCAAGGTTGGACGACAAGGGTCGGAAGCGGCTCAAAGTTGGACGACAAAGGGTCGGGAGCGGCTCAAAGTTGGTGGGGGGCGTTGCTCGCCTCGATGCCGGTGGCGGAACGCGCCTACTGTGAGAGGCGGTGGACGGACGGACGTCGTCCTCCCGGACTTTCGACCCGGTCAACGACGATCAAGGAAGCATCACGGCCATGACCACACTCACCGCAACCGACGCACCCATGCTGGCCAACTACGTGCTGGGGAACTGGCACGCACCGAGCGACGGCGACCCCCGCATCCTGCGCAACGCCGCCACCGGGGCGCCGGTGGCCGCCCTCGGAGCCCACGACCTCGACTTCGGCGCCATCCGCCATTACGGGCGATCGACCGGCGGGCCGGAACTGCGGTCGTTGACCTTCCATCAGCGGGCCACCATCCTGCGCAACCTGGGCAAGTACCTGGCCGAGCGCAAGGAGGAGCTGTACGCCATCTCCACCGCCACCGGGGCCACCCGCGGTGACTCGTGGATCGACATCGAGGGCGGTATCGGCGTGCTCATGGTCTATGCCTCCAAGGCCCGCCGCGAGCTGCCCGACGCCACCGTCTACATCGACGGCCCGACCGAGCCCCAGTCCCGGGACGGCTCGTTCCTGGCCACCCACATCGGCACCTCCCGCCACGGCATCGCCCTGCAGATCAACGCCTTCAACTTCCCGTGCTGGGGCATGCTGGAGAAGTTCGCCCCCGCCTTCCTGGCCGGGGTGCCGTCGGTGGTGAAACCGGCCTCCCCCACCGCCTACCTGACCGAAGCCCTGGTTCGCCAGATGGTCGAGTCCGAGCTGCTGCCGGCCGGTTCGATCCAGCTGGTGTGCGGCGGGCTGGGCGACCTTTTCGACCGCCTGGACGGCCAGGACTCGGTGGCCTTCACCGGTTCGGCCGCCACCGCCGCCATGCTGCGCAAGCACCCGACCGTCATCGAGAACGCGGTTCGGTTCACGGCCGAGGCCGACTCGCTCAACTGCGCCATCCTGGGAGCCGAGGCCGAACCGGGCTCGCCGGTGTTCAACGCCTACATCGCCGAAGTGGTGGGCGAAATGACCACCAAGGCCGGCCAGAAGTGCACGGCCATCCGCCGCATCCTGGTGCCCGAGGGCCGAAAGGACGCGGTGACCGACGCGTTGGTGGCCGCGCTGGGCCAGGTCAAGGCCGGCGACCCCGGCGACTCGGAGACCAAACTGGGAGCGCTGGCCGGGCTGGATCAGCGGGCCGAGGTCCGGGCCGCGGTGGAGCAGCTGTCGGCGGCGGCCACCCCGGTGTTCGACAGCCTCGACCTGGGCGACGTCGACACCGAAAACGGGGCGTTCATGTCACCCACCCTGCTGACGGCCACCGATTCCCGGGCCGAGGCGGTGCATCAGGTCGAGGCCTTCGGGCCGGTGTCCACCATCGTCGGCTACGGCTCGGTCGACGAGGCGGTGGAGCTGGCGGCACTGGGCCGGGGCAGCCTGGTGGCCTCGGTCTTCACCCCCGATGCCGGGGAGGGAGCGTGCCTGGCCGTCGGTATCGCCCCCCACCACGGGCGGGTGCTGGTGGTCGACGACGCCACCATCAAGACCCACACGCCCCACGGTTCACCCCTGCCCGGGTTGGTTCACGGCGGGCCGGGTCGAGCCGGCGGGGGCGAGGAGCTGGGCGGCATGCGGGCGGTCAAGCACCACCTGCAGATCACCGCCGTCCAGGGTTCACCGGCCGCGCTCACCGCCGTCACCGGCGAGTACCAGACCGGAGCGCCCCGCTCGACCGACAAGGGCCATCCCTTCCGGCTCCACTTCGAGGACCTCGAGGTGGGCGACTCGGTGGTCACCGAGCCCCGCACCATCACCATCGACGACATCGAGCGGTTCGCCGACCTCACCGGCGACACCTTCTACGCCCACATGGACGAGGAGGCGGCCAAGGCGTCGCCCATCTTCGAGGGTCGGGTGGCCCACGGCTACTTCGTGGTGTCAGCGGCGGCCGGACTGTTCGTCGACCCCGACCCGGGACCGGTCCTGGCCAACTACGGCCTCGACCATCTGCGATTCGCCAAGCCCACCTATCCCGGCGACACGCTGACGGTCACGCTCACCTGCAAACGCAAGAGCCTGCGACCGGGCGCCGGCTACGGCGAGGTGGCGTGGGACACCCAGGTGGTCAACCAGAACGGTGAGGTGGCCGCCGCCTACGATGTGCTGACCATGGTGGCCACCCGACCCGTGGAGGGTGGTGACGAATCCGGCTGACCATCGGTCGGCTCCGTCGGCCGGCCTCAGGGTCAGCTCAGGGTTATTCCCGATTCCCACATGGGTCGGTAGTCGCGTACTGTTGTAGTAACGGCGCCCCTTTGACTACGGCGCCCCGGCCTTCGGCGTCCTCCCCCGGCCTCGCCGGCCGGCCAAGATCTCTGCCTAGGAGCATGTCGCCATGATCTTTCCCCTTCTCTCGGTCTCGCTGATCGGTCTCTTCGTCGCCCTGCGGATGGCACCCGATTGGATACCCCAGTCACGGGCGCTCCGTCACGGACTGATCGGAGGGTGGGCCGGCTATGTGGTCGGCGCCATCATCGGCTTTCTGGTCAGCTTCGTGTTACCCACCGACATCTGGATCGGTCTCCTCGGCCACGGCGCCGCCTTCATGGGGGCCCGGGCCTCGGTAGAGGGCGACCAGGTGCCGATGATCGAGCGCCACATCCGCAACCGCGTGTCCGGCAACTGATCCTGCGGTCGACGCCTGACCAAAAGGACTCCGGTTGAGGCTCACCTGATGCCAACCCCGGTGGGTCGACCGGTCTTGAGTGTCACACCGCCTTTGTAGTGTTGTGGCATGACGTTGGCCGAACAACTGTTCCACACCGGCGGGGCGAAGGGTCCGAAGACGGATCTATTCTCCGACAGGCTTGATGTTGTCGATCTCGATGCCCTGTTCGAGCGGTTGATGTCGTCGCTCGGCCTGTTAGGTGACCGGGAACTGATCCAACGAGCCGATCGGTACGAACAACGCCTCGAGCGGGAACGGCTGATGGCCGCGGCCCGGGTGGCCGGCTCTTCTCAGGACCTGGCCTCAGACCGGAAACGCACCCGCAGCTTGTTGGGTGGCCGGGGGAGGTCCAGGCGCTCCACCAATCGTGACGCCCGCAGGGCTGCAGCGATGGCCGCCAACCCCACATTGGGAGCCAGCGTGGCAGATGGGTCGATCGTGCCTGATTCCTTGGATGCCCTGACCAAAGCGGCCGATCCCGATACCGGCGCCATCCCCGAGCCGCTTATTGATGACGTGGCGGGGTTATCCCCCGGCCAAACCGATCACGTGGTGGACCGCTATTTGGAGGACACCGCCGATCGTGACCAGGTCAACGACCAGTACCGCCGCCAGATGGAGGCCCGCCGGTGCCGCCGGGGGTTCAAACCGGCCGGCGAGGGCAAACCCGACTTGGCCACCGTGGTGCTGGAAGGGCCGGACTCGACGATCGACCGGATCTGGAACCAGATTTGCGCCGCCGCCGACGCCGCCTATCACGCCGACGGTGGCAGGGACGTGCCCGCCGGTGAGCATGATCGATGGGAGCACCGCCTATTCGACGCTGCCGCAGGGTTCTTCGACGGCACCACCAGCGGTGGGTCCAAGCCATCAGTTGTGGTGTCGATCGGACTGGACGATATCGGCCGGCGCCCGGCCACCCAGCACGGCTCGGGCCCAATCAGCGACGACGCCTTCGCCCGCTATGCGGAGTCATCGCCAATCTATGCCCTGTTCACCGACTCGGCTGGTCGACCGCTGTGGCTGGGTCGAACCCGAAGACATGCATCAGTGGCCCAGTTTCTGGCCTTGGCGGTGCGGGATCGGGGTTGTGTGCGGTGTGGGGCGTCGGTCCAGCGCTGTGAAGCCCGCCGTTCGGCCTCCGGCCTCACTAACCAAGTTCGCCTTCGGCGAACTTGACGCTGGTAGAACCTCCTGGCGAAGGGGCGTGCCGACATCGACAACCTGGCGCTGGTGTGCGGCCCGTGCCACCGTGACCTGCACCAACGAAACCTCACGCTGTACCGGCGAGCCGGTCCGAGGGGCCAAGCCATCTGGCATACCAGGCCGGCGACAGCGAACGAAACCCCACCACCCGGGCCGCAGCCCACACAACGGGAGTAGTTTCAGACCTTGTCCGGCCAGGTTCTAGCGCACGCTGAGGCTGGAGTCCCAGACAATGATTTCGGTGAGTGCGTCTGCGGGCACGCCTTCGGACGTTGCGGACGACGCCGGGGCTGAGGCGGTAAAGCTCAACAGACCGGCGTCGAGTTCGCCGGAGGCGAACTTGGTTAGTGAGGCCGGAGGCCGAACGGCGGCGTCGGTGAGGCGGACGGCGTCGCCGGTGTGCAGGCTCGTGGCGGTATCCGAACCGGTCACTGCGCCGGTATCGGCGAGTTCGCCCTGGCCCCTGGCCACGAAGACATGGACATAGCGGTTGTCGGGCAGGGTTACGGATCCGCCGGGCTGGAGACGGGCCACCCGCATGGTGGCGTCGGCCTGATTGATGGTGATGGCCGCATTCTCGGACCCGGAGGCGACAATCACCAGTTCACCCGACCCGAGGGCCTCGT
>JAHEJM010000111.1:0-7472 GCA_024638815.1 Acidimicrobiales bacterium | reverse complement strand
ACGGATCCGCCGGGCTGGAGACGGGCCACCCGCATGGTGGCGTCGGCCTGATTGATGGTGATGGCCGCATTCTCGGACCCGGAGGCGACAATCACCAGTTCACCCGACCCGAGGGCCTCGTTCACGTCGGTCTGCTGGTAGCCGGGTTCCACGCCGACGGTGTCGGGCACAACCCACATCTGCACGAAGTGGACCGGCTCGGTGGCCGAGGCGTTCATCTCCGAATGCCAGATACCGGTTCCGGCGCTCATGCGCTGGGCCAGGCCGGGATAGATGACTCCGTGGTTGCCGGCCGAGTCCCGATGTTCGAGCTCGCCCTGCAAAACCCAGGTCACGATCTCCATGTCATTGTGGGGGTGTCGGCCGAACCCACCACCGGGAGCCACCACATCGTCGTTGGAGACGATCAATAGACCGTGGTTCACGTTGCCGGGATCACGGTGGGGGCCGAAGCTGAAGCTGTGGCGGCTGTCGAGCCAGTCGATCCTGGTGTGGAAACGATCGTCGGCTCGGCGCACATCGACGGTCTGGGTGCTGGTCATCGCAATCCTCGAAGTTGGGGGCAATGCTCTTTTGCATCTGCAAATAGTGTATGGAGGTCGCAAACTATTTGCAACTGCAAACATATTGGCCTACTGTGAACCACCGTGGGCGCGACGAAACGACGAACGGCCGGCATCCGACCCCGACCCGACAGCCTCACCGCCTGGAGGCGGTTTCTCCAGGCTCATCGCCTGGTCACCAACGAACTCGATCGAGAGCTCAAGGAACGGCACGAGCTCCCGTTGGACTGGTACGACGTCCTGGTCCAGCTCCACGAGGCCGGCGGCCATCTGACCATGGGCCGCCTGGCCCGCTCGGTCCTCATCTCGCCATCGAACTGCAGCCGTCTCGTCGACCGCATGTCCAGACAGGGCCTGGTGGAACGCCGGGCCGACCCCGACGACGGCAGGACCATTCAGGCCGTGATCACCGGAGACGGTCGGCGACTGCTCCGGCGAGCCTCGACCACCCACCTGGCCGGGATCGAACGCCACTTCACCAGCCTGCTCGACGACCCCGAAGCCATGAACTCGTTCTTCGGTCAGGTGATCGATCGGTTGGTCACCACCGAGCCCGAAAAAAGAAATTGAGGTGGGGGTGCTTAGCGGCGGACAGCACCCCCACCTCTGATCGGGGCGACGCCCCAGGCGGTTCGGGGCGTCTGCACTGAGTGTGCTCAGAACGCACGTGAAAAGCGAGGCTTTGTGGAGAATTGTCCAGTGCAAATCGCCCTTTTGGGATAATTCTGGGCAACTTACCCTGTGCTTACGGCGAGGGCTCGCAGCGGATTCGACATATACACCCCATTCCGGCACACCCCATTCAGGGCTTTGCCGCCTACCGGGGTTCGATCTCGAATTCGATCCGACGATTCTGGCTGCGCCCGTCCTCGGTGGTGTTTTCGGCCCGGGGCTCGGTGGCACCGGCACCCCGGATCTTGAGCGACATCGCTTCGACGCCACGGTCGACGAGGGCCGTACGCACGGCATCGGCCCGGGCCAACGACAACTCGAGATTGACCACGTCGTTGCCGGTGCTGTCGGTATGTCCGACGATGGTCATCGACCAGGTCGGTCGGGCCTGGAAAATTCGGGCCAGCAGGTCGAGAACGGCAGTATCGGACTGGGACAGCTCGGCCGAGCCGACATCGAAGAAAATTGCGTCGGATACCACGATCCGACCGCTGGGTAGCGGAGACCCCTCCTCGATGGAGAGCTGGTCGTCCACTGCGCTCTCCCCGAGATCGATACCGGCCAGCGAGTCCCTGACCTGCTGGGCCGCCGCCTCGTCGGCCACGGCGCCCTCGAGGATGATGGAGCCACCCTCGATCTCGATCTGGGCGCCACCGCCGTCGGGGTCGATGTTCTCCGGGCCGTCGCTGCCGGGCAACGGACGACCGAGCACGCCCTCGGGATCGTTCAGGTCGGTCGCTTCCGACAGTTGTCCTCGGATTGCCGGTCCGTTGTCACGATCGGGATCGTGCATCTCGGTGTAGTAGGCGGTGGGCTCGGCCAGGACGGCCTGGATGTCATTCGGCTCGTTCTCCAGGCATCCGGTGCTCCCGTCCTCGAGTGCGCCGAAGTCGACGACGATGCCGCCCTTCTCCTGGGCGGTGCCGGCGTGGATGTGACCGTCGAAGGGAGTGGCCAGTCCCGAGGCTCGGACCTCGAAGCAGACTTCGCCGGTGTAGGGGAGGAACTCGAGACTCATGACACCTTCGGCATCGGATCCCCCGAACACGTCGACCATGGGAACCTGCATGGTCACCAGGGTGTCGGCGGAGATGGCGCGAGCCCCTGGCTGTTCGGTCTCGACCGACCCGTCGCCGACCGCGCCAAGGGTCTCGGCCTCCGTGGACCCGTCGGCGACACCGGTCCCCTCGCCCTCGGCGTCGGCGGACTCGCTTTCGGCGCCGATGGCCTGGCCGGCGTCATCCAGGGTTGCCGCCGTATCGCCGTCGTCGCGATTGAGCAACCAGAAGACCACGGCGGCCAGCACCGCCACCGTCAACACACCGAGCAGCACGGGCCACCACCGACGTGATGGTGATGGGGGCGCCGCAGCCCGGGGCCGCGTGTGGCGAGCCACGCCCTGGCTCTGGGTCAGGGGGCGGTGGCGGGCCGGCTGAGGACGCTGATCGGTTCTACGCCGAGGACTCAGCGGCGGAGGCACACCGTCGAGACCTCCCCCCGGAGGCCGGGATCGGTCGTCGACATCGAAGGACTCTCGGCCGCCGTCGAAGTCGCCATAGCGTCCGAGCCGGTCCCGGCCATGTCGACCGGGTTCCCCGGACCCGCCGGAGTGACGACCCTGGCGATCCTCGGGTGGGTACGTCGGTGCCGAGGGTCCAGTCGGCGGTGACTGGCGGGCCGGGCGACTGACCGGCGGCGGATACCGGCCCGATCGCTGATCGGACGCCATGAACGGCCGTTCCGGGGCGGGGACCTCGGTGGTGTCCATCGCCATGATGGCCATGCGCTCGCTCTCGACCGCCCGGAGCCAGGGATCCCAGCCGTCGACGGCCAGGCTGTCACGCTCCTGCTGCAACAACGCCAGCATGGTATGGCGGTCGACGGTGGGCCCGCACATGTGCTTGAGCAACCCGCACACGGTCCACGCCGCGGCAGCCAGCACGCTTTCGGCCACCGGGGTCGAAACCCGGGCCCGGTCGGCCAACTTGGTCACCACCGCATCTATTCCCGACCGTCCGTGGTTGGGCTGGAGCAGCAGACGGGCGTAGTCGGGACCCTGGGTGGCCCGGGCCGAGTTGGGCGTCCACATCGCGTCGGTGTCGAGCTCGGCCGTCTCCATGGTCCGGAGCCGATTGAGCAGATCGACGATGCCGGTCGAGTCCTCGGCCCGACTGCGCAGAGCATCAACCACAACCGGCAGGCCGTAATCGATGGCCGACAGCGTGGCCGAGAACCCGGATTGGTCCTGTTGGTTCGACAGCGCCTCGACTGCGGCGCCGTCGGTGAGGATCCTTTTCGCGTTCTCGTACAGCTCTGCCATTTCTTCGCTCCAGGACTGGTTCCCGCCGTCCGCTCCGGGCCGGAAGACCACGACCGCCACTGTCGGCCGATGAGTTCTCCTCGCCATTCGGCACGGATGCACCGCCTTGCACGCCTCCACACCGGACGACACCTGGTGGTTGCCCTTTCCCGGACCACAAACCCTTTTCGTTGCCTAGCTGTTCGGTTCACTTGCGGCCCGAAACCCAGATCACCGCCGACTCGGGTGGAGCCATAGACAGGGACCGGGCACCGGCCGGAGGCAAGTGCGCGTCTGGTGTACTTGCTGATCCTAGCGGGAGATTGTCGCCGGTTGTAGTCGAGTCGGCAATTCGATCCGAAGGTCACCACCGGGACGACGAAGCCACCGGATTCCCAACCCGGATATTTCAATGCAATAGTTCTTCGCGATGGCTGTCGGCCTCCCCATCAAAGGTTCATCGTGCTGCTCGATTCCTGTTGACAGATCGTGAAACGCGACTAACCTGTTCGTTGTCGCAACAGGACAAAGCGACACATCTCCGCCGACAGGAGGACCACATCTACAAACCAGTGGATGATCCGCCGCAAGGATGATCTGCCGCACAGAACGCAGGACGTGGATCTTCGACGTTGTGACAGCTAACTGAGCAACGATCGACCGTCGAGCCCAGCTGCAATTCTCCCCCATTCTCTCAACCGTGGCGCCCACGAGGCGCAACAGAAGAATGATGCGAGAGCATATTGGAGCTGGGTTGTACACCCGGGCCGAATGGTCCGGGTGTGCGGGGTTTTGGGCCCGCACTAACGATGCCCGGACCCATCTCCGGTCCGGGCGTTCGTGTGTCTCCTGTCCCCCATCCGGTCCTGATGGGGCGGTGGAGATCGGCTATTGTCGCTGGTGTCGTGAACGCGGCGTCCACCCTGCGACAAGGAGAGTCCAATGACTGCACGTCCTCCCAGCCCGTACGAGTTTCTGCCCGAGGTCGGCTCGTTCGCCGTCACCAGCAACGACTCGACCGACGGCGAGATGCTGTCGATGCCCCAGGTCAGCGGCATCTTCGGCGCCGGAGGCGAGGATGTGTCACCCCATCTGGCCTGGTCCGGCTTCCCGGAGGAAACGAAGAGCTTCGTGGTCACCTGCTTCGACCCCGATGCTCCCACCGGCAGCGGGTTCTGGCACTGGGTCGTCTACAACATTCCGGCATCGGTCACCGAGCTGGTCACCGATGCCGGCTCCCAGGACGGGTCCAGACTCCCGGACGGCGCCGGCCAACTCCGCAACGACGCCGGCCTGCCCGGCTATCTGGGATCGGCCCCGCCGGAGGGTCACGGCCCGCACCGGTACATCTTCGCCGTGCACGCCCTGAGCGTGGAGTCACTGCCCATCAACGACGACGTGACCCCGGCCATCTGCGGTTTCAACATGTTCGGCAACACCCTGGCCCGGGCCACCATCACCCCGATCTACCAGCGCTGACCCGGAACCACCCCGAACCGCTCGGTGCCTCGGCGCCGTGGCGCGCCAGTGGTTCCGAGAGGGTGGCTCCCGTGCGGGCGCACCGACTCAAGTGGCAAGCAGCAGCCCGGCGCCAACCACCATTCCGATCAAGACCAGGACCTCGAACGGACGGGCCGGCAACCGCCGAACCGCCCACCGGCCCAGGAGCACACCGGGCGGGATGAGCAGGGCGGTCGGCGCCAGCCCCTGCAACAGGTCGAGGTCGAACAGACCGGCCACGGCATAGCCCGGCACCTTCAGCCAATTGACGGCCCAGAAGATGCCGGCCGACGTGCCGGCGAATCGGATGGGGGCCAGGTTGTGGGCCAGCAGATGGATGGCGATGGGGGGACCGCCGGAATGGGCCACGGTCGACGTGATGCCGGCGGCAAACCCGGCGGCGGTACCGCCGGCGTTGGACGCCACGGCCCGGGACACACCCAGCCCCGGCTCCCGGCCCGACAGTACGGCGGCCCGGTATGCGGCGAACAACAGCACGACCACGACGATCCCGACTTCCAGGGCTTCGGGCGACAACGAGGTCAGCACCATGGAGGCCAGGCCGACCCCCACCACCGCCCCCGGCAACAGTGTGGTGACGATCGACCGTTCGACGTGACCTCGCAGGGCCCAAAGGGCAGCGACATCGCCCACCATCAGCAGAGGTAACAGCACGCCGAGGGCGACGGTGGCGGGCACGGCCAGCGCCACCAGCACGGTGATGACGGGCCCCAACCCGGGAAGCCCACCCTTGGCCAGGCCGATCAGGAAGGAAGCGGCCGCCACTGCGGTCACAACGGTGACGGTGATCTCGGCTTCCACCGGCTCATGGTATGACCTCCCGGCACCGCGACCTCCGAGCACCCGTGACCTCTGAGCACCGCGACCTCCGAGCACCCGTGACCTCTGAGCACCGTGGTCTCTGAGCACCGCGACCTCTGAGCACCGCGACCTCCCGGCACCGCGACCTCTGAGCACCGTGGCCAGGCCGCCGGCCGGCGCGTACCCTGACCGGGGTGATGACCAATGCGATCACCCAGTCCGAGGTCGAGGAGTTCCGCAACCGCACGCCGGGCTGTGCCGGCCGGATCCACCTCAACAACGCCGGGGCCTCACTCATGACCGAGACCGTGGTGGCCACCCAGATCGGGTATCTGGAGTTGGAGGCCGACATCGGAGGCTACGAGGCGGCGGAGGCCCGGGCTGACGACATCGAGTCCGTCTACGGCTCGTGTGCCGGTCTCGTCGGGGCCGAGCGCCACCAGATCGCCCTGGTCGAGAACGCCACCGTGGCCTGGCTTCAGGCGTTCCATTCGGTCCGGCTGACACGGGAACTGGGCGAAGGTCACACCATCATCACCTCCGAAGCCGACTACGGAGCCAACTTCGTCGCCTATCTCCACGCCCGCGACCACTTCGGCACAGAGACGGTGGTCGCCCCGTGCGATGAATCGGGGGCGGTCGACGTGGACGCCCTGGCCGGCCTGATCGATGATCGCACCGCGCTGATCGCCATCACCCACGCTCCGACCAACGGCGGGTTGGTGAACCCGGCGGCCGAAATCGGGGCCGTGGCCGCCGACGCCGGCGTTCCCTATCTACTCGACGCCTGCCAAACGGTCGGGCAAATGGCCATCGATGTGGAGGCCATCGGATGTGACTTCCTGTCGGCCACCGGTCGCAAGTACATCCGGGGACCGAGAGGCACCGGTTTCCTTTTCGTCTCCGATGCCATGCTGGACCGCATGCAGCCGGCCATGCTTGATCATCACGGGGCGTCGTGGACGGCCGTCGACTCGTATCGAATCCGTCCCGACGCCCGTCGGTACGAGAACTGGGAGTTCAACTACGCCGCCGTGCTTGGGCTGGGGCGGGCGGCCGACGAGGCGTTGGCCATCGGCCTGGATCGGATCGAGCATCGAGTGGTCGAGCTGGCCCGATCTCTGCGGAACCGGCTGACGGCGGCCGGGTTCCCGGTCTACGACCTCGGTCGACGGCGATGCGGACTGGTGACCACGGCCATCGACGGTCACCCCGCCGACGAGGTCGAGGCCGAGTTGGCCCGGAGAGGGATCAACATCTCGGTGTCGGCACCCGAGTCGACCCTCGTCGACTCCACCCGCCGGAAGCTGCCACCCCTGCTCCGGCTGTCGGTGCACTACTACAACACCGACGCCGAGTTGGACCGTGCGGTGAACGCCCTCGTCGACATCGCCGCCACCCGGTGACCGAGGTGACCGACCCCGATCAGCGGCCGGGCCCGGCGTCGTAGGCCCGGCGTGGCGCGGAGCCCGGGCCTCGGCCCTTCATCTTGCGGCGCAGCGAATAGGTGCGGACCATGGCCAGCACGCTTTCGATGGCGTCGGCCGACGGATGTTCGGCCAGCAGTTCGGCTCCCAGCGCATCGGACAGATCGGCGATGGCCACCTCGTCCCCGG
>JAHEJM010000022.1:32124-45079 GCA_024638815.1 Acidimicrobiales bacterium | reverse complement strand
GGGGGCCGGCTGTGGTGCAGGCTGAGCGGCCGGAGCCGCTTGGGGCGCCGGTTGTGCTTGCGCCGGAGGGGGCGGGGGCGGGGGCGCCGGCTCAGCCGGCGATTCCGACGATTCCGACGACGTGAGCTTGTTGGCCTCGATGTACCGCTGGACATCGTCCCGACTGATTCGACCACCGAGACCGGTGCCGGTGATGTTGTTGACGTCGATGTCGTATTCGGCGATGAGTCGACGGACAACCGGCGACAACACCTTGCCTTCAGTGCCCGATCCTCCACCGTCGCCATCGGCCGGGGACGGGGTCTCCGAGGCCGGCGCAGACTCGGCGGCCACCTCCGGCTGACGGGTGGACCCAGGCTCGGCCGGAGCCGGCTGCGGGGCGGGCGCCGGCTGTGCCGCGACAGGCTCGGGCTCGGGGGCCGGCGGCGGCGTAGCAGGCTCGGCCGGAGCCGGTGCCGCCGGCTGGGACTCGGCGGTTGGCACGCCGGCGTCGGCGGCCGGCGCAGCACCATCGGACACCACGGCCAGTACCGTACCAACCTCGACCGTCTCGCCCTCGGGTACCAGGATCTCGGTCAGGGTGCCGCCGGCCGTCGACGGGACTTCGGAGTCGACCTTGTCGGTGGAGACCTCGAACAACACCTCGTCCTGGGCCACCGCGTCACCCACGTTCTTGAACCATCGGGTGATGGTGCCTTCGGTGACGGTTTCGCCTAGCTGGGGCATCTCGATTTCTGCCACTGATTCTCAACTCCTGGTGTCGATGGGCGGTGTGGGATGGTGTGGTGTGGGTCGGACGTGAGGGCTCCGTTGAAGTCGTACTCCGGCGAAGGGTTGGGTACTCAACTCTAGTTGGACGAGACGGTCGGCCCCGCTATCCGTGCAGCGACCGTCCGGTCAGGGCCAGGACGCTTTCGCCGAACAGCTCGCTCATGGTCGGGTGGGGCTGGATGAAGTGGGCGACCTCGTCCACGGTGGCCTCCCAGTTCACGGCCAGGTAACCCTGACCCAGCTGCTCGGTCACCCACGGGCCGACCATGTGCACACCAAGGATCCGACCGCCGGTTCCGTCGGCCTGCTTCTCGGCGATGACCTTGACCAGCCCATCGGTCTCGCCCACGATCATGGCCCGACCGTTGCCGGTGAAGCGGTGCTTCGACACCACCACGTCGTAGCCCGCCTCCTTGGCCGACTCCTCGGAATGGCCGGCAAAGGCGACCTCGGGGTGGCAGTAGATACACCATGGGACCTTGTCGTAGTCAACCGGCCTTGTTGCCTCACCGAGGACATCGGTGATGGCCAGGATGCCCTCGGCGAATCCGACGTGGGCCAGCTGGGGTGTGTTGATGACATCACCCACTGCCCACACTCGCGGTGCCGTCGTCCGGCAGTTCTCGTCGACCAGGATGAAGCCCCGGTCATCGACCTGTACTCCTGTGGAGGACAAACCAAGGGTCTCCGAGGCCGGCCGTCGGCCGACCGACATGACCACCGTCTCGGCCGTCAGCTGCTGGTTCTCACCGAAGGTCACCGTCACACCGTCGTCGTTGGTGGTCTGACTCTGGACCGCCACCCCGGTGTGGATGTCGATGCCTCGCTTCTTGAACGATCGCTCCACAACCCTGGTCACGTCGACGTCACAGCCGGGCAGGATCTTGGGCATGTATTCGAGGATGGTGACCTTTGTTCCCAGATCGCTCATCATCGAAGCGAACTCACAACCGATGGCGCCGCCGCCGATGACGATGGCGGACGACGGCAGTTCGCGGATCGACAGCAGCTGATCGGAGGTCACGATCCGGAAGTCGTCGATGGGGAAGCCGGGCAGCGACCGGGTCAGTGATCCGGCGGCCAGGATGATGTTGTCGGCGGTGACGGAGGTTTCGCCCGAGGCTCCTCCGCCGACATGAACGGTGCGATGGTCCGAGCCCAGTCTCCCCGTGCCGTCGAGGAGGGTCACCTTACGGTTCTTGAGCAGCCCGGTGAGACCGCCGACGAGCTGATCGATGATGGCCTGCTTGCGACTGAGGGTCTTGGCCCATTCCACTCCGTGAGGTTCGGCCACGATCCCGAAGTCCTTTGCGTGGGTCACCGTGCGGAAGACGCTTGCCGTCTCCAGTAGCTCCTTGGCCGGGATGCAACCCACGTTGAGGCAGGTGCCACCCATCTTGTTGTGCTCGACCAGGGCGATCGACAATCCGGCCGATGCACCGTAGAGCGCGGCGGCATAGCCGGCCGGTCCGCCGCCGATGACGGCGACGTCGAAATGCTTGGAACCGCTCTGTCCGGAACTCTGTTCGGAACTCAGGGAAACCACCTCCGTTGGACCGACCGACTCGGGCCGAGTCGTTGCCCTTCGGATACTAGTGCCGCCGACCGGCCGCCGTGGCTTCCCGGTGGTGTGGTCGACGGAACCAGCGGCGGGCAGGCGACCTTCAGGCCAACAGCAGCTGGAGGGCGAAGGCTCCGAGGATGGCCAGACCGCACACCAGCGACAGCAGGAGGAGCATCCTGGTACTCACCGGGCCAACCCTATCGCATCACCGATCCCCCGTAGACTGCACTCCCCTACACTGCACGGTATGGACGTCGCCATCACCGGATCCAGTGGCCTGATCGGTACCGCATTGCACCGAGCTCTTTCCGAGCACGGACACCGGCCGATCCGTATCGTACGCAGACCGCCCGACCCGGGGGCCGACGAGGTGTTCTGGAAACCGAGCAACGGCGAGATCGACGACAAATCACTGGAGGGGGTGGATGCGGTCATCAACCTGGCCGGAGCCGGCATCGGCGATCGTCGCTGGACCAACGACTACCGACGGGTCCTGGTCGAGAGCCGAGTGAACAGCACGGCGTTATTGGCCGCCACCTGTGCCGGTTTCGAGCGCCCCCCTTCGGTGTTTCTCTCCGGTTCGGCCATCGGCTACTACGGCGACCGGGGATCGGAGGAGTTGACCGAGACCAGTGCGGTCGGATCGGGCTTCCTGGCCGACTTGTGCCGGGAGTGGGAGGCGGCGGCCCAGCCCGCAATGAATGCTGGAATCCGAACCGCCTTTCTGCGGACGGGCATCGTCTACTCCACCGCGGGAGGGGCGCTGTCCAAGCTGGTACCGCTGTTCAAACTGGGATTGGGCGGCAAGTTCGGCGACGGAGCGCAGTACGTGTCCTGGATACACATCGACGACGAGGTGAACGCCATCATCCACTTGCTGGAACACGGCCATGCCGCCGGGCCCTTCAATCTCACCGCCCCGAACCCGGTGACGAACGCCGAACTGGTCGACACCCTGGGAGACGTCCTCGGCCGTCCCACCCTCCTGCCCATACCGGCTTTCGGACCCCGGCTCATTCTCGGCAAGGATCGCGCCAGCTCTCTGCTGTTCGAGAGTCAGCGGGTAGTGCCCGCCGCCCTGAAGTCGATCGGCTACGAGTTCGAACACCAGGCGTTGGAGCCTGCGCTACGGGACCTACTGGACTGAGCGCCACCAACCGGTGTCGGTAACGGGCCGTCAGGACGCCACGGTTGTGCCGCGACTTTCGCTCGGCGAACAGGATGCACACGAAGGAATCCAGTCTGGCACGTTGGGCCAGAGCGGATCCAAGGAGCGAAAGTTGAGGCGCCGCTTGCGGCGCACCTAGGCTGATCGGCAACCAGGTGGACGGTCACGTCGAGGGGTGAGGACTATGGGCAAGCAGCGAACGGTGTCGGTCACCAGGGAGATCGAGGCCGATGCCGCCACGATCTTCGACGTGCTGGCCGATCCGGCCAGTCACCATGTGATCGACGGTTCGGGCACCGTCGTCGGGGGCAAGGACGACAACCCCCACCGGCTCTATCTCGGCGCCCGTTTCGGGATGGACATGAAGTCCGGCCTGCCGTACAAGATCAGCAACGAGGTGGTGGAGTTCAACGAGGACAGGCTTATCGCATGGCGTCATCTCGGCCACCACATCTGGCGCTACGAACTCGAGCCACTGTCGGACAACAGCACCCTGGTAACCGAGACCTTCGATTGGGGATCGGCCCGATTCCCGCCGATCTATGAATGGGTCGGCTACCCCGATCGCCATGTACTGAGCATGACCAAGACCCTGGAACGTCTGGCCGCCTTTGTCGAGTAGGGCCCGGACGCCGGGGGCGCAGCCACCGCGCATGACAAACAGATGACAACGTTCGGGCCGCCGGCTGGGCGATTCTTCCCGATTGCCCCCATCGTTTCTCGATTTCGGCCAATCTTGTTGATCTGAGTCGGTCTCCGGACCACTCTCCGGTATCGAACAGGGGATCCGTGGGCCGCAGCGCCCTCGGCACCAACGCAGACAACGGCAAGGCGGACACCCCGGCCGAAGCGACGGTCGGGTGGTGATCATTGAGGCGATCGACCAATGGGTATTTACGTGACATCTGGGGATTGGACGGAGCGGGTTCGCTGGGTTCGACGACTGGTGTCATCCCGATCGGACTTGCAGCCGTCGTCTGATCGGTCGTCACGGCAACGGTTCGATGCCGCCGAAGGCGGCGTCGGGAGCCACCCCAACGGGACTCGACGTGCCACCAACACCATTTCAAACCAGGGGGAGATTCGGCGACACCAACTGGCAGTCCTGGGGCTGGACGAGACGGCGACCGTCGAGGACATCACCTTGGCTCACTACCGATTGGTGTCCGATCTGACCCCCGGACAAGATGCGGACCACAGCCGTGTCGAGCTGGCACTGGCCATGTTGGAGGAGGTCGACCAGGCCTTCCGTTGGCTCAAGATGTCAGCCGTCGCCTGAGTCGTCGACCACGACCACACCGAGACCCACTTCATCGAGGCGAGCAGCCAACTCACTGTCGCCCACGACGATATAGCCCACCACCGCCTCGGCCATCCATTCGTCCCGGTGGCGAACCGCGGTGCCCGGCTTGGCCGGGTCGCCATCGAGTTCCACCAACCACTCGGCCCGCTCGACACAGGACTCGAATCGACGCTGCAGTCGCCCGGGCCAGCCTCGAGCCGGCTCGGGGAACGGTAGCACGACGGCCAACGGTAGCCGATGGGCCAGTGCCATCTCCGCGCCGTCGAGTTCGGGCCCTCGGCGCAGGCCCGACACCACGATGTCGAAACCGGGGTCGAGACCGCCGAGAACCTGATCCAGGTCATCCATCAGTTCCGGCCCGGGGTCGGCAACCCCGGTGACGGCGACTGCTCGTTCCACCGGCCACGGCGGCGGTCGATGGCCGCCGCCTCCCGGCCCGACGCTCTCCCCCATCAGCCGGTCCCGGGCCTCCACCGCCAGCCGGTCGACCAGATCGTTCATGGCGTCGCCCGAGTGGCCTTTGACCCAGGTGAAGGAAAGCTCGTGGCGTCGTTGTCGGAAGATCTCGACCAGCGGTTCCCACAGGTCGCGATTGGCAACCGGTTTCTTCTGGGCGTTGCGCCAATCCCGCTGCAACCAGCCTTCGTACCAGCGGTCGTTGAAGCAGTTGACCACATAGGTCGAATCGGAGAACACCTCGACCGGTCCGTGGATCGACTCCAGCGCCTCGAGGACGGCCCGAAGCTCCATGCGTTGGTTCGTGGTCTCGGGCTCGGCCCCAGAGTCGAGGGGGCCGTCGGGGACGGCCCACGCCCAGCCGCCCGGCCCCGGGTTACCGGAACAGGCCCCGTCGGTGTAAACGACGGTCGGCGCTGATCGGTCTTCCCCGAACGGGGAATCGGGATGCCGGTCCGTTTCGGGCGGCGGGCCTTGGGTCACGGTGGGTCTCCATCAACGGTCGTTCCGGACACGGTCGGGTGGCTGCATCATAGACACGGCGGACGGATCGTCGTGGACGGACCGTCCCTCACGCCGCCGTCCTCGCTCCGACCTTTGAACCCACCAAGCGTTCGAATTGACCGGGCTTCGGTGCACAATAGGATCATGAGTGACGGCTTCCTTGGGCAACTACCCGATATCGATCCGCAAGAAACCGCCGAATGGCTCGAATCGCTCGACGCCGTGAACAGCGCCGCCGGCAAGACCAGGGCCCGCTACCTGCTCGGTCGGCTCAACCAGCACGCCCGCAAGATGCAATTGGGGAACGCCGAGCACATCTCCACCGACTACATCAACACCATTCCCACCGAACAGCAGACATTCTTCCCCGGTGATGAACATGTCGAGCGCCGCATCCGGGCCTTCATCCGCTGGAATGCGGCGGCCATGGTCATCCGGGCCAACAAGGCCTCCGACGGCATCGGTGGCCATCTGTCCACTTTCGCCTCCTCGGCCTCGCTGTACGAGGTGGGCTTCAACCACTTCTTCCGAGGCAAGGAAGCCGGCATGGCCGGGGACGCCGTCTATTTCCAGGGTCACGCCGCGCCCGGTATCTACGCCCGGGCGTTCATGGAGGGCCGGCTGACCGCAAAACAGCTCGACAATTTCCGGTTCGAGGTCAACGGCAACGGACTCTCGAGCTACCCCCACCCCAGGCTCATGCCCGAGTTCTGGGAGTTCCCGACGGTCTCGATGGGACTCGGCCCCATCAACTCCATCTACCACGCCCGCTTCCTGCGCTACCTCCACAGTCGCAAGATCGACGACACCAGCCAGTCTCGGGTGTGGGCATTCCTGGGCGACGGCGAAACCGATGAACCCGAAACCCTGGGCTCGATCTCCTTGGCCGGCCGTAGCGGCCTCGACAACCTCGTCTGGGTCGTCAACTGCAACCTGCAGCGCCTGGACGGGCCGGTACGCGGCAACGGCAAGATCATCCAGGAACTCGAGGCCGTCTTCCGGGGGTCGAACTGGAACGTGATCAAGGTGGTGTGGGGTTCCCGCTGGGACGAGCTGCTCCAGCGTGATGTCGACGGGGTGTTGCTCAACAAGATGAACACCACCGTCGACGGCGATTTCCAGCGCTACGCCGTGGAGTCGGGGGGCTACATCCGGGAGCACTTCTTCGGCCCCGATCCCCGCCTGCGGAAGCTGGTGGAGCACCTGAGTGACGAGGAACTCCGCAATCTACCCCGAGGCGGTCATGACTATCAGAAGGTCTACGCCGCCTACAAGGCCGCCACCGAACACATGGGTCAGCCCACTGTCATTCTGGCCAAGACGATCAAGGGCTGGACGCTGGGCGAAGGTTTCGAGGCCCGTAACGCCACCCATCAGATCAAGAAGATGACCAAGAAGCAGCTGATGGAACTACGGGACCGCCTGTGGCTCCATGACGAGATACCCGAGTCGTCGTTGCAGGACGGCCTGCCTCCATACTTCCGGCCGGCACCCGGCTCGGTCGAGTACGACTACATGATGGCTCGGCGTAAGACCCTCGACGGTCCGCTACCACAGCGGATCACGGTGACCCACCGTCCCCTCGATCTACCCACCGACACACCGTTCAAGCCGGCCCGGGAGGGCTCGGGGGGACGTGAGGTCTCGACCACGATGGCCTTCACCACCATGCTCCGGGACATGATGCGGGAGGAGGGGTTCGGTCGCCGGGTTGTCCCCATCGTGCCCGACGAGGCCCGGACCTTCGGCATGGACTCCATGTTCCGTGAGTTCGAGATCTACGCCCCCTTCGGCCAGTTGTACGAGCCGGTCGACCATGAGCTGTTGCTGTCCTACACCGAGGACTCGGACGGGCAGATCCTGGAAGAAGGCATCACCGAGGCCGGGTCGATGGCCAGCTGGATCGCGGCCGCTACCAGCTACGCCCACCGGGGTGTGCCCATGGTGCCGTTCTACACGTTCTACTCGATGTTCGGCTTCCAGCGGATCGGCGATCTGATCTGGTCGGCCGCCGACTCGCGGGCCCGGGGCTTCCTGCTGGGGGCCACTGCGGGCCGTACCACCTTGGCCGGCGAAGGCCTGCAGCATCAGGACGGGCACAGCCATCTCCTGGCCTCCACCGTGCCGGCCTGCCAAAGCTATGACCCGGCCTTTGCCTATGAACTGGCTGTCATCCTGGAGGACGGGATTCGCCGCATGTACGTCGACAACGAGGACGTCTTCTACTACCTCACCCTGTACAACGAGAACTATGAGCAGCCGCCCATGCCCGAAGGGGTGGAGCAGGGGATCGTCAACGGGCTGTATCGGTGGGCTACCAGCCCCGACGGTGTTCCAGCCAGGGCCAGCGTACTGTTCTCGGGCCCCCTACAGGGTCCGGCCCGACAGGCCCAGATCGATTTGGCCGAGCGCTGGGGTGTCGGTGTCGAGCTGTGGAGTGCCACCAACTACAAGCGGCTCAGGGAACAGGCCCTGGCCATCGAGCGTTGGAACCGGCTCCACCCGACCTCGGCGCCCCGGTCGGCGCTGGTCACCAACCTGCTGGCCGACTGCCCGGGACCGATCGTCGCCGTCAGTGACTACATGCGAGCGGTCCCCGAACAGATCGCCCGTTTCGTACCCGGCCGCTTCACCGCCCTCGGCACCGACGGCTACGGCCGATCCGACGACCGCGACACCCTGCGGTCCTTCTTCGAGATCGACGCCGCCCACATCGTGACCACCGTGCTCTACGAGCTGGCTCGAGACGACGACATCGATACCAAGGTGCTGGTCGACGCGCTCGACGCCTATGGCGTCAATCCCGAAGCCCCCGCCCCCTGGACCACCTAGTGCCGCAAACGAATCAGGAACTCCCGTTGGTGCGATGCCGGGACAGATCCTCCACGTCATGGGCCTGGCGATCCAACCAGCCGAGGAGGATGGCGATGGCCCTCGGGTCGTGACGGAGTTGATGTCCGCCGCCCTGGACGAAGCGCAGGTCGGCTCGACCGTGGGCATCGGCCAGGGCCCGGGCGTCGAAATGGGGAACGGCCTCATCGTCGGAGCCCTGCAGGACCAGGAGGGGTCGATCGCCGAACTTCTCGGCGGCCCGAACCGCCCGGACCTCCCGCAACTCCTGATCCCACCGCTCCCGATTGGAGGGGAATGACGAGTCGGCGATGGCCCCAACCTCGCGAGCGTGGTGGAGTAGCTGGTCGGGATCCTCGGCCCAGTCGTCGAAATCGGCCGGTGAGGCGATGGCAGCGGCGCCGCTGACATCGGAGATCTCTGCCGCCGCCACAAGTCCCACCGCACCGCCGGTGCCGAAACCGCACACCCAGAGTGAGTCGGGTCGGGTCTCGGCCCGAAGGAAGCGGATGGCGGCCGATGAATCGTCGACCCAGCGGGCCAGGCTGAAGTCACCGGTTGAGCGGCCACAGCCCCGGAAGCGGATGGTCATGGCGCTCCAGCCGAGTTCGCGACTGACCCGCCGGCACAGCTCGGGCATGTCGCTGCCGATCATGTCGGCATGGACGTCGCCCGAGGGGAAGCCATGAAGTAACAGCACGGCATGATGGAGCTTGCGTTCCACCGAAGTGGAACGGTTGAGCTGACCGTCCAACACCGCCCCTCCGCTGGAGCGAATGGTGACGACAGCCGGTTTGTCGTCAGTCGTGTCCGGTGCCATTGAAGGGGCGATAGCCGCGGTTGCGGGCCTCGGCCAGCGTGTCGGGACCGAAAGAGATGTAGGCGCCGGAGAACATGAGCTCGTCGATTCGGGCGGTGTCGCTCATCGAGTCGACGTCGTACACGATCTGGTTCCGCTTGTCCCCGATCCAGCGGAAATGCTCGAACTTTCCAGGACGTTCCACGTCTTCACACTAGCGGCTCCCGCCCCGCCGCGGGGTCTGATCAGCGGCGAAAGCCTGGGCGGGTGAGATCCGCCGAAATCCCGATATTGAACGCGCCTACGACACAGAACCCGGACCGGTATCCCTCGACGGGACACCGGCCGGGCTCCGGGTACTACCTCCGTGACGGATAGACCGTCACATCGGACACGATTGCTGGAGAACGATCGAGCCGCAGTAGTCAAGCGGGACGGTCTTGAACAACTCGATCGACGGTGGACTGGTTGCGAATTCGCAAACGGTCCAGCTGCCCGCTAGCGGCCAGCCACCTCCAAGGTCCCAAATCGTATGTCGTGCAAGTTGGACCACCTCCTTCCTCTTGGTGCCGACAGTCTGGCACAGCCCGGCGCAAGATGGCAATCGCATTTCCCTCGCCCCGCCTTCCCTGGGTTGCTGCCTGGTGGAACGTCACCGGAACCGGTCGGGAAGCAGACGCCGGAGATCGAGATCACAGTGGTCGAAGGCCGATCCGGGTTCGCCGTCCAACAACAGATCGCAGGTCAGACGCCCGGCTCCCGGGGCGGTCTGGATCCCGGTGCCGCCCTGTCCCACACACCACACGAACTGGGGACGATCGGGGTCGGGACCGATGATCATCGAACGATCGGGGGCGAAGGTTCGCAAGCCGGCCCAAGTGGAGGAAACCGATCGGATCTCCAAGCTGGTCGCGTTATTGATGCGGTCGATGGCGAGGGCGACATCGATCTCCTCGGCCTTGGCGTCGCACGGCTCGGACGGTTGCTCGTCGGCCGGTGAGCACAGGAACTGGCTGCCATCGGGTTTCACATACCAGCTGTGGTCGACGTCGGCCACCAGCGGCCATTGCTGAGAATCGGTCCAGCGGCTGGCGACCGTGAACGCGGTGCGCCGAAGGGGCGCCAGCCCGATCGGAGCCACCTCGGCCCGCTCGGCCACGACATCCCCCCAGGCGCCGGCGCAGTCGACGACCACATCGGCCGACAGGACGCCCTTGGTGGTCTCGATCTCCCAGTCACCCCGGCCGGCTCGCCACCGTGCCGCGTCGACCCGTGTGGACACGGCGATGGCGCCGCCACGGGCCCGAAAGCCTCGAATCATGGCCTGGTGCAGGCCGGCCACATCGATGTCGGACGATTCGGGCTCCAGCATGGCTCGGATGAAACGATCGGGGCGAAGCGGTGGGAACCGCCGGACCGCCTCCTCCATGGTGATCTCGGTGATCGACGGATCCATGGCCCGCCCCTCGGCCAGGGCTCGATCGAGCGTCGGCGACTGGGCTTCGGTGGCCACAGTGAGCAGGGAGCGTGGGCTGAGCAAACGGTGGTCGACCAGGTCCTCGGGCGGAGTGATCAGAAAGGGCAGGCTGGCCACGGTCAGGGCCCGTACCGGGGCCTCGCCGTAATTGAGGATGAGCTGGGCCGCCGATCGGCCGGTGGTGTGGCGGGCCAGCTGAGCTTCGGCCTCCACCAGGGTCACGTCCGGGCTGCGGCTGTGACCGGCCAGGTGGTAGGCGGCCGACGCCCCGGCGATGCCCCCTCCGACAACCACGATCTTCATCTCCCATTCCTATCATCTGCCTCCAACCTCCGGACGGTTCGGTCAACGTCTGCTCCGCCACCGCGCCGAGCCGCCGGTGTGGCCGCAACGGCGCGGAGCCGTAGAGTTGCTGCCATGGAGATACAGGATCGAGTGGTGGTGGTCACCGGCGGCGGGTCGGGAATAGGTGAGGCCCTGTGTCAGGAGGCGGCCGCCGACGGGGCCCGGCACGTCGCCGTGGTCGATCTGCACCACGATCGGGCTCAACAGGTGGCCGATGACATTGCCGGCCGGTCGGCCTCGTCGACCTCGGCCCACGGCCTCGACGTGGCCGACGAATCAGCCATCCAGCAGCTGGTGACCGAAACCGAGGACCGATTCGGACCGATCGACGTCTTCTGCTCCAACGCCGGCTTCGTCACCACCGCCGGTTTGGAGGAGTCGAACGAGATCCTGACCAAGATGTGGGATGTGCACGTCATGGCCCACATCTACGCCGCTCGGGCGGTGCTCCCGTCGATGATCGCCAGGGGTGATGGCTACGTGCTGAACACCGCATCGGCCGCCGGCCTGCTGACCCAGATCGGGTCCCTGGGCTATGCCATCACCAAGCACGCCTCGGTGGCCCTGGCCGAGTGGTTGGCCATCACCCACCATCATCAGGGCATCAGAGTGTCGGTGCTGTGCCCCCAGGCGGTGCGGACCAACATCGTGGCCAACAGCCCCGGCGAACGCACCGGCAATCTGGGCGACGACGACCTCGAAGCCGGAGTGGCGGGAGGCGACGGGGTGCTGGAAGCCGATGTCGTCGCTCGACAGTGCTTGGAAGCCATGGCCGAGGAACGGTTCTGGGTGCTGCCTCATCCCGAGGTGGCCGAGTACGTGGTCCGCAAGGCCACCGACATCGACCGTTGGTTGGCCGGAATGCGTCGCTTGCAGTCATCGCTGTACGGCAATTCCCCGCTACCGGGGGACGCCATCGCTCCCGTGTTGTAGGGCAAGTAGTCCCAGGGGTTGGTGGTCGAACGGGTTCGTGGTCGGGGTGGGCCGGGTTGGCTCGTGGTTTCGTTGTGGCAGATGGCTGTGCCCGCGCAGCTGGGAAGGCGGCGGTAGCGGAGACTTGATCTTGGCAGTTCCGAGAGCCCGCCGACGAACAGGGCGGCCAGAACGCATCCGACTGCCACCGCCGCTGCCGGCATCCCGTTGCCGCCGCTCGCGTAGGTCTCCGACCGTGGATTGCTCCATCTGCAGTTCATCGGCAGCTCTTCGTCAATCTGCAGGCACGGACGAACGCGTGGCCACTGACAGCATCGGCGGGACGCGTTGCCGGCGTCCCAGGACGAGGTGGTGGCGGCTGCTCGGGACCATGCCTTCGTGGAGTTCACCAACCGGCTCACCGTCTGGTTGATCAACCACACCACCAGCGACGACGTCAAAGATCAGGTCAACAAGACGTCGTGCACCTGGAACACCAACACCGACGGGTCCATCGACGGCCGGTTCCACCTCGATCCGCTGTCAGCGGCTGCGGTCGGCACCGCACTCGGAGACGAGATGCAGCGCCTGTTCCGCCAGCAATCCGAAGGCGACGGCAAAGCCGACACCCCCAACCGGCGCAGGGGCCAAGCCCTGGTCAGCCTCATTGTCGGTGGGGCCGAAGCACCGGGGTCGGCCACCACCACCCCACTCGTGAACCTGGTGGTCGGCCAGAAGATACTGGGGGACTTCTTGGAGCGGTTCCTGGATCCAGACACCGTATGGCCTTGCTTCGCAAGTCCAAC
>JAHEJM010000022.1:0-32024 GCA_024638815.1 Acidimicrobiales bacterium | reverse complement strand
TGGCCTTGCTTCGCAAGTCCAACCCGGGTTTGCCGACGGCAAACTCGCCCAGTCAACGCTAGATCCGACGACGTTTGCCGAAGGCAAACTCGGGTTTGCCGGGCGTTGCCCGGCAAAACTGCGACACCGATAACAGGTGGAAGGCGAGTTTGGCCTAGCCAAACTCGGGGTGGCGTCCACACCGCGACCTGGTGGCCTGAGCCACGAGCACTCCGCCACCACACCCCGCAACTTGAAAACCGAGTAGGCCCGAGCCGGGCCCGGGAACCGGCGGCAGGCCATCCCGGCTAGGCGTCGTCGAGGCCGATCGGCGCCGCCAGCAGGCCATGGGCCGGCCGCATCGGGTCCAGCAGCTCGATGCCGGCGAACCCCAACCCTCGGGCGGCCACGGCAAGGGAACGGTCGGCGGTGAGGATCGTGGTCGACCTGGGGAGCCGGTCGAAGCCGGCCAGCTGCAACGCCGGCACGGTGTCGAGGCCATGGTCGGCGGCCAACCGGGACGCCCGGTGGAGGCAGTCGTCGTCCACCGGGATCTGCCAGAATCCGTCCCAGTCGGCGGCCAGCCGGCCCAGGGCGGCGACCCGGCCGTCACCGGGCGAGAATCCGAACCGATCCACCAACCGCAGCACGGCCGCCGTGACCTCGGTTCGGGCCAAGGCCGAGACCACCCAGTGCCGGTGCCCGGCCAGCACCTCGGCCACCGTGGTCCGGCTCGATCCCGAAACGTAGCGGTGCAGCAGAGCCGAACCGTCGATGGCCAGAATCGTCACCGGCCCAGGGCCTCCGTCACCACTCGGGCGGGATCGACGTCCGCCGGGTACCGGCCGACGATCAGATCGGGACGGGCCATTCGGCGGCTGCGTTCGATGGGACGGCGGATCAGGCCGGCCCCGGCCAGAGCCTCGAGGCCGTCGATATCATCACTACCCGGCCCCAGCCCTTGATCTGTGCCGTCGGTTGGGGCCAGCGGGCCGAGCCGGGCCATCGGTCGTCCGTTGACCGTGACCACGACACCGTCACCGCGTCCGGCGCGTTGCACATGACTGGACAGATCGGCCCGAAGCCGGCGAACCCCGATCGTTGGCTGAGTCATTTCGTTGTCCCCTGTTCCCCGTCTCGTGCCGCGTCACCGGTCTTGCCGGGCCCCTGCTCCGGCCAGACTACCAGGGTGTCCATCGTGAGTACACAACGGTACACATCGCGACTTGGGTTCGACCGCCGGCGGTAGCTACGGTGCAGCGACATGAACTTCGCCTTCTCGGAAGAACAAGAGCAACTCCGCCAGTTCGTTCGGTCGTTTCTGGAGGACAAGTCGCCGGAGTCGGCGGTGCGGGAGCAGATGGAGACCGAGCGGGGATACGACCAGGCGGTCTGGAGCCAGATGGCCGAGCAGCTCGGGCTGCAGAGCCTGATCATCCCCGAGGAGTACGGTGGGCAGGGGTACAGCTTCGTCGAGCTCGGGGTGGTTCTGGAGGAGATGGGCCGGGGCCTGTTATGCGCACCGTTCTACTCCGGTGTGCTGGCCACCACCGCTCTGATCCACAGCGGCGACGTCGATGCCATGAAGGCCTATCTGCCCGGGATCGCATCGGGCGAGACCATCGCCACGCTGGCCTTCACCGAGGACAGCGGTAGGTGGGATGAGAGCGGCATCACCATGGAGGCTTCCTCTGGCACCAACGGCTACACCCTGACCGGAACGAAGTCATTCGTGCTCGACGGCCATGTCGCCGACCTGATCGTGGTGGCAGCCCGCACCGGCGATGCCGTCTCGTTGTTCACCGTTGCCGGCGACGCCGCCGGCCTCAGCCCGGAATCGCTGGCCACAATGGACCAGACCCGCAAGCAGGCGAGGCTGAACTTCGACAACACCCCGGCTCAACTTCTCGGCACCGAGGGTGCCGGCTGGGACACGCTGTCCACCGTGCTCGACCTGGCCGCCGTGGCCTTGGCCGCCGAGCAGGTCGGCGGGGCCCAGTGCGTGCTCGAGATGGCGGTGCAGTACGCCAAGGACCGAGTCCAGTTCGGTCGACCCATCGGCTCGTTCCAGGCCATCAAGCACAAGTGTGCCGACATGTTGCTCGAGGTCGAATCGGCGAAGTCCGCCGCCTACTACGCCCTGTGGTGTGCGTCCGAGCTCAACGACGAGCTGCCCTCGGTGGCGTCGCTGGCCAAGGCCTACTGTTCGGAGGCCTACTTCCATGCCGCAGCCGAGAACATCCAGATCCATGGCGGCATCGGTTTCACCTGGGAACACCCGGCCCACCTTTACTTCAAGCGGGCCAAGAGTTCTGAACTGCTGCTGGGTGATCCTGCCTATCATCGCGAATTGCTGGCCCAGCGCATCGGGCTCTAACGTCGTTACCGAGGGGCCGCGATGTCGGTCACCCAACTCCAATCTCCTCCCAAATGCAAACGGGCAGGGTTCGCCGCAAGGCGGGCCGCTGCCCGTTTGTGTCGGAGCCCGGTTGAACGGGAAGAATCGGCAGACTCGTCTGTCCGGGCCCATACAGGCAAACTGGAAGTCGGTACGGTACTACTGTGACCATCGTCCTGTTGATCCTGGCCGGACTGCTGGTTCTGGCAGTGGCCTTCGTCGCCGTCGGCCATGCCGTCGGAACCACCGAGGCCATGCCCCGCCAGATCGTGGTCGACGCCCATGAGGCCATCGAATTCTGTGCCGAAGCCCTTCCCGACAGGATCACCGCCTCCCTGAGCTATGACGACCTGCGGCGCCTCATCCGGCTGCACCTCGAGTGGGTGCAGGCCTACCACTGGGCGCCGGCCTCGATCGACGCCACGCCCGTCGTGTTCGAGCAGTACGATCCTCTGGCCTATGTCATGGAGCGATGCCATGTGGTCGGACTCGAGGTGTCGGCCGAGGAGGCCGCCGCCGTGATCGAAGCCCACTCCGACTATCTGCGGGTGGCGGGCGCCCTTCACATCGACGACCCGGTCGACGTGGAGGCCGATCTGGCCGAATTTCCTCTGCTCGACCGGCCGGACTCACCGTCGGCGATCGAGGCCGGCGACGTAGGCGACGACGGGGAAGCGCCCTCGTCGTCATGACGGCCCGATCCCGCCGGGCCGGGATTTCGACCGCACATTTCGGCCGAAACGGCAAAGCTGGTGTAGTATCCAAGCGCCTACGTGACTTCGAAGGGGGAGGCTCCATGGCGAATGGTGGCTGGGCAGGTATCGGGACGTGACCGACGCCGCCACCAATCACATATCGACCGAAACCGCCACCGTCGAGGTGTCCGACGGCGGCAGTGAACGAACGTCACTCTTCACCCGGCTTCATCCGGTTGGTTGGGCTGCAGTCGTCTTCCTTCTGTTGGCGGTTGTGGCCACGGCGGCCGGCGCCGACCTGCTCATCGGCCGCATGCCGTGGTGGATGTGGCTGAGCGCCATCGCTGTGGTCGCCGCCGCCACCTCGGACTCGGTGCTCAACGCCATCCGGCTCGGCATCGAAGCCGTCTCCACCTTCACCGGGAAACTGGCCATGATCTTGGCGTGGTTCATCTTCGGGGTGCAACTGTTCAACGTCATCACCCGCTACAGCAACAACTGGTTCGAAACCGACATCCTCTTCGGCCAAACCGTCAGCCTGGCCTGGATGAGCTTCGGCATGCTTTTTCTCCTCGGTGTCAATTACGGAGTAAAGGAAGGAATCAATCCCCGCATCGACTTCTGGTGGGCGGAGTTCAGCAACAAGCGGAAGGCCTGGCTCGACTTCGTCATGCACACCGTCTTCTTCCTGCCCTTCCTCCTGCTCGGCATTCGGGTTTTGAAGCCCTATGCCGCCGCCTCGCTCGGCTACAACCGGTTCGCCAACGATGGGCAGGGCGAATGGCCCAGCGGTTGGCGGGTGTGGGAGACGTGGGAGCAATCGATCAACGCCGGCGAGCTGCCGGTCGGCCCGATCCAGGCCTTCATGCTCTTCGCCTTCATCCTCTGGGCCGCCCAGGTCTTCGCCGAGATCATCAAGACCGGATTCGTGATCGCCGGACGCGATGACCTGGGTGACATCGCCGCCACTGACGTGCCGTTGCGGGTGGAATAGGTAGGGGAACCGACTTCGATGTTTGCCGCTCAGCTCGTCCAGATACTCGGACTCGACCTCGGGGTCTTCCTGTCCCTCATGATGTTCGTCGTCTTCATGGTTCTCATCCTCAGTGGCTACAACGTTGCGTTCTGCTTCGCCTCCACTGCCCTGGCCTTCGCCTTCATCGGTGACATGGCCAATGCCATCAGCGTCAACACCTTCGATCCCGGGACGCTGGCCGGGCAGCTCCCCTCGAACTGGTCGAAGTCGATAGAGAGCCCCGAGTTGCTGGCCGTTCCCCTCTTTGTCCTCATGGGAGCCATCCTGGAGCGGTCCGGTCTGGCCGAACGGCTGCTCAATGCCTTCGGGCTCCTCATGGGCTCGCTGCGGGGCGGTGTGGCCGCCGCGGTCATCGTTGTCGGAACCCTCCTGGCCGCCGCCACCGGCGTCGTCGCCGCCACCGTGATCGTGATGGGGCTGCTGTCGCTCCCGGCCATGGTGAAGCTCGGCTACGACCACAAACTGGCCACCGGAGCCATCATCGCCTCGGGAACGCTGGCGCAGATGCTTCCGCCCAGCATCGTATTGATCCTGCTGGCCGGCGAGCTGGGGGTCGGTATCATCGGTTTGTTCGCCGGGGCACTTCTTCCCGGGCTGCTGCTCAGCGGGCTCTACATCGCCTACACCCTCGGCATCTCCCTGGTCCGTCCGGAAGTCGGGCCCATCATGCCTGCCGAGGACCGGAAGCTCGAGGGGAACCCGTCAACCTCCACCGCGCTGAAGGTGGCGGTCGCGCTCGGCGCAGTGGTGTTCCTGGTCGGTCTGCTCATTGGGATCCAGACCGCCCTGATCGGCGCCGCCATCGTGTTCCTGTTCTCCTTGGTCGTGGTACGAGTTGGCAACATGTTGGTGGCCGAGGTGCTGGTCTCGATCGTGCCCGTGCTCGTGCTCATCGCCGGGGTGCTGATCTCCATCTTCAGCGGCACGGCCACACCGTCGGAGTCGGGGGCGGTCGGGGTGCTCGGAGCGCTCATCCTCACCGGCCTCAACCACTTGTTCGACAATCTGCTGACCGGCGATGGGGCCCAGCACATCCAGCCCGGCTGGAAGCTGGACTGGCAGGCGATCAAGGACGCAGCCCGGTCGACGGCCAACATCACGATCCTGGTGATGACCCTGCTCTTCTGCTCGCTGTTCTTCCGCCTGATGTTTCAGGAACTGGGCGGATCGGCCCAGGTCGCCGACTGGTTGTCCAGCATTCCCGGCGGGAAGTGGGGATTCGTGCTGGTGGCCATGGTCGCGGTGTTCCTGCTGGGCATCAATCTCGAGTTCCTGGAGATCACGTTCATCGTGGTCCCCATCTTCGTGCCGGCCATGCAGGCACTCGAGTTCAGCGATCAGGAGATCGTGTGGTTCGCCGTGCTCATGGCCGTGAACCTGAACATGGCCTTCATCTCACCCCCGGTCGGCTTCTCGTTGTTCTATTTGCAGAGTGTGGCCCCTCCCGAGGTGAAGACGGCCGATATCCACAAGGGGGCGCTGCCCTTCATGGGTCTGCAGATCGTCGCCCTGTTCGTCCTCGGACTGATCCCGGGGATCACCAACTTCTCGTACTGCTTCTTCAATCCCAATGCTCCAGCCGAGTTGTGCGAGAGCGAGCTGGTGGCCGAGGAGGGCGAGGACAACGCCCTGTGGTCGCACACCGTCGTCCTCGGGGACTCCACCGGAGTTGCCTTTGTCCATCGTCAACCAGTTGTTCATCCATAGGGAGACTGTCACCATGACCATCGAGAATCACACCGACAATGGCGTTGCAGAACAAGAGCAAGCTGCGACGTTGAATCGCCGAGCGTTCCTCGGCCGGGCCGGATACGGCGTGGCCGGGTTCGCCGCCAGTGCCGCCATCCTTGCCGCCTGCTCCTCCACGGAGGTCGACGACGAGACCGGCGCCGCCGATGACGAGGACACCGGTGCCGAGGACACGACCGGTGATGACGGTGATGACGGTGGTGGCGAGGAGGCGGAAACGGTCACCGAGGTTCAGTCCGACGGACCGGAACTCGAGTGGAACATGGCGACCAGCTGGCCCACGTCATTGGTCACGCTGTTCGGATCGGCCAATATCTTCGCCGAGGAGTTGTCCCGTCTGACCGGCGGCCGTTTCAGAATCAGCCCCAAGCCGGCCGGCGAGATCGTCGGCGGCCTCGAGGTGCTCCAAGCGGTGCGGGACGGCGGAGCCGAGGCCGGACACACGGCCTCGTACTACTACGTCGGCCTGAGCCCGGTACAACAGTTCGGCACGGCAGTGCCATTCGGCCTCACCCAACGGCAGCAGAACGCCTGGCTCTACGAGGGCGGCGGCATCGAGCTCCTCAACGAGTTCTATGCCGAGGAGTACGGCATCATCGCCTTCCCCGCCGGGGCCACCGGATGTCAGATGGGCGGTTGGTTCAGCAAGGAGATCAACACGGTTACCGATCTCCAGGGGCTGAAGATGCGTATCCCCGGTGTCGCCGGCACCGTGCTCAACAACCTCGGTGGCGAGCAGGTGACGGTGGCGGGAGGCGAGATCCTGACCTCGATTCAGACCGGCGCCATCGACGCCGCCGAATTCGTCGGACCGACCGACGACCTCATTCTCGGACTCGACGAGCTCGGTTCGGATCTGTTCTATTACCATCCCGGTTGGTGGGAGCCGGGCACGGCCCTCGAAGTCCAGTTCCGCCTGGAGGACTGGAATGCGCTACCCGAGACCTATCAGGCCGCCATCCAGAACGCGGCGGCCCACGCCAACATGCGGACCATGGCCATCTATGACGTGCTCAACCAGCGAGATCTGCAGACGATCAAGGGGTTCGCACAGATTCGCGAGTTCTCACCGGAGCTGATGTCCGCCTTCAAGGAGGAGACCGAAAACGTCCTCGACGGCCTCGCAGCCGACAACCCCAAGTTCGCGGAGATTCTCGGCCCGTGGCGCGAATTCCGCGATGGCATCGCCGAATGGCACGGGTTGGCCGAGCTTTCCTATCTCACCCAGCAGACCACCATCTGACCGCTTCCGATTTGGAGCGCTGCCCGGTCCGGCATCCACCGGCCGGGCAGTGGCGCTCCCGATCTCTCACCTGCCGCGGTACGGGTCACCGACCATGGCCTCGAGCACCTTGTCCGCTCGCTTGCTCACGATGTACGGCTCGTCCTCGATCCGCCATTCACTGGTTATCAATGTGCTGCTCACCTTCTCGAGGTCGGCGCCCTCAACCGGTCCGAGATGGGAAACGGCGGCCTGCCTGATCCGGGAACCAACAAACAGCTCCAGCGAGTCATCGACCTCGGCCAGTATGCGAACCTCGCCGGTGATCGACACCACCAGTACCGCCGACAAACCGGCAATGGCCACCCGGTCGTACCAGGACGCGACACCCATCAGGGTGGTGACAGCCAACCCGGCGATGACAACCGCAGCGGCCAGAGCGACCGCATGGGCATGGAGACGCTTCAACACCGCGGCCCGGACCACCGTTCGGTGAGGTCCGACAAGCGAGCGGACTGACCTGAGCAGGATGCGTTGCCTCACCGGCCAAAGGGTAGACGCGGGCCCGGTGATCTTGTGCTGGATACTGGCCGCGACCCTGGTTACCTCCTGTGCGACATCCGACGTCAACCGCCCATCGGCGACCGAGGAACCCACCCGTCGAGCGGTCGGCATCGAGACAAAGGGATGCGGCCACGCACCGAGTTCCGACGGTGCCGGCGTACTCCTGCGTCCCGATCTGGTACTGACGGCGGCCCATGTCGTCGTAGGAAGTACCTCCGTCTCGGCATCCAGGCCGAGGACGTCGACAGACGAATCCCCGCCGGAGGCGGTTTCAGCCGACGTCGTGGCTCTCGATCGGGACCGGGATCTGGCCTTGGTCCGTACCCACGCCCCCCTCATGGCCGGGACGCTCGATGCACCGATCATCAATACCGTCGATGCGGGGGCCGTCGTCCATTTCGTCGGGCACAAACAGGGCTCCCGACGGGCAACGGTTGTGGCACGAACGGTCATTGTGGCCGACCGGGTTCGAGGCTCCCGGAGGGTCCGCCGCCTCGGCTACCTGCTATCAGCCACGACCGGCAGGGGAGACAGCGGCTCGGGCCTTTTCCATCGCAATCGAGTCACCGGCGACCAGGAATTGGTCGGCCTGGTTTTCGCCGTGTCGACCGACGATTCATCACGAACGTGGGCCCTGGCAGGATCGGAGATCGAGGCATTCCTGACGGCGACGTCGTCCGCCGACGACGACCGCTTCGTCTGTGATCGGGAGGAATCGGTCCTGGTGCCGACGAACGGTTGACATCGGCTGAACACGCGCCCACTCGGGGCTGTGGAGACGAGCCAGCCGTCAGCCGTCGTCGCGTACCGCCCCGGAGTGGTCGACGTCGAGAGCAAGAACCGACCCGGTCTCACTCAGCACCTTCTCCACCGCAACCCGGTCGGCTTCGTCGACCACCACGGCGATGGTGGGGCCCGATCCGCTGAGCCAGGCGGCGGCGGCACCGGCTTCGAGCGCCGACGCGTAGGCCCTCGCCGCCGGATCGCACTGAGCCAGCCGTTCCGGCTGGTGAAGCCGATCCTGGGTGGCGAGCCTCAGCAGATCCAAACGCTGCTCATAGATGGCGGCCATCAACAGGCCCATGCGACCGAGATTGAACACCGCATCGGAGCGCGACACCGTGGCCGGAAGACCGGAGCGGGATTGGTCGGTGGCGGTCTCCAGATCGGGGATCCAAAACAGGAGCCGACCGGGTAGGAATCGTTCCACCCGGAACGCCCGGTCTCCGGCAATGACCTGCAATCCGCCAAAGACGCTGGGAGCGGCGTTGTCGCCATGGCCCTCCAGTGCCGCCACAACCGGGTACGCCCGGCACTGAGCCTCCTCGAGATCGTAGCCGGCCTGAAGAAAGGCGAGGACGGCGCCGGCGGCTCGGGCCGCGGCCGAGAAGCCAAGACCCCGCCCCGGTTCGAGTTCGAACTCGAACCAGATCGGTTCCCGACCCCCGGCTCGCTCGTAGGCCACACGGGCGATGTGATCGACCGGGCATGGCTCGCCCCGACCGGTGTCGCCAACCCAGACATGGCGGAATACGGCCAAGCCGAGCACATCGAAGCCGGGACCGAGATTGGCAGAGGAACCGGGGGCTCGCACGCGCATATACCGATCGTAGAGCCTGGGCACCCCGGACCGGCACACCGGCGGTCGGGTCCGACTAGAGTCGAAACGCCATGGAACCGGAGGCCCTATGAAAGACCTGCCCGACGACCACGCCGATGGCGGCCCCGAACTGCTCGACGTGCTGGCTCCCGACGGTACCGTGATCGGGACCGCCGATCGGGAGGAGATCCACCAGCTCGGACACTGGCATCGGACCTTCCACTGCCTGGCTGTGCGAACCGGTCCCCCGGCCCGGGTGATCCTGCAGCGACGCCATCGATCGTCGGCCTTTCCTCTGCTGATCGATCTCACCGGCTCGGGCCACCTGACGGCGGGAGAGCAGCCGGTTGACGGTGTTCGGGAACTGGAGGAGGAGTCCGGCATTGTGGCCGATCCCGATCATCTGGTACCGCTGGGCGTGCACTATCTGGTCGACGACGGTCCCGATTGTCTCAATCGGGAACAGATTCACGTGTTCCTCTACCCCACCAATGTCCCACTGTCCGACCTGCGGCCTGCGGACGACGAGGTGCACGGCTTGTTGGAGGTTCCCGTGGAGGAGCTGCTGGCCCTGCTTGACCCTGACCGGCCGACCGCGGCCGGTGTCGAGGCCGTCGAGATCCCGGTTGGGGGATCACCCAGGGCGGTCACCGTGACCATGGACGACCTGGTGCCCGACAATCGGGGCTACTTCATCAAGGTTCTGATCATGGCCCACCGGTTGGCTCATGGCCTGACCCCGCTGGCCGTTTGACGGTCCCGGGCGAACCTTGGCGTGGGCCCGACCGGCTTTCGGCCGGCCTGCTCAGCTGCCTCCGATGAGCCGGAGTGCCTCGGCCCTGGTCGCCGGGTTTCGCTTCAGTAACCCGCGCAGGGCCGAAGTGGTGGTGACGGCCCCCGGCTTCTGTACGCCGCGCATGGTCATGCACAGATGCTCGGCCTCGATGACCACCAGGGCGCCGGCGGCATGAAGCCGCTCCATCAGGGAATCGGCGATCTGCACCGTCAACCGCTCCTGAACCTGGAGCCGCTTGGCATAGCCGTCGACCACACGGGCCAGCTTGGACAAACCGCAGACCTTGCCCTCTCGACCCGGCAGATAGGCGACATGGGCCCGACCGATGAACGGCAGCATATGATGCTCGCACAGCGAACTGAACGGGATGTCCCGCACCAGCACCATTTCGTCGTGGTCGACCTCGAACTGGCGCTCGAGATGATGGCCGGGGTCTTCGCCGTATCCACCCAACAACTCGCCGTAGGCACGGGCCACCCGGGCCGGAGTATCGATCAGCCCATCGCGATCGGGGTTGTCGCCGACGGCGGCCAGGATCTCCCTCACCGCCGCCTCAATTCGTTCTTGGTCCACCGTGTGACCTTATCGGCATCATGGCTTTTTTGGCCGAGACGGCGACCCGACCGAGCGGGCCCCTATCGAAGCTCGGGGCGGTTGGCGAACTGATCGAGAGCCTCGGGATTGGCCAAGGCCTCGCGGTTCTTCACCGCACGCCCGTGAACGACCTCGGTGACGGCCAGCTCCACAATCTTGCCCGAGCGGGTACGGGGAATGTCGTCGACGGCGGCGATGACGGCCGGGACATGTCGCGGTGAAGCCCTGGACCGGAGGCTGGTCCGAATCCGCCCCTCCAGGTCAGCGGTCAGGGAGGCGTCGTCGACCAGGCGGACGAACAGCACGATCCTGGTGTCGTCTTCCCACTCCTGGGCCACGGCGATGGACTCCGCCACCTCCGGTAGCTGCTCCACGATCCGATAGATCTCCGCCGTTCCGATCCGCACGCCGGAGGCGTTCAGGGTGGCGTCGGACCGACCGAAGATGATCATGCCACCATGAGCGGTCCAGGCCGCGAAGTCGCCATGGGCCCACACCGCCGAGCGGTCAGGACCATCGAACCGTTCGAAATAGGCGGCTCGATACCGGGCATGGCCCGGATCGTTCCAGAACTCGAGCGGCATCGACGGGAAGGGTTGGGTGCACACCAGTTCGCCCTTGTTACCGGGCCCCAGAGGCCGGCCCTCGTCGTCGAACACGTCGACCGCCACCCCCAGAGCCCGGGTCTGGATCTCGCCGGCGTACACCGGCTTGGTCGGATCCCCCAGTACCAGGCAACCGCACAGATCGGTACCGCCGGCAATCGAGGCCAGGTGAAGTCGGGGGTTGAGGGAACCATAGATCCATCGAAAGGCTTCGTGGCTGAGCGGCGAGCCGGTCGAACACACGGTCTTGACCGATGACAGATCGTGGTGATCGGCGGGAACGTAGCCGGCCTTCATGAGGCTGTCGACGAACTTGGCCGAAATGCCGAACAAGGTGATGTCATGGCGTTCCACAAGCTCGAACAACCGGCCGGGTCCGGGATGGGCGGGGTTGCCGTCGTAGAGCACGATCGTGGCCCCTGACCCGAGACACGAGACCAACCAGTTCCACATCATCCAGCCGCAGGTGGTGAAGTAGAACACGGTGTCTCCGGGTGCGACGTCGCAGTGAAGGCGCTGCTCGCAAAGATGCTTGAGCAGGACGCCACCGCTTCGGTGCACGATGCATTTGGGTTTTCCTGTGGTGCCGGACGAATAGAGGATGTAGAGAGGGTGGTTGACCGGTACCGCCGTGTACTCGGGATCCGCCCCTTCGTTGGCCGCCAGCAGCTTCTTCCAGTGGTGATACCAACTGTCGATCAACGGCCGGCGCTCGAGCACACCGACCACCACCACCAGCTCCAACGTCGGCAGCTCGCCGACGATCTCATCGAGTCGGTCGAGCAGGGGGAAGTCCTTGCCCCCGTAGTGGTAGCCGTCGGCCGCCACCAACACCTTGGGCTCGGTCTGACCGAAGCGGTCGAGCACGCCGGTCACGCCGAAATCGGCTGATGTCGAAGTGAACACTGCACCGATCGATGCCGCCGCCAGGAAGGCGACGATGGTTTCCACCCGATGCGGCATCCAGGCCGCCACCCGGTCCCCCGGTTCCACTCCGGCCGCTCGGAAGGCGGCGGCCATGGCCGCCACCTGATTCCTGAGCTCCCGGCGGGAGACCACGCGGCCTCCGCCGGATTCGGTCTCGTCCACGGCGATGATGGCCGTCTCCCCGGCTCCGGGCCGATCGGCCAGCAGGTTTTCAGCCACGTTGAGGGTGGCGTCGGGAAGGAAGGTGGTGGTCCAGAACGACTCGCCATGGTCGACGCGTCGTTCACCACGATCACCGAGCACCTCGCACCAGTCCCAGATCGAGGCCCAGAAGTCGTCCGATTCATCGACCGACCAACGCCACAGCTCATCACTGTCGGCGGCCTCGGGCCGGACCTGGCGACGAAACCGGTCGAGCTGGGTTGCCGCCACCTGCTGCTCATCCGGCGTCCAGAGGGGGAGATCTGGCGACTCGGCGGTGAAATCGGATGCGGTGTTGCTCATGGCGCTCCTCGTGTCAGTTGATCAGACCCCACCGGTCCAGGACTCGACCAGGGCGACGGAACCGGCATCGGTCTCAGAGTGCGTCGGCAACGCCGGTCAATTCCACCGCACGATCCTGCGCCTTCTGCAGCTGGGCCCGCAACTCGTGTGTGAACGACTGGAGCTGAAGCCGGTTGGCTCGCCGGCCTTCGTCCCCAGTGGGAGCATCGAGGGGATCCGCCACCACCAGAGCCACGGTGGATCGGCGGACTCCTCGGGAGCCCTGGGGCATGGCGGCCTCGGTTCCGGCAATACCGATCGGCACGACGCGGGCCCCGCTGCGGGCCGCCAGCCACGCCGGCCCATCGAACAGCTCTCCGATGGTGTCGCCGGACTGCCGGCCACCCTCGGGAAACACGAGCATCGTCTCTCCCGCTCCCAGCAACATCAGGGCGGCCTTCAGGGCGTCCCGGTCGGCGTGGCCCCGGCGGACCGGAATCGCCCCCAGGGCGGCGCAGGCGTAACCGACAACCGGTGTGGTGAACAGCGACTCCTTGCCAAGGGCCCGTATGCGACGGCTGCTGTGACTGGCCACCAGCAGCGAATCGAGGTTGGAGCGGTGAACCGGGGCCAGAATGGTCGGACCCGGCAGATCGAGCACACCGACGTTCTCGGCCCGAACCCGGAAGTACCGATGGGCGGTCAAGCGCAGGAAGCCTCGAAAGCCCCGATAGAACGCCAACGACGAGCGCCGTCGTCCCCGCTCCAGGGCCAGCTCTCTCAGTTCTGCACTCACCATCTCAAGTACATCAGAATCCGCCGTACGATGCGAGGAGCGCGGGTAGCCCGAGTTGCCCCAACCCGGCGCCGGCCCTGCCACCAGCCGTGGCCCCGTCGGCTCAGGAAGGACGTCGGCTGAGAGTCAGAAGGGCCAGGTAGTAGACGCCGGCCGCCACCGAGACCGCGAATCGAGCCACCATCGTCCAGGGTCGCCCGTCAGTGACCGCCTGGGCCGTCCACCAGGCGCCGACACCGAGCGAGGCCAACAGACCGACGATGGCCACGAAGGAGTCGATACCCTGTTGCCGGGCCTGATACCACGCCATGGAGCCAACGTACGCCGCCCTGTCGACGCCCGACAGAGCAAGCGTGAACTCCATCGGGGGCCGAACGGCCCACCGTCATCAACCGGTCTCGTTGTCCGCTTCCCACGCCACGAGTACCGTTGAACCCATGGCCGAGAACACCGAACGCCCAGGATCCAGCTCGACGGCGACCATGCACTGGAAGGACACCGACCTCGAGATCCACAAGCTGGTGGTCGGCCCCGTCGACAACAACGTCTTTGTCATCCGATGTCGCCATAGCGGTGATGCCGTGCTGCTCGACGCCGCCAACGAGCATGAGCGTCTGCTGGAGTTGTGCCGCACCCTCGGCGTGCGCACCGTGCTCGAAACCCACGGCCACTGGGATCACATCCAGGCGGTGCCCGAGGTCCGCGACGCCGGCTACCTTGTCGGGGTCACCGCGGCCGACGCCGACATGTTGCCGTCGTACGACTACCTGCTGGAGGACGACACCATGATCGAAGTCGGTCGCTCCCGCCTCCACACCATCACCACACCCGGCCACACCCCGGGGTCCATCTGCTTCAAGGTGGTGGGCAAGCCGTTGTTGTTCAGCGGCGACACCCTGTTCCCGGGCGGTCCGGGCGCAACCCAGTACGAGGGCGGGGACTTCGACACCATCATCCAGTCGATCGATCACCGATTGTTCACTCTTCCCCCCGACACCATCGTGCTCCCCGGTCATGGTGACGACACCACGATCGGTAACGAACGACCTCACCTTCAGGAATGGATCGACCGGGGCTGGTGACGGCCATGGCCGCCATTAACACTACACGTATGGTGTAAATAGGTCTGGCCCATACACTATGGGCATGGCCGATACTCCACGCTCCACTCCCCTGTTCCAGATCGAGGATCTTCGTGTTTCCACCCTGCCGGTCGAGACCGACAGCGGGTCCGAACCGGGAATGGAGATCCTCAAAGGGGTGTCGCTGACCGTGAACCCGGGCGAGATCCACGCCCTGATGGGGCCCAACGGATCGGGCAAGTCAACCCTCGCCGCCGCCCTCATGGGCTCACCGGAATACGAGGTCACGGCCGGTCGCATCCTGTTCCAGGGCGACGACATCACCGACTGGGACACCGACGTGCGAGCCAAGGCCGGCCTGTTCCTGGCCTTCCAGTACCCCCAGGAAATCTCCGGAGTATCCGTACTCAACTTCCTGCGCCAGGCCCTGAGCGCCCGCAAGGGAATGGAGATGAGCGTGCTCGAACTCCGCCTGTCGCTCATGGAGTGGATGGAACGGCTGTCAATGGACACGTCGTTCATGGAGCGGTACGTGAACGAAGGATTCTCCGGCGGCGAGAAGAAGCGCAATGAGATCCTGCAGATGGCGGTCCTGGAGCCGGAGATGGCCATCCTGGACGAGACCGACTCCGGGCTCGACATCGACGCCCTCAAGGCGGTGGCCGACGGAGTCCGCCAGATCAGTCAAGATCGACCGGCGCTCGGTACGCTGGCCATCACCCACTACCAGCGACTTCTCGATCATCTCCAGCCCGACCACGTGCACATCCTCATCGACGGCCGCATCGTTGCCTCGGGAGGATTGGAGCTGGCGGCCCAACTGGAGGCCGAGGGCTATGAAAGCTTCAAATGACATCCAGTGAACGGCCGACCGGCGACCAGGCGGAACTCGACGTCGCCGCCATTCGAAAGGATTTCCCGCTCCTGCATCAGGAGCAGGAGGGCAAGCGACTGGTGTTCCTGGACTCGGCCGCATCGTCCCAGCGACCGGTTCACGTCGTCGAGGCGATGTCGGAGTTCTACTACACCAGCTATGCCAACGTTCACCGTGGCGTCTACCGGGTGGCCGAGCGGGCAACCAACCGATTCGAGCAGGCCCGGGCCACCGTGGCCCGCTTCATCGGGGCCGGATCGGCCGCGGAGGTCGTGTTCACCAAAAACGCCACCGAGGCCATCAACCTGGTCGCCGGCAGCTGGGGCAAGACCAACCTCGGTCCGGGTGACGCCATCGTGCTCACCATCCTCGAGCACCACGCCAACATCGTCCCGTGGCAGATGCTGGCGGCCGAGCGTGGATTCGAGATCCGCTGGATACCGGCAACCGACGACGGCCGTCTCGACCTGAGCGACCTCGATCGCCTGGTCGACGGGGCCAAGCTGGTGGCGTTCACCTCCATGTCGAACGTGACCGGGTCCATCACGGCTGCCGAGCAGATCATCGCCGCGGCCAAGGCCGCCGGAGCCCTCACCCTGGTCGACGCCTGCCAGTCCGTCCCCCACCTACCAACCGATGTCACCGAGCTGGGTGCGGACTTCGTGACCTTCAGCGGGCACAAGATGCTCGGCCCCACCGGCATCGGCATCCTGTGGGCTCGGGCCGAGCTGCTGGAGGCCATGCCCCCGTTTCTCGGCGGTGGAGGAATGATCCTCAATGTGACCACCGACGGCTTCCTCCCCGATGCCCCGCCGGCCCGGTTCGAGGCCGGCACCCCTCCCATTGCCGAGGCCATCGGCCTGGCCGCCGCCATCGACTACCTGGAGTCGGTGGGAATGGAGGCCATTCGCCGCCATGAAGTAGCCCTCACCGCCTACGCGCTGCGCAAACTGTCCACCGAGCTGGGGGATTCACTGACCATCCACGGCCCGAGTGAGCCGGCGGCAAGGGGCGGCGTGCTCTCACTCGAGCTCCACGGGGTGCACGCCCACGATGTCAGTCAGGTTCTGGACGAGCACGCGGTGTGCATTCGTCCCGGTCATCACTGTGCCAAACCCCTGATGAAGCATCTCGGCGTCCCGGCCACGGCTCGAGCCAGCTTCTATCTCTACAACGACACCGACGATGCCGACGCCCTGGCCGAGGCCCTGGTAGCGGCGAGGGACTTCTTCGCCTTGTAGGCTCGGAACTCGACCCGCTGCCGCGGCAACGATCCCGGCGCCCGACGCCGGAACCAGATCGTGAATCGATTGAAAGGGATCAGGAGTACATGTCCGGCCTGGAAGACCTGTATCGCGAGATCATCCTCGATCACTATCGAAATCCGAGGAACCGAGGGGAGCTGGAGTCCCCACCGGCCCATCGCGCCGAGGGGTTCAATCCGTTGTGCGGCGACGAGATCGTGCTCCATGTCCTACTTGACGACGACGGTGTCATCGACGACATCAAGATCGGCGGCCAGGGTTGTTCCATCTCCCAGTCGTCGGCTTCGATGATGTCGGCCGCGGTCAAGGGTAAGACCATCGAGGAGGCTCGGAACCTGACCGCCACGTTCAAAGCCATGATGTCAATCCACGAGACCGAGATCGGCGGGGACGGATCGGAGGCCGAGGCCGACGAGCCGGTGACGGCCGATCTTCCACTGGGTGATCTCGAGGCGCTGCGGGGCGTGGTCAAATTCCCGGTCCGCATCAAGTGCGCCACGCTGAGCTGGAACACACTGAGCCAGGCCTTCGACGAACTGGCGGCCGAGGCCACGGGCTGAGACTGGACCGTTGACCGATCCACAGCCAACGACCGGCCACGGCGACGACGACCGGCCCACTGCACAACCGACCTTGTCGTCACCCATCGACCGCGCGTTCCTGACCAACGACACCCGGGCCGGTCAACTCATTCTGGTCCGCCACGGCCAACAGGTCTGGCCCGATCCCATCACCTCGACCAACGGAGAGTGGGTCGACCCTCCGCTGTCGGACCTCGGCCTCCGGCAGGCGACCACGGTGGCCGAGTATCTGGCATCCGAACCCATCACCGCCGTCTACTCGTCGAACCTGCGACGGGCCTTCGTGACGGGCCGCGCCATCGCCGATCGGCACGGTCTGGAGGTGGAGGTGGTGGAGCAGTTGGCCGAGTTCCATTTCTATGGCCTCCTCCCTCACGACAGTCGGGCCCGCGACCTCTTGGGTGAGAAGATCATCGATGGAGCGCGGGAGCGCTTCGCCCAAACCCGTCGGTGGGACAGCTTCCCCGAAAGCGAATCGTCAGCCGATTTTCGCCGTCGAGTCGGCTACGCCGTGGAGGCGGCGGTGACGAGCCATCCGTCGGAGACCATCGTCATCGCCTGTCACGGCGGCGTCATCAACGCCTACCTGGCCGAGGTCCTCGGGATCCACGAGGACATGTTCTTCCGGGCCAGCCACGCCTCGGTTCACCGAGTCCGCTTCAACCACGGACGCCGGGTACTGGAGTCGGTCAACGAGGATGCGTTTCTGCGTCAGGCAGGGGTGCTGTCCCGGTAGCGTTCGGGATCGTCGTCCACGGCCCGGCGGCCTCTTTCACCGGCTCTTGTTCGGTTTCCGCCACCGTCGTCGCCACTGGATTCCGCCGGGCCCACTCGACGTATCGCTCCTCGGCCACCGGCAGGGTGGGGAACAGCATGTCCTGGTTCGTCTCATTGACCACGCCGGTGCGACGCAGCGCCTGGTAGAGATCGTTCTTGATCCTGACGAAACCCAGTCTGATATCCTGGGCCGCCAGATCGTGTTGCAGATCCACCAGACCATCGCAGGCGGTGATGTCGATCTGGGAGGCGGCTTCGACGTTGAGCAGGAACCATCGCAGCGGCTCACGGGGATAGGCCGTGCGCTCTTCGTCCACGATCCGCTGCACGTTGCGACGGAGGTCGCCGATGTTGGCGAAGAACAGTGGTGCGTCGTAGCGATAGATGATCAGCCCGGGCAGGGTCTGGGCGTTTGGGTAGTCGGTCACACTGTGCATACCGGCCACGCCCGGAACCCGACCCAGCACGGCGGAGCGGGGCCGGGCCATACGCTGGCCCATGTCGAGAAGAGCCAGCGCCACTGCCAGCCCGACACCGGCCAGGATGCCGTAGACGACGGTTCCGACCAAGGTGGTGACGGCCAGGAGGAACTCCCGACGACGGAACCGGAAAAGGCGTATGAACTTGTCGATGTGCACGAGGCGGGTGGCGGCGTACACCACGACGGCCCCCAGTGCGGCGTTGGGCAAGACAGTCGTGATACTCCCGGCCAGAAGAATGACCACCAACACGCATGCCGCGGCCACCAGCGAGTAGACCTGAGTCTTTGCCCGGCTGGCCAGGGCCAGCGCCGTCCTGGATCCCGATGACGAGACCGGGAAGCCACCGAACAGGCCGACGGCAACGTGAACCGCTCCCAGGGCCGCCAGCTCGTTCTGGGGATCGACCTCCCGGTCGGAGGGCCGTTCGCCCGGTAGGGAAGGTGATGGGAAGGCTCGGGCGAACAACATGTTGTCGCCATAGGCCATGATGGCAACGCCCAAACCGGCCACCACCAGCCTCTGGAACTCGGAACCCGAGACCTCGGGCAGGCTCGGGATGGGAATTCCGGAGGGAACCTCACCCACGGCCGATACACCGTAGCCGTCGAGGCCGATAACCACGAAGGCCAACATGGATCCGACCACACCAATCAACGCCGCCGGCCATCGTGGTCGAAAATGATGGATGGCGAGAATGGTAACGAAGGTCACCAGGCCGACGGCAAGAGTGGCGACATGCGTCTCGGAGGCGACCGAGGCGAAACCCGTGGCCTGATCGATGATCGACTCGCCTTCCACGTCGGTCCGTGTCAGCTTGCCCAGTTGCCCGGCGATCATGAGCGCGGCGGCTCCGGCCAGATATCCAACCAGGAGCGGCTCGGACAGCAGGTCGGCGATGACACCCAATCTCAGAGCCCGACCTACGAAACACCAGGCGGCAACCAGAAGGCTCAGAGCCGCCGTCAACTCGACCACCCGGGCCGGATCACCCTGAGCCAGGCCGGCCACCGAGAGGCCGGCCAGCAGGGCGATGGTCGACTCGGGCCCCACCGACAAAACTCGGGAGCCGCCGACGACGACGTAGACCACCATGGCAATGAGGCACGTCCACAGGCCGGTGACCGGAGGCACCCCGACAATGGCCGAATAGGCCATGACCTGCGGCACGAGATACGAGGTCACGGCCAGGCCGGCCATTGCGTCTCGCGACAACCACGACCGCTGGTAACGCTCGCGAAGGAAGGCCCAGCCCGGCGTGGCCGCCTTGAGCAAGGTGAGGAACCAGGCATTGCTCTCGGGCTCGAGGTGATAGTCGATGGCGGGACGGCGGCTCAGGTCGGAAACCGACCCGGCATCCTGGCCTCGGCCTCTCGGCTCGCTGTCGATGCCGGCACGGTCCCTGGTGGAGATGGCGGCCGTCGACTTTTCATCGTCGGCTCCAACGTCGCCCACAGCAGGCGCGAAGTCTTCACCGTTGTCGCCGGACTCCGGTGCCGTCTCCCCCGTACTCGGTTTGTCTCTATCCTGTGGACTCATCCTTCCCCCTTGCCCCGGGGATCATGAGTCCACGCTAGCCATAGTCGGGCGGGTATGTCATCTTGCCGACAGGTTCCGACCGTCCAACGGCAGCGGTGGCGTCACAGCCGGTTCACCCGGCGCCTGCCTTTTTCGCAGTGCAAACGGCGGCCGTCAGGCCAGCGGGTCGGCAAAGGGGTCGAGTTCGGATGCCGAGGGTCGACCGCCGGCTGTAGCTTCGGCCCGACTTTCGGCCTCGACGTATTCGGCATAACCGGAGGTCTCCAACTCGTCGGCCAACTCCGGTCCTCCGGACCGGGCGATACGACCGCCGGCCAGCACGTGCACATGATCCGGTTTGAGTTCGTTGAGCAGCCGACTGTAGTGGGTGATGACCAGCACACCCAGGCCGTCCTCCTCGGTGGCCGCCTCGACCCGGCGGGCCACCAATCTCAGACCGTCGATGTCCAGACCGGAGTCCAGCTCGTCGAGAATGGCATACCGTGGCTTCACCACACCGAGTTGAAGGGTCTCGTTCCGCTTCTTCTCGCCACCGCTCAGATCGACGTTCAACGGGCGGGCGAGGAACTGATGGTCAAAACCGATGCGGTCGGCCTCGGCCTTCAAGCGCCGATCCAGCTCGTCCTCATCGGCTGTCGTCGACAGCGCCGAGTTGGCCAGCATGTCGACCAGAGAAACCCCGGGCACCTCGGTTGGGTACTGCATTGCCAGGAACAGGCCGGCCTGGGCTCGTTTCCAGGTGGGCTGGGCCAACAGATCGACGCCGTCCAGGGTGACGGAGCCACCTGTGACCTCGTAACCCGGCTTGCCCATGATGATGTGGGACAGAGTCGACTTGCCGGCGCCGTTGGGGCCCATGACGGCGTGAACCTCACCGGGCCCTATCTCGATGTCGATTCCGCGAAGGATCTCCTTGCCGCCCACACTGGCGGTCAATCCGGAAATGACGAACCGGGACTCGCCGGCACCGTCGGTGGTTCGTTCAGGCATTGGCGTCCTCCTCGGCAACTACGGTGATCACACCGTCGAGTACTTCGACCTTGTAGACGGGAACCGGTTTGGTTGCCGGCAAACTGGTGGGCTCACCGGTCTCGAGAGAGAAGGTTGAGCCGTGCTTCCAACACTCCAGAGTCTTGTCGGCGGCATCGACCTCACCCTCGGCCAGCGAGTAGTCGGCGTGGGAACACCGATCGCCGATGGCGAAGAACTCCTCACCGAGCCGGATCACGGCGATCCGGTGGCCGTCGACGTCGAACCGGCGAGCCGAATCGGATTCCAGCTCGTCGACCGGACAGATGACCAGGCGTTCGCTCACTGAGCCACCGCCTGGGCGGTTGCCGAGTGACTGTCGGTTCGGTGATCCAACTTCTCGGCGATCAGTTTACGCACCTCGGCCCGGGCCGGTGCCACGGGCAAGCGGTTGAGCACCTCGTCGTAGAAGCCGGCCACGATCAACCGGTCGGCCACCTTGGGCGGAACACCACGGGCGTGGAGGTAGAACCGCTGGTCCTCCTCGATGGGGCTCACGGTCGAGGCATGGCTGCAGTGGACCTCGTTGTTCTCGATTTCGAGATTGGGCACCGACCAGGCCCAGGCGTCCTCGCTGAGCTTGATGTTGCGGTTGGTCTGGAACGCATTGGAGCCTGCGCCATCGGGGTGAATATGGATCATGCCGGTATAGATCGAACCCGACACGTCGTCCTGCGCACCCTTGAACAGCATGTCGCTGCGGGTATCGCGGGCCTCGTGGTGGAGAAAGGTCCGGAAGTCGTGCACCTGGCGGCCATCACCGTAATAGGCGGCCGTGAGGTTGGCCGAGGCCCCCCGCCCAACCAGGCGGCAGTCGGTTCGCAACCTGGCGTAGCGGCCGCCGAAGTAGGCTATGCCGGACGAGAGGCTGGATTGCCGGTCGGCCTGCGACTGTTGGCGAGCCACCAGCCAGTGATGGGCCGACGTGTGCTGCACGGTGAGGAAACCGAGACGAGCGGCCGGTGCCGTGGCCAACTCGACCACCGGCACCGAGAGGCCGTGTCCCGGACCGGAGGTCTGCCACTCCACCACCTGGACCTCGGAATCCTCGCCGGCATCGATGACCAGATGGGGGAAGCTGGCGCCGTCGACGGTGTGATGATGGTTCACCACGACGATCGGTGCGTCGAGGGCCAGTCCGGCGGGAACGGTGACGATCAGCGCGCCGGGGGAAAAGGCGACGTGAAGATTGTCGAAGATCGTGGCCGCCCGGCCGTCGACCGTGCTGTGTCGGCCCGGATCGACCTCCACCCGCAGCCCTTTGGCCTCCCAGCCGGCGGCAACCGTTGTGGAGACCACAAATCCGTCGACCAGGACGATGGTGGCAGCCGGATCGCTCACCACCGCCGGCGGCTGGATCTTGGAATCGACCGGGTGCTGCAGGACGGGCCGGAGATCACCGATGTCGAGCTCACCTATCGGGCTGTAACGCCACTCCTCGGCCTCGGCCGTCGGTAGATCCTGTTCGGCGGCCGCCGCCGCGGCCTGCACCCGGTTGGAGCGAGCAGGGAAATACTGGGCCGAGGCGACGACGTCGGGGGAAAAGCTGCTGTTCACACCCCGAATGCTATCGGGAAAAGCGCCTTTTCCGCGAGGTTAATAACGGATCTCGACAGCGGTCTCGGTCGCTCGGCGACGGCATAGGTGATCGCAGCAGCCAGTCCGGACTCGAGGCCGGGTCTCATCTGCTGAACGGCCACCATCGGGGCTTGTTGGCCCGGCGAAGGCTGAACCGGCGCTGGCTCCGGCGATCGGCCTCGACCTCGACCTCGGCTTTTATCTCGGGGCCGGCGGCGTTGATGATCTCCTCCGCCTCGTCCAGCAGGGAGGCAATCGAGCCGTCCTCACCGACGCTGTCCGGGGCATCGGGGGTCGGCGGTGTCACCAACGTACCATGTCTCCAGTTGACGTCGGCCAACCGCCGCTCGTAGCCGGGACACTCGTCGGGGCATCGCCATGGCGCCTCCGGCGCCAGATCGAGCGAGCACTTGCGCATGGTGTCACCGCTGGGATACGTGCGACTCTGGAAGTGTTTACAGTCCTGACGCATCGACATGCTTCCAGGATAGCTGGCACCACCGAGGCGATTACAGCCGCCCCTCGGGTGCATCGATGGGCCCGCAGGACGTTCCGTCATTGGAACATTGCCCCCACCCCCGGGGCGAAACTACGCTGATCGACCCATGGCCACTCTTCACCTCCAAGCCGAACCGGGCGACTACGCACCAACCGTGCTCATGCCCGGCGATCCCCTCCGCGCCGAGTTCATGGCGCGGACCTACCTCGACGACGTCCGTCAGGTCAACGAAATCCGGAACATGCTGGGGTTCACCGGCACCTACAACGGACAGTTGGTCTCGATCCAGGGATCGGGCATGGGAGTGCCCTCCATCCAGATCTACGCCACCGAACTCATCCAGAGCTTCGGAGTGGAACGCATCATCCGGGTCGGTTCGTGTGGGGCCCTGCAGGACGACATCGACCTCGGCGACCTGGTCGTCGGCTGGGCCGCCGGCACCGATTCCGGCGTCAACCGCAAACGTTTCGGCGGGAGGGACTTCCCGGCGGTGGCCAGCTGGGAGCTGGTTCGTGCCGTGGTCGAGCGAGCCGAGGCCCAGTCGCTCCCCGCCCATGTCGGATCGATCTTCACATCGGACTTCTTCTATGAGCCCGAGGGATCCGACACCTTCGAGCTGCTGGAGCGCTACGGGTTCCTGGCGGTGGAGATGGAGGCCGCCGGCCTGTACGGGGTTGCGGCCGAATACGGGGCTCAGGCCCTGACCGTGGCCACGGTCAGCGACCAAATCAAACGCCACGAGCGAATGAGCGCCGAGGACCGGCAATCCACGTTCCACAACATGATCACCCTGGTCCTCGCCGCCCTTTTCCCCTAGCCTCGCTCGGTGGTCGTCGCAGTCACACCACCTCTCGGGCCAGGGCCACCAGCTCGACGAACTCTTCCACCTCGCCGGCCCCGAATCCCCGGCTCCGAGCCAGGGATTCGGCCTCGACCTGGACCTGGCTGAGGCTGATGTCGCCTCGGTGGGGACTGTCCCTGAGGATCTCGGCGAACGAGGCCACGGTCACGGCCAGCCGGAAGTCGTCGCCGGCGTCGGCCCACCGCTCCTCGATGATGCCACCGTTGAGTTCCAGGCGGGTTTCCCGCACCGAGCGGTCGTCGGGGTCCTGCCACCGAAGCTGGACCGTGCCCACGTGGTCCCGGTCTTCGATCCCGGGCCGCAGCACCAGCTCGTAGACCGCCGTCACCTGATGCCCGGCTCCCAGTTCACCGGCATCGACCGAGTCGTTTCGGAAGTCATCGTCCAGCACCGCCCGGTTCTCGAAACCGATCAGCCGGTATTCGGCCACGGTCTCGGGATTGAACTCGATCTGGATCTTTCCGTCGACGGCGGCGGTGACCAGGGTCGACGTCAGCTCGTCGCCGAAGAGTCGCTCGGCCTCGGACACCTCGTCGACGTAGGCGTAGAAGCCATCGCCCTGGTCGGCCAGCTGCTCCATCATCACGTCGTTGTAGCTGTCCATGCCCACCCCGACGGTGATCAGCTGGATGCCCTCATCGGCGTCATCGCGGATCATGGCCGACAGGCCGTCGGGGTCGGTGAGCCCGACGTTGGCGATGCCGTCCGAGGCCAGAATGACCCGGTTCACGCCGTTGTTGCGGTACTGCTGGTTGGCCAACGCATAGCCCACGGCCAGGCCGTCCTCGAGGTTCGTCGATCCATTGGGTCGGAGACTGTCGATGGCCTCGATAATCCGGTCCTCGTCGGCCACCTCGGTCGGTTCCAGGATCACCTGACCGCCATCGCTGTAGGTGACGATGGCGACCGAGTCATCGGCCTCCAAATTCCGGGTCAGCCCGATCAGGGCGCTCTTGACAAGCTCCAGCCGGTCGGGCCGATCCATCGACCCCGAGGTGTCGATGACAAAGGTGAGCGACGCCGGGGGCCTCGCACCGTCCACCCGCTCGGCCTGGACTCCGACCCGGATGACAACGTTGTCGGCGTTGAACGGTGACGGTCCACCCTCGGCCACCACGGTCAGACCATCACGGGGAGCGGGGTAGTCGTAGTTGAAGCGATTGACGTACTCCTCGACCCGTACCGATTCTCGGGGTGGCAGCTGACCCGATTGCAGCAACCGTCGGGCCACCGTGTACGCACCGGTGTCGACATCGAGGGCGAACGTCGACAGGGGATCCCGCTCGGTCGAGATGAAGGAACGGATTCCGTAGTCCTCGAAGGTGTTGTCGCCGTCGTCCTCCGGAGGCTCCAGATCGGGTTCGAAGAACCCACCTGACGCCGGCACCGCCGAGCCGGCAGCCTGATCGGAGGCTTCTTCGGCCAAGCCTTCGCCCACTGCGTCGGCTGCGGCCTCCATCGCCTCCTCCTCACTGTCGGCTGCGTCGTCACGTTCGGCCTGGACCACCGATTCATCGCCTCCTTCGTCGCCCTCGGCCCCACCGGCAAGGGCGTCCTCGACATCGTCGCCGAGTTCGACCGTCCCCTCGGTTTCGGCTGCGGTGTCGGACGAGTCATCCGAACCGCAGGCGACGGCCGGCAAGGCCAGGCCCACGATCAACGTCAGTGCCAGGAGCCGGCGTGAAAACGACGAGCGAGCCGCATCAGCGCCCGGGGTTCCGGTGGTGGTCGAGATTCGGGTTGGCGTCTTCATGCTCGCTTGGGCGATCGCCGCCTTCCTCGGGTTCCCGCTGTCACCGAGTTGTAAACCGAGCCGATGGACGGTTTCGATCCTTGTCACTGCTCGGCGTTGGGCGAGACCCCATAGAACCGGCGAAGCGTATGGGAAACGGCGAACGGGCCGGGGCAAGAGCGGTGAACGATACGTGTTCCACCGATCGTTGGCGCGACAAATCCGATCGCTGAATCGTCCTACTCCTACAAACATCGGCGGACCGCCCGCCGTTGTGGGCCGTCGAGCCGACCTCACCGCTCTCGATTTCGGTCGAATCCCGGGGAGCAGGCTCGATCCTCACTAGGCTCAGAACCAAGCCGCTGCAGGCTCCGACCTGCCAACAAAGGGGCGACCCGGAGTGGACCGAGCAGCGGGACGCAACAAAGGAGTACATCCCTATGGGAATCATGGACAACGCCAAGGACCTCGCCGGCAAGGCCAAGGACGCCGCCGATCAGGCCAAGGAGATGGTCGATCAGCATGCCGACAAGCTCCCCGGCGACCTGGGAGAGAAGGCCAAGGACCTGGCCGACAAGGCTGACGATCTCACCGACCAGGTTCCCGGTGTCGGTGGCGATGATGCCACCGACGAGGCCCAGTAGACGTCGACGTCGACATCGAGTGCCAATGTCCAAGGCCCAGCCGATCCGGCTGGGCCTTGGACGTTTTCCACGATTCCAACATCGAACTTTGAGCGTCCGCCGACCCATGAACGGGTCGTTGACCGCTCAAAGTTGGCGGATGACTATCCCACCGAGCCTGCCGGTCACGCGGAGCGTGACCTAACCGAGTTTCGCCACAGCGAAACTCGCCGGCAACCGACGGAACTATCCCACCGAGCCTTCCATTTGCAGCTCGATCAGACGAGACCACTCCACGGCGTACTCCATGGGAAGGGTGCGGGTGACCGGTTCGATGAAGCCGTTGACCACCATGCCGATGGCCTGTTCCTCGGAGAGGCCACGACTCATGAGGTAGAACAGCTGTTCATCGGCCACCTTGGAAACCGTGGCCTCGTGACCGATCTGGGCGTCAAGGGCCCCGATCTCCATATACGGGTAGGTGTCGGAGATCGAATCCTCATCCAGGATCAGAGCGTCACACTGGACGTGGCTCTTGCAGCCGTAGGCGTCGTCCTCGACCCGGACCAGGCCACGGTACGACGACCGTCCGCCGTCTTTCGAAATGGACTTGGACACGATCTTCGACGAGGTCTCGGGTGCAGCGTGCACCATCTTGGCCCCGGTGTCCTGGTGCTGGCCCTCGCCGGCGTACGCCACCGAGAGCACCTCGCCGGTGGCCTTGGGGCCGACCAGCCACACCGCCGGGTATTTCATGGTGAGCCGGGAGCCGATGTTGCCGTCGATCCACTCCATGTGGCCCTCGGCCTCGACCCGGGCCCGCTTGGTCACCAGGTTGAACACATTGTTCGACCAGTTCTGGATGGTCGTGTAGGTCACGTGGGCGCTGGGCTTGACCACGATCTCGACAACTGCCGAGTGCAGCGAGTCCGAGGTGTAGACCGGGGCCGAGCAACCTTCGATGTAGTGAACCTTGGAGCCCTCGTCGGCGATGATCAGGGTCCGCTCGAACTGGCCCATGTTCTCGGCGTTGATGCGGAAATAGGCCTGTAGTGGCATCTCCACCTCGACACCGGGAGGCACATAGATGAAGGAACCGCCGGACCACACCGAGGTGTTGAGGGCGGCGAACTTGTTGTCGTTCATGGGTATGATCTTGCCGAAGTAGGGCTTGACCAACTCCGGGTGCTCCCGCAGGGCGGTATCCATGTCACAGAACACCACACCCTGGCGTTCCAGGTCCTCACGATTGCGGTGGAACACCACTTCCGACTCGTACTGGGCTGTTACCCCGGCAAGATACTTGCGCTCCGCTTCGGGGATTCCCAACTTCTCGTAGGTGTCCTTGATGGCCTGGGGAAGATCATCCCAGTCGTCGACCTGCCCCTCGGTGGGCTTGATGTAGTAGTAGATGTCGTCGAAGTAGATCTCCGACATGTCGCCACCCCAATTGGGCATGGGGCGCTTGTCGAAGTGGCGCAGCGACTTGAGTCGGATGTTGCGCATCCAGTCCGGTTCGCCCTTCATCCAGGACATTTCTCGGACGATTTCCTCGTTCAACCCTCTCTTGGGCTTGAAAACATAGTCCTCGGCGTCGCTCCAGCCGAGCTTGTACTTTCCAAGATCGAGATTTTCTGGCGTGACTGTCATGGTGACTCCGTTTGCCGGCAGCACCGGCGTCGTAGGCCTGAGGGGGTTTGTTGGCGAAGTCCCCGCAGAGGCAGGGAACTAGCCGCCATGCACGTTGTACCTGTTCGGGCGTGTTCTGAAACCGGAGCGGTTTCATCGTCGAGGCGACACCGAACCAATTTCCACTACCTGGATAGTAACAAATAGCAGCCTACCAGAAACCACCTCGACCGCCGAGAGTTTCGAGGCCGCCATTCGCCGCCTGACCGGGGGCATCCTACGGGGCCGGACAGTGGAAGCAAGCACCCTTGTTCAGTCCAGGCGGCGAAGTTGGGCCCGGTACTGGCGGGCCCGCTCCACGTAGGTCTCGGCGCTGGGTTTGATCATGTCCATGGTCACCCGGTCGGACCGGATGGTTGCCGGTACCCCCAGGGCCATGGCGCCGGTAGGGACTTCCATCTTGTTCGGCACCACGGCATTGGATCCGACGAGGGCACCGGAGCGGATCACCGCCTCATGCAGGACCACTGCGCCGTTGCCGACCAGGGCGTCGTCCTCGATGATGCACCCCTCGAGATGGACGATGTGTCCGATCACACAGCCGTTGCCGATGAGGGTGGGGAGTTCGGCCGTGCAATGCACGACCGTGCAATCCTGGATGGAGGTCCGGTCACCAATCCTGATGACACCCTCGTCGCCGCGCAGCACCGCCGAGGGCCAGACCGACGAATCGGCTCCGATCTCCACGTTGCCGATCACGGTGGCCTGGGGATGGACGAAGGCGGTGGGATGGATACGCGGCTCGAGACCGCCGAGAGCGAAGATGGCCATTCATCCACACTATCGGGCCGGCCCTGGGCGATCCCGACTCAGGTCAGGGCTCGAAGATCGAGCACCAACGCCGTCACCGACAGCGCCACCAGGGCGCCGATGGTCACATAGGCCACCGGAATCAGGCGGGACACATCGATCGAGATGGTGCGATCACCACGCAACCGCTGGACCACGCCCTCGGCCACCGCCACTGCGCCATGAGCCCCGTCCAGAGGAGGAAGGGGCACGAGATTGATGGCTCCGATGGCACAACACAGGATGCCGAACCACTGCAGGCTCGCCCCGACCCCCAAGTCCACCGCCTGGCTACTGACCGCGGCCTGCCCCACCGGTGACAGAAATCGGACCGGCGCCTCGGTCGACCCGGAGCTGTCCAGTACGGCCGAGACATAGCCTCCGAGATTGGCCACCAACAGCCAGAGGGACTGGCCGGTGGCCGAGATCACAAGCCAGGTGGTGCGGGCGGCCGCGATGACGGCCTGGCCCGGGCCGGATCCGTTGGCCACTGCGGCCAGGGCGAAGGCAACGAAGCCCGAGGCCAGATTCACCCCTGGTCCGGCCAGGATGGTGGCCAGTCGGGCCCGATGGGAGGCGGCCCGATAGGTGGACGACTCGTCCACTCCGGGCGGGAGCTCCGATTGGGGTGTCATACCCTCGATACGAACGTAGCCACCCAGGAACAGGGCTTTGAGCCCATACCGGCAACCACCGACCGAAAACGACACGACGTCGGGACCAAAACCCCAGAAGAACTCCGTTGGCCGCATTCCCACCCGGCGGGCCATCAAGAAGTGGCCGGCCTCGTGGCTGACGATGATGACGCCGAGGAAGGCCAGAAGGTGGAGGCCACTGGGGGCGAAGACGGCCAAGGCGATGACCGACAGCCCGGCGGCGATGGCCCAGGGCCAGGAAACGGTGAGGCTCCGGCCGGTTGGCGTTGACCTCGAGGCGTCGACCGTCGAAGCAGGGCGAGCCGAGGTCGGACCTGCCCGCTCGCCCCTCTCCGCCGTTTCCAACCCACCGGTGCCATCCGCCAACGCCGCCGTCTCCTCACGCTCCGCCTGCCGAAATCAGGCCGAGAGCCCACGGTGACACAACGCCGGCAGCCGGTGGCCGCACACCGGCTGATGAGTTCTACCCGGCGAATGATCCGTAGTGCCCCTTGTAGAAGAGCATCGGCGGTTCCTCCCGCCGGGTTTCCAGGCTCTGGACCCGCCCTACGATCAGGTTGTGGTCCCCCAGCTCGACCACGCCGTCGATTCGACAATCGATCACGGCATGGACGTCGGGAAGGATCGGGGCCCCGGTCGTGCTGGTTGTCTCGTATTCGATCCCGGTGAACTTGTCGTCGGCCTTCGACGCCATCAAGCCACACAACTCGAGCTGGTCATGGCACAGCACGTTGACACAGAAATGACCCGACGACTCGATGCCGGCCCAACTTCCCGACGAGGTGCCGAGAAAGAAGCCGACCAGCGGCGGATCGAGTGAGATCGAGGTGAACGAGCCGATGGCGACACCGACGGGGCGATCGGCTCCGGGTATGCCGGCCGAGGTGATCACGGTGACGCCGGTGGGGAAGACGCCGAGCACCCGACGAAAGTCGACCGAGTCGATTACGGGGTGCTGGTCACTCGATTCTGCCATTGGGGCTTCTCCTGTGGGTTGGTTTCGTCCGTGCCGATGTTACCGGTTCGCCCCGGGCGCACCCGTCCGCTGGAACCGGCTCGCCGTCGGTAATAGGCTGATTCGGTGGAAGCATCGGACCATGCGGCGACCCCAACCACAACCGGCGCCAGTGCCATGTCACCCAACGGGCTCGTGGCCGTGGTCAAGAAGGACTGTGCCACCTGCGAGCTTGTGGTGCCGGTACTGCAGCGGTTGGCCTCCGGTGACGAACCGCTGATCGTCTACACCCAGGACGATCCGGTCTTTCCCCCCGGCCTCCACCCGGTGGACGACACCGAGTTGGCCGTGTCATGGCACCACGACATCGAGACCGTGCCCACCCTGCTCCGGTTCACCGACGGGGTGGAGCAGGCCCGGATCGTCGGCTGGTCCCGCCACCAGTGGGAGGAGCTGACCGGAGTGACCGGCCTGGGACCGGATCTGCCCGAGTACCGACCCGGTTGCGGCTCTCTCTCGGTCGACCCCGACCTGGCACCGGAGCTGGCCGTTCGCTTCGGGGCTTCCCGGCTGGCCTCCCGACGCGTCGAACTGGCGACCACGGAGGACGAGATCGAGGCCGCCTTCGACCGAGGATGGACCGACGGGCTGCCCGTGGTGCCACCGACCGAGCAGCGCGTCCTGGCCATGCTGGAGGCCACCACCCGATCGCAGCATGAGATGGTGGCCCACGTTCCCCCCCATCTGAATCCGGCGACGGTGGAGCAGGTCGCCATCAACGCCGTCATGGCCGGCTGCCGGCCCGAGTATCTCCCGGTGGTGCTGGCAGCGGTGGAAGCGGCCTGCACCACCGAGTTCAACATGCACGGCCTGCTGGCCACCACCTACTTCTCCGGGCCGGTCATCGTGGTCAACGGGCCCATCGCCCAGCAGCTGGGCATGAACAGCGGTGGCAACGTGTTCGGCCAGGGCAACCGGGCCAACCTCACCATCGGCCGGGCCCTCCAGTTGGTGGTGCGAAACCTGGGCGGAGGCCGTCCCGGTGAGATTGATATGGCCACCATGGGATCGCCCGGCAAGCTGGGGTTCTGCTTCGCCGAGCGGGAACACGACTCCCCGTTCGCCCCCCTCGCTCAAGATCGGGGGTTGGCTCCCGGTTCCGATGCCGTCACCGTGTTCGCCGGCCACGGCCCCACCGCCATCATCGATCAGTTGTCTCGAACCCCCGACTCCCTTGTTCGTTCGCTGGCCGCCGCGCTGCGAGCGGTGGGCCACCCCAAACTGGCGAAGGGCTTCGACGCCATGTTGGTGATCTCCCCAGAGCATGGGCGGATTCTGTCCGAGGCCGGATGGGATCGACCCCGCCTGCTGGCCGAGCTGGAACCACTGCTGATCGTGGACGGATCGTCCATGGTGCGCGGTGTGGACGGAATCGATGAGGGCCTACCCGAAACCGTCGCCGGCACCCCGGTGCCCAAATTCCGACCCGGCGGCCTGCTGGTGGTCCACGCCGGGGGCGACGCCGGACTGTTCTCGGCCATCCTCGGCGGCTGGGTCGGCGGAGCCATCGG
>JAHEJM010000216.1 GCA_024638815.1 Acidimicrobiales bacterium | reverse complement strand
GGCCACCTTTTACCGGTCCGGATCACCATCCCACGTCACCGATTCACCGTCAGTGGTCGGCGGCCATGAACGGCCGGACCTCGACCGGCCAGAGACAGGCTTCCGACCCCTTCCGAGCCCACTCCAGCGCCTCGTCGAGACCGGCGGCGTCGATCACGGTGAACCCGCCGATCTGCTCCTTGGCCTCGGCATAGGGCCCGTCGGTCATGGACACACCGCCATCGGCGGCCCGGACCACCGTGGCCGACGAGGCATCGGTCAGGGCACCGAAGAACACCCAGGCGCCGGCATCCTTCAGCTCCCGCTGATGGGCGGCCACCCGCTCCATGACCATCTCGGCATGTTCCGGGGATGGAGGCTCGGCCCCCTCCTCCTGGAACACCGAAAGTAGATACAGCGGCACATCGACCTCCTAGGCTTGTCGTTCGCGTCGACCGGACCCGACTACAGGTCGAGGCCGATGGCGGCGACGGGCACGGCGGGCGACATGTGGGGCGGTTCGGCCATTAGCGGCATGAACTCCTCCATGGCGGCCTTCATGGCATCGCTCTGGCCGTGGTGCTGCATGGACTCCTGACCGGACATCAGAGCGAAAAACCAGAAGGTGTCGTTGTCGCCCCGATGATAGGAATAGACCTCGACACCGGGCTCGTCGGCTGCGGCGTCGACCATGCGGGACAGGACGGCGGCCATTTCGTCGCCCTTGCCCTCCTTGCACTTGAGCGATCCGATCATGGCGATCTTGCTCGTTGTCATGTCTGTCCCTTTCGTGGTTTGACTGTCGTCGTGACGACCCGAGGTCGGTGCCGTCAACCGTACTACGGTCCACGACGCCGATTTCGACCGACTTGCGGCGAGGAAATCGAAAAAGGTCATCAAAGGTGGGAAGGCGTGGGCGCCGTTCCCGGTTTCAGTGGCGAACCGGTCCGGGTCGGCCATTGGATTCGATGGCGAGGAGAGGATGGCAACCGGAGGAGCCCGGATCCATGACCAACGTCACATGGTCGAAGTGAGCAGTCGGAGTCAATAGATGACTAACCTAGTCGGAAATATCAGGTTTAGTGCCCGAACCAGCGGGTACCGCAAGATCGTGAAGCGTTTGGACGTGATCAATCAATGAAGCCCGGAAACACACCCTTGGTCGAGTTTCGTGAGCTGGCCCCGGCCGGCACCCGGTTGTTCGCCAAACTCGAGTGGTACAACCCCACCGGTTCCATCAAGGACCGCCCGGCCTGGCACATGTTCCACAAGGCGATTGAGGATGGCCACTTGACCCCGGGTATGCCGCTGATCGAGGCCACTTCCGGCAACACCGGCATCGGTCTGGCTCGGATTGCCCTCATCAACAAGCATCCGATGACGATCTGTCTGCCGTCGACCGCCACCGAGGAGCGCAAGCAACTGCTTCGGGCCTACGGTGCCAGCCTGATCGAGGTCGACGGCGGGCCCAACGACGCAATCGCCTATGCCCGCAGGCTGGTGGCCCAGGGCGAGGGCTACATGTGCTACCAGTACGGGAACCCCAACAATCCGGCGGCCCACGAATTCGGTACATCAGTCGAGATCCAGCGGGATTGGCCGCTGGAGGCACCGCCCGACCATCTGTTCTGCGCCTACGGCACCGGCGGCACCATCACCGGCAACAGCCGGGCCATGAAGCGATACCACCCCGACATCAAGGTCCACTCGGTCGAGCCCTTCGTCAACGACCCCATCGGCGGCATGCGCTCTCAGGAGGATGCGTTCCAGCCCCCGGTCGCCGACCTGTCACTCGTCGACAATCGTTACCAGGTGACGCGAAGCGTGGCCGAGGACATGGTGCTGCAGACCATGAACGCCGAAGGTCACTTCGTGGGCACGTCGTCGGGTGCCATCATTCACGCCGCCCTGACCGAACTCGAGACCAACGGCGGGACAGCGGTGATGCTGCTACCCGACGCCGGCTGGAAGTACCTGTCGGGGAATCCATGGCAGGAGGTGGCGGCGCCGCCGAAACCGGTCAAGTCGGTCGAGGCCCTGGCCAGCTGATCGGCTGACGGCTCGCGGTCACAACTCGTTTCGCTCCGCCGCCGCCAACAAGTCCCTGACCAGATCGACCACGGCCAGCAGCGCAGGACGATCGGCGCTGGCCTCCCGGTGGGCCATACCGATCCGGCGGGCGATGACGTCGGGGAGATCGACGATGCGAAGCCCGGCCGGTGGATCACCGAGGGCCAGTGACGGAACCAGGCTCACCCCTGCCCCAGCCGCCACCAGACGCAGTGCCGTGGGCAGCACATCCACATTGTGGCGGGATCGGGGCTCGAAGCCGGCCCGTCGACACGCCGACCACGCCAGTTGCCCACCCGGTGTGTGGGCGGCGGGCAGGATGAAGAGCTCATCGGCCAGATCGGCCAGTCGGACTCCCTTGGTGATGATCGACGATTCGGGGGCGACCAGCAGCAGAGGTTCGGTGTGCATCCACTCCACCACCACTGCCCCGGCGGCCATGGGTTGTTCCCATTCGTCCTCGATGACGGTGGCGATGTCCACGAACCCGGTGTGCAGCTCGTGGCCGCCGTCTTGGCCCTGCTCCCAGGTGTGGAGCTCGACATCGGGCAGTTCGTGTTCGACCCGGCGGACCAGGGGCACCATGACCGAGGTGGTCATCGATTCGAAATAGCCGAACCGGATGACGCCGCCCACCTGGGAACGAACCTGCTCCACCGCGGCCTGGGCCGCCTCCAGTTCCCGGAGAATGACCTGGGCTCGATCGACGAGCACCCGTCCGACATCGCTGAGCCGGACATTGCGACCAACCCGCTCGAGCACCGGTGACCCCACGCCCTTTCCCATCAACGCCAGTTGTTGAGACACGGCCGACGGCGTGTAGTTGAGCTGCTCGGCGGCAGCGGCGATGGTACCGGCCTCGGCCACGGCCTTGAGCATGGCCAGCTGAACGATGGTGATGTCCATGACTGAAGTACATCACATATCATTCAGCTTTGCTTATGTAATTTGCCAACAAATCATCGCTTTTACTTACGGCTCAGATGGCCGATACTGTACTCATGATCCTCATCCATTGCCCTCACTGCGAGACAAATCACCTCGTCGGCTACCGCAGCCTGGTCGAGGTTCAGAACACCGAGTACGGCCCGGTGGCGTTCGCCCATTGCCCCCACGGGCATCTCGGCTTCAGCCCCCGTCCAGCCGAGCGGCACGCGGCAGTCTGACAGCAATCCCTGCAACCCTATGGCCCCACCGCCAGGACGTTCATGGGTGAATCGGTCAAAAGTGACCGATTTGGTAGCTTTTCGCGACCCCGGGGGCCGGAGCGGGGTCGTCGTACCGAGGATCTACCCGATGGCGGCGTCGGCCACCTGACCGAGCAGGGCCACTCGACCGGGCACATGGCCGTTGGCCGGGGCATTGAGGGTCAGCCCATCGAGACCGGTGGCCATCAAGGCCTGCAATCGCTCGCCAACCGTGTCGGGATCGCCGCTGATCATGAAGGACTTGGCCATTTCCACCGCCTCGTCGTTCCAGCCCTTCGCCCCGGCCATGGCCCGAAGGTCGGCATCCGCCTCCTCCATGGTGGGGGCCACGTTGCACATGCCGAGCATGGTCACCGTGATGTCGGACCGGTCACGGCCCAGACGCTCGCAGTGGGCCTCCAGCGCATCGAACTTGCGGGCCACCTCGT
>JAHEJM010000021.1 GCA_024638815.1 Acidimicrobiales bacterium | reverse complement strand
CGGCCAACACCATGCCCCCGCCCACCGCCACCGGTCGCCCGGCCAGGCCGGGGTCGTCCCGCTGCTCCACCGAGGCGTAGAAGGCATCGAGATCGGCATGAAGGATGGTGGGGACTCGATCTCGAACAGACTCGTCGTTGCCCATCACCTCATTGTAGTCGAACATGCGTTCCAGTAGCCAGGAGTCATTGCCGGTCGACAACCCATGTTTCCATGTCGTAAATTCTCCGCCGTTCTCCGATCCCGAACGCTGGCAACGGGTGTCGTGGCAACTAGTCTTGCCGCTATGTGCGGAGTAGGGGAGTGGTCCGATCATGACCGCTGACGCCACCACCGGCGCTGCCGTGCCGTCGGGCCGGCCCGGCTCGCCCGTGTTGCAGTTCGACCAGGTGGGCAAGATCTTCCCCGATGGCACCGAAGCACTGCGGGATGTCAGCTTCACCGTGGACAAGGGCCAGTTCGTCACCGTGGTGGGCCCTTCGGGTTGCGGCAAGTCGACCCTGCTACGCCTGGCCTCCGGCTTGGACGAGCCGACCTCGGGCCGGTGCGTGGTCGATCGATCCAACATCGGCTACGTGTTCCAGGACGCAACCCTGCTGCCATGGCGCACGGTGCGCCACAACATCGAGCTCTTCGCCGAACTTCACGAGATGCCAAAGCCCGACATGGAGCGGGCCGTGACCGGGGCCATCGAACTGGTCGGCCTGTCCGGATTCGAGCAGCACTACCCCGCCCAGCTGTCGGGCGGCATGCGGATGCGGGTCTCACTGGCCCGGTCGCTGGTGATGGAACCGCCGGTGTTCCTGTTCGACGAGCCGTTCGGGGCCCTCGACGAGATCACCCGGGAGCGGCTGAACGAGGAGACCCTGGCTCTGTTCAGACGCGAGGGGTTCGCCGGACTGTTCATCACCCACTCCATCATGGAGGCCGTGTTCATGAGCACCAGAGTCCACGTGATGTCGGGCCGCCCCGGCACCATTGTGGCCAGCTACGACGTGCCCTTCGACTACCCCCGCCATCCCGAGTTGCGATTCGACCCGACGTTCGCCGAACTGAGTGGCGAGATCAACCACGCACTGCGGGGAGCCCACACATGACGGCCACCGGTCTGCCCCCGGACTCGCCCGATACCCGTGCCGCCGGTCGGGGTCTGGCCGGCGCCGGCACCGGATCCACCCTGTCGGTGCCTCGGGAGTCGCCCCCGGCCGTACGGTCGCTGTTGACCCGCCTTGGCCCGCCGCTGGCCGTGTTTGTCGGCTTCATCATTCTCTGGTACCTGTACGCCCGGTTCGTGCTGGACGAGAACGGCCGCAAGACGGCCCTTCCCTATCCCCACGATGTGGTCAGCTCGTTCTTCGGCGGCGCCGACGGGTCCCAGCCCGGTCAGCTGCTGTCGGCCCTGTGGCTCACCTTCCTGGTATCGCTGATCGGTCTGGTCATCGCCATCGTGCTCGGGGTCACCTTCGCCGTGTTGATGAGCCAGGCCAAATGGGTGGAGACCTCGTTCTACCCCTACGCCATCCTCCTCCAGACGGTTCCCATCCTGGCCTTGGTCCCCCTGATCGGTTTGTTGTTCGGCTTCGGTTTCTCGGCTCGAATTCTGGTGTGCGTGATCATCGCCCTGTTCCCCATCATCACCAACACCCTGTTCGGGCTGAAATCGGCCGAGAAATCCCAGCACGAGCTGTTCACCCTGCACGGGGCCGGCACCTGGACCCGGCTGACGAAACTCCAGCTGCCGGCCTCGCTGCCGGCCATGTTCACCGGTTTCCAGATCTCGGCCGGCCTGTCGGTGATCGGGGCCATCGTCGGTGGCTTCTTCTTCGGCCGGGGCCCCAAGGATCTGGGCAACCGGATCCTGCTCTACTCCAGCCGGCTGCGACCGGGCGAGCTGATCGCCGCCGTAATCCTGTCGGCCCTGCTCGGCATCGTGTTCTTTCAGTTCTTTGGCTGGGCCCGCAACCGGCTGACGAGTTCCTGGTACCAAGGGAGATGAATCATATGACATCCGAATCGACGACATCCCGGCACGGTCCGAGGCGGAGCCGGCGCCGCCTGCTGGCCGGACTGTTCGCCCTCGTCCTCGTGGCCGCCGCTTGTGGAGACGACGGCGATGACTCGGACGGGGAGGCCAATGGTGGCGAAGGCGAGACAGCAGCCGGCGGTCTGGCCGACTGCCCCAACCCGCTGGTCATCCAAACCGACTGGTTTCCCGAGCCCGAGCACGGCGCCATCTACAACCTGACCGGCGGCGAGGGTGAGGTCGATCCCGAATCGGGCCGCTTCAGCGGCCCGCTGGCCGCTGAGCCTTCGATCACGGTTGAGATCCGGGCCGGCGGTCCCTACATCGGCAACCAGCCAACGGTGGCGCTCATGGCCACCGACGACGACATCTTCCTCGGCTATGTCAACACCGACGAGGCCATCGCCAACTACGCGGAGTTCCCGACCACGGCCGTTGTCGCTCCGCTTGACATCAACCCCCAGATCATCATGTGGGATCCCGAGACCTACGACATCTCGGGTTGGGGCGATGTGAAGGACACCGGAGCGGTGATCGCCCATTTCGGAGGAGCGTCCTACACCGAGTACCTGGTCGGGGCCGGTCTCGTCGACGAGGGCCAGCTGGACGGAACCTACGACGGTTCACCCACCCGGTTCATCGCCGAGGGGGGTGCCCTCATCCAGCAGGGTTTTGCCACCCAGGAGCCGTACAAGTACGAGAACGACTTCGCCGAGTGGGGCAAGCCGGTCGATTTCCTGCTCATCCACGACTCGGGCTACGAGCTCTATCAGGGCCCGCTGACCATTCTCGACAGCAAGCTCGACGACGCCGCCCGATCCTGCCTGGGCGCCTTTGTGCCGCTGGTGCAGCAGTCGATCGTCGACTTCCAGGAGGATCCATCGGCCACCAACGCCGCCCTGATCGAGGCGGTGACGACCCTCGACAGCTTCTGGGTGTTGACCGAGGACGGCGTGGCCGACACCGTGGTCCAGATGGGTGGGCTCGAGATCGTGGGCAACGGACCGGACGACACCGTCGGTAACTTCGATCTGGACCGGGTCAACGAGGTCATTGCCGTGACCGCCGAGCAGGTCCCGTCCATTCCGGTACCCGAGGACCTGACCGCCGAGGATCTGGTCACCAACGAGTTCATCGACGAGGGCATCGGCTTTTGAGGTGTTTTGAAGGACGGGCACACGTCTCCTGTTCCGGCCAACACGGCCGGAACAGGAGCGGTGCCCGTCCAGAGCAACTGCACCTCAACGCCTCAGAAGAACGGGGAGCTTCTGGCCTGTAGCGAGAACGGGTCCCCTGCGCTTGAGGTAGCGGGAGTCGAGGTGTGGTTCGTGGTCCGGCCGTGTTGGCCGGGCCACGAAGACGAGCACCTCGACGACCAGCAGACGCCGCGCTAGACCTGTTCGGAGCGATTTCGGGTGGCGAGGCGGGTGAACTCGGCCAGGAGGAAGGCGATGCGATCGGCCTTTTCCAGTATCATCATGTGGCCGGCACCGTCCACGATTTCCAGGCGGGAACGGGGGATGTTCTCGGCGATCAGCGTGTTGTAACGAAGCGGCGCCAGCCGGTCGTGGGTGCCGGCCATGACCAGGGTGTCGAGTTCGATCGAGGCCAGGTGCTCGGTGATGTCAAAACCGATGAGGCCGGCCGTGGCCTCCCGTCGCACGTCGTTGGGACATTGGGCGGTCGAGGCGATGACATAGTCGATCAGCTCGAGGTTGGGGTGTTCACCGAAAGCAACGAGGCCGGCCCCTAGTCGCAACCGATCGTCGAACCGGGTGAAGTGGTCCAGAGCCTCGGTCGACAGCAGATGTAGACCGGACTTGATTCTTGGATGGCGAACGGTCGGGGTGGTGGCCACCGTCACCAGCTTTCGGACCCGCTCGGCCGCCACCTTGGGATGCTCCACCACCAAGGTCATCGCCGCCATTGCTCCCATGGAATGGCCGACCAACGTGACGTTGCGCAGATCGAGGGCGCTCAACACCTGAGCCAGATCGGCGGCCAGTCGGGGCACCCCGTAGCCATCGGTTCCTCGGGTTGACTCGCCGTGGCCCCGTTGTTCGACGGCGACCACCCTGAACCCCTCGCTGAGCAGGCGGCGGGCCACCGGCGCCCAGTCGTGGCGGTTGCCGGTCAGACCGTGCACGAGCACCACCGTCGGTCCCGACCCGACGCGGCGAACCGCGAGTCGGGCGCCATCGTCGGTGGTGACGGTGGCGGCCAGAGAGGACGGAAACTCCAGTGGTTCCCCGGCCAGCGGATTGGGGTTGTCGGCCCACCGGTTGATGACACGCCGGGCGGCCAGATAGGTTGCTCCGGCCGCCGCCAGTGTTGTGGCCAGAGCCGCTGTCGACTTCTTCACCCGATCCTCCTCACGTTGTGCTTCCTCAGTGTACGAGGCCGATGTTGCCCATCATGAAGTCAGTTGTCGAGCCAGATCGATCAGACGATGCTCGGTGCCGGGTCCGGCTGAGAGCTGCACACCGAGCGGAGTACCGAAGCTCGAGGTGGCGACGGGAATGCTCATCGACGCCCAACCGGTCACGTTGAACAGGTAGTTGTAGCAGAAGATCTCGTCGTTGAGTCGCACGTACTCATCGATGTCCTCCACGTCACCCCCGACCTTGTGAAGGGGGATCGTGGACCGGGCCAGCGTGGGCGTGAGAATCAAGTCGTGGCCCGAGAGATCATCGTGCAGGCGGCGGGTGATGCGCCGGCGTAGTTCGACGCCTCGAGCCAGGTCGGTGTCGGTCAGCTCACCGACCCGCCGCAGCACGGCCCGAGTGGCCGGCTCGACCGTCTCCTCGTTCGCTTCCCGATGCAGGCGGCGGCACAACCACTCGACGTCCAGGGCGATCGGCCGGTAGAACACCGGGAACCAGGTCTCCATCAATTGGCCGTAGTCAACGGGAGGATCCACCTCCGTGATGTGGTGGCCCAACTCTTCCAGTCGCATCGCCGCCTCTTCTGTGGCGGCCACCACGTCGGCGTCGAGGGTTGAACCGCCCCAATGGGTGGTGGAGACGGCAACGGAGTATCGCCGCTCCGGGGGAAGCAGGCCACCGTCGGCCAGCACATCGAGCAGCAGGGCGGTGTCGTCCACGGTTCGGGTCACGGCGAACTCGACGGCGATGCCGCCCCAGTCCGATGCGGCCGTGGCGCCGGTCCACGGGATTCGTCCGGCGCTCGGTTTCAGGCCGAAAAGGCCGCAAGCGGCGGCCGGGATGCGGATCGAGCCCGCACAGTCGCCGGCATGGGCCACCGGCACCACCCCGGCGGCCACAGCCGCGGCGGCGCCTCCCGACGATCCGCCGGCCGACAGCGACAGGTCGTGAGGATTGCGGGTGACGCCGTGGACCCGGGACTCTGTGGTGCCGTGCTGGATGAACTCGGGCACGGCGCTTCGGCCCACGATCTGGGCCCCGGCATCGAGCAGGCGACGCATGAACTCGGCGGTGTGTTCGGCCCGGTTTCCGGCGGCCAGGCGACTACCCATCTCGACAAGCTGGCCCTCCACCGCCGAACCGTAGTCCTTGGCCAGGATGGGGACGCCGGCCAGGGGACCGGTGCGCAACGCCTCGTCCGGTCCGGTGTAGGGTCGGTCGAACCACTCGATGACGGCGTTGATGTCGGGGTGGGTTTCCTGGTGGCGCCGGCGGGCCGCCTCGACCACATCGAATGCCGTGTACTTGCCGGATCGAACGGCGGCGGCGATGGCGGACGCACTGGTCGGAGCCGAGCTCGGCAGGCAGGTCCTCCGGTCTCCGGTCTCGGCCTCGCTGGTCGCACCCATAGGCCGGTCAGTGTACGGCCCGGGCGGTGCCGGGACGGTTCGGCCGCGGTTGTCACCTGGCTGTCAGTGGTCGTCGGTAGGGTGCTGTCGAATCGGGTCGACATCCGTCGGCCCACCCTCGGAGTCATCTCCCGACAACCGATGCCGCCCTCGACGCGTCACAACAGATCTGGAATACTCATGTCAGTCACCGAGGAACAGCGGCGTAACCTGTACGCCGCGTTGGAACGCCTTATCGGCCCCGAGCAGGCCGGCCCACTCATGGAACTACTGCCCCGACACCCGATGTCGGAGCTGGTCACCCGCTCCGACTCGCAAGCCAACACCATCATGCTGCGGGGGGAGATGGCCGAGTTGCGGTCGGGATTGCAGGGTGAGATGGCCGAGTTGCGGTCGGGATTGCAGGGTGAGATGGCCGAGTTGCGGTCGGGATTGCAGGGTGAGATGGCCGAGTTACGGTCCGAGCTGCGTGGTGAGATGGCCGAGTTGCGGTCCGAGCTGCGTGGTGAGATGGCCGAGTTGCGGTCCGACCTGCGGGACGAGATGACGGTTCTGAGTGCCGAATTGCGTAGTGAGATGGCGGGACTGAGTTCCCGATTCGATGCCAGGATGGTGGGGCTCGAGTCCGGTCTCCGGGGCGAGATGGCCGAGCTTCGGGGCGATGTTCGCCATCAGATCGGTGGTCTGTATCGCTGGGGCGCGGCTCTGCTCGCCACCAACGGGGCGGCTTTGATGGCTGCGCTCATCACCTGAATCAAGCTCTACTTGAAGCCGTTCCACGGGCTCGCCCGGTGCCACCGTAGGAAACCGTTGGGGTCCCCGTACCGGGGTCTTCTACTGGGACAGGGCCACGTGACCTTCCGATGGCTGCACGATCACGATGCCTTGCCCCTTGAACGCCAGTTGGGCCACCTCGCCGGAACCCCGGCCCACGAGACTCTGGGTCTTGAAGGTCCGGTTGATCGACGTCGTCAGCGATGAACTCCAGGCCACGGCGGCCTGGGCGTCGGCATACGTCGGTTGATCGACCTGCAGAACCACCGGATCGCCGTCGGTGGTGATGGCGACCCAGCCGTGACCCTCCAGCCGGGTGTTGAACAGCCCGCCGGCGATCATTCCCGCTCCCTGAACCCGCTCGACATCCCAGCTCAGGCTCGGCTCGAAGGCCAGTACATTCCTACCGTTGACCGTCAGGCCGCCCCCGTTGAGATGGATGATGTGGATCTGGTCGGCACTGTCGGCCAGGAACAACTCGCCCTGACCACTGACCCGCATCAGGGACAAGCCTTCCCCGGTCATTGCCTTCTTGAGGAACTTCGACATACCCGACCCCTCGTAGTGGAAGTCCATCTGGCCCTGGAACGCCACCATCGAGCCTTGGCGGGCCAGGATCGGCTCACCCAACACGACCTTCAACAGCCGCTTGTTCTGTAGCGCCACCCGTTGACTCGAACCGACCTCGGTGTACAGCGGGTCGGTGAGCAGGTCGGTCATGATGGCCCCGACGCCGTCCGGGGCGGCACTCGAACCTCCGGGCGGCGGGGGTGTCGAGCCGGTGGCTGCGGGCTGGGCGGGACCGGGGGGCGGTGGCGTCGCGTCGACCGTGGCTGGAGGAGGGGGTGGCACGGCACTCGGGAGCGGGGGCGGTGGGGTTTCGTCGGCCGCTGTTGGCGGTGGGGTCGGATCGCTCGTCTCCGCAACCTCGCCGTAACCGCCCTCGTTCAGATCCGACAGAACATCGCCGGCCAACGGTTCGGGTTGGGGTGGAGCCGGAGGCGGGGGAACGGTGGCATCGGCCACCGGTGGCGGTGGCGGTGGCGGTGGTGGCGGCGCCTGGGTCTGACCGGGCTTGGGCCGTACCTGGGTGGTCCATTGATTGCCGTCCCAGTACCGCTCGAGCTCAGGGTTGCCAGCCGGATCGTCGTACCAACCTGCGATAGCCATGGTCACAACCTAGCCCAGCCCGAACCTCCGGCGGCATTGTCGCCCTCGACGTCGCCGGGCTGGTGTCAGACCGGGTAGGCGTCGTGGCGGTGCAGCCACTGCATGGGCCATTCCAGCGAGTCCTCATCCCGACCTTTGGCCGTCATGTCGAGTAGCTGGTAGGCCCCGTTCAGCAGATCCAGTCCGCGGGAGAATGTTTGGTAGGTCAGGAACACCCGGTCGGTCCTCGACGCCGAAGCGCCCCCACCGTCCTCGCTCGAACCCGGCGGCAATCGGCGAAAAGCGCTCAGCCCGGGTGCTTCCTCGCTCCCGAACGTGACGGTACCGAAGTTGTAGTCGGGTTGACCGGCGGCGATCGCCTCCGGTTCGAAGCTCACTCCCATGTCGTAGTTGAAGCGGCTGCCCAACGACGACACCCAGCTGAAGTCCCAGCCCATTCGCCGTCGGTAGGCGGCGATGGCGTCGATCGGGGCTCGGGAAACCGCCACCAGGGTGGTGTCCCGATGGGCCAGATGGGTCTGGGTTCCGTTGTAATTGTCGGCCCAGAACGAACACGACGGACATCCTTCCTCCCAGTCCGGCCCCATCATGAAGTGATAGATCAACAGTTGTCCCCGACCGTCGAACAGGTCGGCCAACCCGACCTCGTCGCCGTCAAGCGTGGTGAAGCGGTAGTCGGTGGTGATCTCCAACCACGGCAGAACTCGCCGGGCCGACGCAAGCTCGTCCAGTTGGCGGGTCAGGGCCTTCTCCCGGGCCATCAGCTCGATGCGGGCACGGCGCCACTGCTCGGCGTCGACCACCGGATGGTCGAACCCGGCGGGCGGTGCCGGTGAGGGAGGTGAGGTGTCGGTCGCCATCGTTGCCCCCCTACGGTTGCCGTCCGGTGAAGCCGAGCAGTCGATCGAGGGCCGGTGCGTCGTCGGCCACGGGCACGATGTAGCCGAAACCACCATCGGGTCGGGCCTCGGGCGGGATGACGACCTGCCAGGTGGCCAGAGCGAACTCGGCCAGATCCTCCGGTATGGCGAAGTCGACGTCTGCTCCCCTGGCGATGTCCCAGGCGTGGGTCACGGCGTCCGCGGTAATGACGGCCACCGCCTGCTCGCCGGTCACCCGGCCGAAGGGCATGTCGTGGGTGGCGGCCAGAATCTCCGGTGTGGCGGCCGTGTTCAGTGAGTCGAAAGCGTCGGCCCATGCTTTGCCCGGCCCATTGGCCATGTAGTCGGGCCCGGCGTCGGGCATGGGCTCGCCCCGCAATCCGTGGGCCATCGAATGGCAGCCGCGAACGACATGATCGCACACATCGTGCACGTTCCATTCCGTGCACGGCGTCGGTTTCTCCCGGTGCTCGGGTGCGAGTTGGGCGATCACCGAGGTCATGAGTCGGTCGGTGGCGGCCAGGGCGTTCATGGCGTTCATTGGACTGTCCTTTGTCGGGCCGAGCAGACCCTAGCCGCTCGGTGGTGTCGTCGTCTTCGAACGGGTTTGCCTGCCGGCTGAGCCGTTCGATTATCAGTAAGCCAACGCTTACTCATTATGGGTAAGTGAGAGCTTACCATTTCTCGCTAGAATGGCAACATGTCTACCATCACGGTGCAGCGAGCGGCCGGTGACGGGAACCCTCCGGGTCTCGACCTGGTGGCCCGTGCCGTCAGCGATCCCAGCCGACGCCGCATCCTCGAACTCATCCGGAATGACGAGTTCACGGTGGGGCAGATCGCCGAGCGGTTCCCGGTTTCCCGGCCCGCCATCTCGCAACATCTACGGGTTCTGGAGGAGGCCGAGTTGGTGGAGATGCGTGCCTCCGGTCGTCACCGCTACTACCGCTGTCGGCCCGAGGGTTTGAACGGCCTGCGATCGTGGTTGGAGGAGTTCTGGACCGACCGGCTTGATCGCCTCAAGGACGAGGTCGAGCGGGAGCACCGACAGCGAGTCGAGTTCGCACGGAAGAACCACACCGATAAGAACACGGACGAGGACATGAACAACGACACCGAGGGAGAGGGCCGATGACCAGCAGGACCCGGGCAATCTTGATCGATGGGACGCTCGACGACGAGGTCGTCAACGTCAGCGTTCGCATCGCCGCCCCGCCTGAGCTCGTCTTCGAGTTTCTCTCCGAGCGGGACAAGCTGCTGCGTTGGATGGGTCAGGACGCCAAAATCGACGCCCGCACCGGCGGTGTGTTCTGGCTCGACGTGAACGGTAGCGACAAGGCGGCGGGCCAGTATGTCGAGATCGACCCTCCCCATCACATCGCCTTCACCTGGGGCTGGGAGGGCAGCGACACCGTCCCCCCGGGTTCGTCGCTGGTCACCATCGACCTCAGAGTCGACGGTGAGGACACCATCGTCGAGCTGACCCATTCCGGTCTACCCGCCGAGGCCTGCCAGTCCCATCTCGAGGGCTGGTGCCATCACCTGCCAAACTTGGCGGTCTGACCGGGGGCGCCCGAGGCTCGCTGGGTATCATCGGCAGCCGGACCGGAAAATCCCGGTACCCCTGTCGATCTGTCTGCTGCCTCCCCGGGACACGCCATGACCTCCGCACCGTCATCCGAGCCATCAACAGCGCCGTCCCACGTTTCGGCCGACCTCCCGGCCTCGACCGAGGTCGTGGTCATCGGCGCCGGTCTGGCCGGTCTGGCTGCGTCCCGGGTCATCCAGGAGGCGGGCCGCTCGGTGGTGGTGGTCGAGGCCTCCGACGGCATCGGCGGCCGGGTTCGCACCGATGAGGTCGACGGCTATCTGCTCGATCGGGGCTTCCAGGTTCTGCTCACCGCCTATCCCGAACTCCATACCCAGGTCGACCTCCACGCCCTTGACCTGCGCCGCTTCGACCCCGGAGCCGTGGTGTGGGACGGCTCCTCATTCGCCACCGTGGGCGATCCGCTGCGGCAACCGTCCACCCTGTGGTCGTCGCTGACCGCCCCCATCGGCTCACCTGTCGACAAGGCCCGGATCCTGGCCCAGCGTTTGCGTTTGTTGCGCGCCGATCCCCGCCGGCTCCTGCGGGGCCGGGACATCACGACCATTGCCGCCCTTCGGGACGAAGGCTTCAGCGAGACCATCATCTCCCGGTTCTTCCAACCCCTCGTCGGTGGTATTCAGCTCGATCCGTCCTTGCGAACGAGTCGCCGGATGTTCGACGTCATCCTCCGCAGCCTCATCACCGGCGATGTCGCCGTTCCGGCCCGGGGAATGGGCCGGCTACCGGCCCAGCTGGCGTCCCGGCTTCAACCGGGCACGATCCGTCTCAACACACCGGCGGCCGCCGTGTCCGGTGGCCGGGTTCGGCTCGGCGACGGTCGAATCATCGAGGCCGAACGTATCGTGGTCGCCACCGAAGGTCCGGTGGCGTCCCAGCTCCTCGATCTGCCACCGGTCGAGTCGAACTCCGCCACCTGCGTGTGGTACGGGACCGACCAGCCCATCGTGGCCGGCCCGCTGTCGAGGCCGGCCATCGTGCTCGATGGCACCATGCAGGGCCCGGCCCTCAACATCGCCCCCATGAGCCGGGTCGCCCCCGGCTACGCCCCGGCCGACTCCACCCTCGTCGCCGCCGCCTGCCCCGGGATGTATCGGCCCGATGTCGAACCGGAGGTTCGGCGTCAGCTCCGTTCCCTGTTCGGTCCCAGCGTCGACCGCTGGCGCCACCTTCGCACCGACACCATCGCCCACGGCCAACCCCGGCAGTACCCGCCGTTCTCGCCCAAGCGGCGGGTCGATCTGGGCGATGGCATCTTCGTCTGTGGCGATCACCGCGACACCTCATCGCTGCAGGGCGCCATGTATTCGGGCCGTCGCTGTGGTGAGGCCGTCGTGAGCTCGCTGTGACGCCCTGGTGGCCGGAGCTCAACGAGCCAGCAACGAGCCGTCCCGCAACCAATGGGCCACCCTGGCGGCCAGCTTGGCCTCACGGTCGGTGGCGAACTCCCGGTTGTCGGCGGTGAGGAGAATGCTCCGGCTGCCCCGGACCCCCAGCCACCGCAGCGGCTCGGGTTCCCACTTGGGCCAGCTCACACCGACCCACGGCAGGTTGGTGCGTTCGGTCTCGACTCCACAGATCAGCTCGGCCATGGTCCGCCCGGCCAGGTTGGAAGCCGCCACCCCTTCGCCCACGTAGCCGCCCATGGTGCCGGTGTGGCCGCCCTGACCGTCGGGCCGGTAGTGAAGTCCCGGCAGCCAGTTGCGGGGCATGCCCAGCACGCCGCCCCAGCGGTGGGTCACCCTGATGCCGTCGAGCACGGGGAAGAGTTCGAGCAGGGTGTCGGCGATGAGTTGGTGGGCCGACTTCAGTGTCTCGGCCCCGGGCTTGATGGCCGAACCGAACAAGTAGGGCACACCTCGACCACCGAAGGCCAGGCGGTTGTCGGCCGTGCGCTGGCCGTAGATCACCATGTATCGGTCGTCGCAGAAGGTCGGCCGACCGGCCAGGCCGATCTGGTCGAACACGGCCTCGTCCAGCGGTTCGGTGGCCACCATGAGCGAGTAGATCGGCACCATGTCACGGCGAGCCCCGTGGAGATCCCGGGTGTAACCCTCGGTGGCCCTGATGACCGATCGAGCCCGGATCCCGGTCCCGTCGGCCGGCACCACCCGGCCCGGCTCGATGGCCGACACCGCGGTCTGCTCGGCGATGGTCACCCCGGACTGCTCCACCACCTCGGTCAAACCCCGGACCAGACGGGCCGGATCGAGAGCGGCGGCCGGGGCGAAGAAGATGCCGGTGTGCACATCGGTGGCGTTGAGATGGTGGCGGGCCTCCTCGGCGGTGAGCAGCCGGATCTCGTCGGAGGTGAAGCCGACCGAATGATGGTGGGCGACCTCGGCTTGTTGTCGAATGGCCTGGGGCCGATTGCGAGCCACCCTGATCACCCCGCCCTTGGTGTAGTGGCAGTCGATGCCCTCGGCCTCGGCGATCCGTCCGACCTCGTCAACAGCGTCGAACACGGCCCGGTTGAGTCGGAGGGCCTCGGCTGACGAGGACCGGGTGGCATAGCGCTCGAAGCTTCCGGCCAGCTCCCCCACACACCAGCCGCCGTTGCGGCCCGACGCCCCGAACCCGCAGTACTCCCGCTCCAGCACGAGAACCGACCGCGACGGGTCGAGCCGGTTCAGGTAGTAGGCGGTCCACAGTCCGCTGAACCCGCCGCCGACAATGACCACATCCCACTCCCGATCGGCCTCGACGTCGCCGCCGGAGGTGAGATCGGACCACGACGGTCGAGGCTCGATCGGTGGATCGAGGCGATCGAGCCACAAGGCTCGTGGTGTGGCTCCGACAATCGAGATGCCCACGCTGGCTGCCTCCTGTGTCAGGGTTGGGAATACCGGAATCGAGCGATCTCGGCCAGGGCATCGATCAGGTGCTCCACCGAGTTCTTGAACAACCGGGCTCCCGTCTCGGCGTTGGCCCGGGTCGGATCACCGATGACTCCGGACGGTCCGAAGTCGGAAGCCAGCCAGCCGAAGGTGACGGCGCCTCCGAATCGCACATGATCATTGGCGGCCAGGTGGGCCGGCACATTGGCCTCGGCCCGGTCCATGGCCACCAGGTCGGGTCGGAGATGGAGCATGATGGAGGTCTCGGCGAACCCGGCGTGGATTCCCATACCCATCTCGCCTCGGGCCAGGTCCCCTTCGTCCATCCCGCCGTCCGCGGTGCCGCCCTGGTCGGGGGGCAGGCTGGGGTGCAGGAGGAACGTCTCCAGCCCGTGGTTGAGCCGCAGTTCCCGGCACGCCACGTTGAGCAGCGACGAGTTGCCGCCGTGTCCGTTGAGGAAGGCCAGCTTGCGGGCCGAAGTTGTCGCCACCGAGCGGCCGATGTCGTCGAGCACGGCCAGCATCGTCTGTGGTCCCAGCCACACCGTTCCCGGTGTCGCGACGTGCTCGTTGGACTTGGAGTAGGCCAGCGGCTCCAGCAGCCACAGGTCGAGTTCGTCACCGGCGGCGGCCATCACACTCCGGGCGCAGGCGTCGGCGATGACCAGGTCGGTGTTGAACGGCAGGTGGGGCCCGTGCTGCTCCACCGCGCCGACCGGGAGGATCAGGATCGACTCCGGTCCCACATGGTCGGCGAAATCAGAGGCCCGGAGTTCTCCGAGCCGACGCCCGGCCGGCCCGGTCGATCCCGGCACGCCTGCGTTGGAGGAGGATCCGGTAGCCATGGCTCAACGGTATCGTCCCCGCGACCCCCAAACCATCGGCGCGATTGTGGGCAAAACCGGTCATTCTTGACCGGTGTCACCTGATTTCGGCCGATGATCGGCGTGTGGGAGGTTGCCAGTAGTGCCGGTACAGATGCGACCCGACGCCGATTTCGACGCCGTGGTCGTCGGCGCCGGCCACAACGGGTTGGTGTGCGCCGGCTACCTGGCCCGGGCCGGACTGAGGGTGTGCGTGATCGAGGCCCGGGCCACCGTGGGCGGCTGCGCCGGTTCGGAGGACGTGGTCGGGGCCAGTGTGAACATCTGCAATTGCGACCATTCCCTGATCCGCACCACCCCCATCATCGAGGACCTCGAACTCGACGTTTATGGCCTTCACTACCTCGAACTCGATCCCGGCCAGGTGGGGCTGGGGTGGGACGCCCCCGGGCCCGTGCCCCTCTTTCGGTCGGTGGAGCGCACCGTCGAGGCGGTGGCCGTGCACTACCCCGGCCAGGTCGACAACTACCGCCGGTTTGCCGCCGATGCCGTACCCCTGGCCCGCATGGTGCTGGAGGTGGCGGCCCAACCTCCCGATCCGTTGTCGGTGATCAAGCGAGCGTCCAGGAACCTCCGAGCCTCGTCCCGATTGCTGGCCTGGTCCCGCCGTTCGGTCGGTGCGGTTCTCCGCCACTACTTCGATCATCCCGGCATCATGGGCCCGGCCATGGCCACCGGCCCTGCAGTCTGGGGCCTGGCCTCCACCACCCCGGGCACCGGGCTGGGTGCGCTTGCCTTGGCCTTCAAGCACGTGGCGCCGGTGGGCCGTCCCCAGGGCGGCAGTGGGCAACTGACCTCTGCGCTGGCCTCCAGTGTGGCCGCCGTCGGCGGGGTGATCATGACCAACACCCGCGTGGTCGACATCCTTTGCGAGGGCAACGGGGTGCGAGCGGTGACCGTGGCCGACACCCGGCGAACCGGCGGTGAAGGCGGGGACGGTCCCCGGCGGACAGCCGGCGAGCCCGGCAGCGGTGACGGCGCCGATGATTCAACCACGATCACTGCGGCAAATGTGGTGGTGGCCTGCAACCCGGCGGCCGCCATCGTGCGCTACGTCAAGAATCCTCCGGTCCAGGCCCGGGAGTTCGTGCGGCGGTGGGCGGGTCGACCCCACGTCGAGGGCTACGAGTCCAAGGTCGACGCCCGGCTCGGCGAGCCACCCCGTTGGCGGCACTCGGCCGACCGCCGGCTGGCCGAGACGGTCGGCTTCACCGACCACTTGTCGCCGTCGACTCTGGTGGCGCCGTCATTGGACGAGATCGACACCGCCCACCGGCTGATGGCGCAGGGCCGGCTGGCCGGTCGCCCGATGCTGTTCATCAACGTGCCCACGGTGCTCGACATCTCGCTGGCCCCGCCAGGCCAGCACGTGTTCAGCCTGGAGGTATTGTTCACCCCCTATCGGTTGCACGGCGGCTGGGCCGAGTCGAGGGAGCCGGAGCGATGGCTGGAGATGGCGGCCGGCCTGTTCGAACCGGGCTTCCTCGACTCGATCATCGACTGGCGGGTGGTCACCCCGATCGACTACGAAACCGACTTCAACATGCCGGCCGGCCACGCCGACTCCTTCGCCGGCGGTCCGCTGGCCTCCCTGCTCGGGGGCGCCGAGCCGGAGTTGACCCGCTACGAAACCCCGATCGACGGCCTCTACCTCACCGGTGCCGCCACCTTCCCCGGGGCCGGGGTCTGGGGCGCCCCCGGCCGCAACACGGCGCTGACGATTTTGGGCTAGAAGGCGGGCACGGCGAGGCTCCGCCGGCCTCAGTTGCGGTCGACCCGCACGATCTCGTAGGGGGTGGTCGGTGTGGCCGGCGTGCCGAACTTGGCGTTGACGGCGTAGAGCGACGAGCCGAACCGAGCCGAGGTTGTGGGCACATCGTAGGCGTCGCTGGTCAGGTACTCGACCACGGTGCCCGAGGACAGGTCGGCCGACAGATCGATGACGGCGATCCGGTTGAGACTGTTCTCATTGGCATACAGGGTCCGTCCGAGCAGTACCAGCCCGTCACCGGTGACGGGCACATCGAGCTCGATCACGGTGGCCACTCCGGTGGCCGGCTCCACGGTGTAGAGCTCGGCTGCAGCCGAGCCGGCAAGGATCAGGGTGCCCCCGTCGGGTGTGGCCTCGATGCCGTTGGCGTTGAAACCACCGGGCACGAAGGTGAAGTCGCCACTCAATGCGATGGTGCGGGCCGGGCCGTCCACGCCACCCCGGTTGTCGAGCGGAACCTCGTAGATCTCTGGGACGAAGGAGTTGGTGAAGTAGGCCGCGGTCCGGGTGACAATGACATCGTTGATGAACCCGCCCCCCAGATTCACCTGATCCACCGTGGCCCCGGTGTTGCCGTCGTACACGGTGGCGGTGCCGGTGGGTCCGCCGGCCACGAAGAGATTGCCGGAGCGGTCGTCGAAGGCCAAGCCCACGGTGATGCCGCCCTCGGTGCCGGGAACCAGGATGTCGCCCGCTCCGGAGCGCAGGTCGCCCTTCCAGATGGCGCCGTTGGCCAGCGACCCGGCATAGACGTTGTTGCCGGTGCCCACGGCGATGCCCTCGGGGAAGAAGCCGTCGGGCAGGGGGATCACGTCGGGATACACGCCTGATCGGGCCGCAGCCGGGGCCGCCACCGTCATCAGCCCCGCGAGCAGTGCCACCAGGAACGCCAATCGTCTCATAGTTCCGCCTTTTGTTTGGAAGATCCCGGCCGAGGCTAGCGGTCTTTCGCCCGCCCCGCCAGGCGTGCCGGTCGGACCCGGCAGCATCGTCCATGTCGAGCGACGACAGGTCGACGATCAGGCGTCGGTCCCTGTTCCAGGAGCCACCGGCTACAGTGTCGGGGATCGTGGGGCCCTGGTCAGGGTTTACCGATGAAGGGCAGGCAGTCACGAAGCGGGGCGGATGGCCCGGCGCGGAGGGCGCAGAGGCGGCAGTGGCGGTGGATGGCAGGAATTCTCCTACCGAAACGCATTCAGAACCACACGGGGAGCTCCTGGCCCGAACCGCGGCCGGTGACACCGCGGCCTTCCACCGCTTCTACTGCGAGACCAACGATCTCATCCGCCGCTACGTGGCCTCCCGCGTCGACGCCAACGACGTCGATGACGTTATGGCCGATGTCTACGTCAAGGCCTATCGGGGGGCGGGGCGGTTCAAGCCCCAAGGCCGGCCGGCGGCGGCCTGGCTGGTCACCATCGCCCGCAACACCGTGGCCACCCACCACCGCTCCCGTTCCCGGCGCAGGCTGGGTCCGACCGGCGACGATCGCCTGCAACGAGGGGTGGAGGAGCAGCTGGTGGAACGGGACGACGAGGCCGCCCTGCTGATGGCTCTGGCCGAACTCAGCCCGGTCCATCAGCAGGTGTTGAAGCTGCGGTTCTTCGACGAGTGCTCGGTGGCCGACTGTGCGTCCCGCATGGCCATGACCGATCAGGCGGTACGGGCCATGACCTACCGGGCGCTGCAATCGTTGCGTCGAGTCCTGGGCGACCGGCCGGACGACATCCTGCGTCGAGGTGACGGCCATGGCGGCTGAGATCGACAACCCCGGCCATCTCGATCTGTCGCTGACCGTGAATCTCGGGTCAGGCGATCACGAGGTGGCCGTCCTCCTGCCGTCAACCGAGGACCGACCGGCCACCGGTGAGGATCTGTACCGGCTGCTGACGAGACGCTTCGGCTCGGTTCCGCTGCTGACGGTGGAACGCACCGGCAGGCTTCTGGCCCGGTCGTCGCCGCTCGACCGGTTGTCGAACGGGGTGGGGCTGCTGACCGGTGATCGACTGGTGTCGATTCATGAACCGGATCGGGGCGATAGCGGAGCCGACGGTGTGGTGGTGGAGTTCTTGACCGGGCCGGGGCGGGGCAACAGGGTGGTCCTCGGCTCCGATGTGGTCATCGGCCGGGATACCCACCCCGGGTTCGACACCCCGTCGGTCTCGCGCCACCACTGTCGGTTGCAGGTGGGAGCGTCGGGCCTGCTGGTCGAGGATCTGGGAGCCACAAACCCGACCGTTGTCAACGGCAGGGCTCTCACACCCGGGTACCCGACCACTGTCATCCCCGGTGACGTGGTCGACGTCGGTCATGTCACCTGGCGCCTGGTCGACCTGCCGGAACCGGTCTTCGACCCCACCGGTCGATCGCGGCACTATCGAGCGGGACGGCTGCTGGTGGGTCGGGCGCCCCGACCCCTCCCCGGTCGGCCTCCGCTCGAACATCGCCTGCCCGACGCCCCCACCCGGCCGCCCGATCGCCGGTTCCCGCTGGCCACCGCCGTCGTCCCTCTGGTGATGGGGGCGGTGATGGCCGTCGTGTTCAGCCCGTACTTTGCTCTGTTCATAGCCATGAGCCCGCTGATGGTGGTGTGGACCTTCCTTGACGACCGGCGTTCGGGCCGGCGGCAGTATCAACACGAAGCGGCCGAGTACTCCTCGGCGCTGGCCCGACATCGCCTGGTCATCGCCGACGCCCACGATCAGCTGGCGGCCTGGCAGCGGCGACGGAGCCCGGCGCCGGATCAGATCCTGCGATGGGTCAAGGCCGGGGCCCGGGAGTTGTGGTGGCGCCAACCCGGTCACGACGACTTCCTCACCGTCGCCGTTGGCATGACCGACCTTCCCAGTGAGTTGGTGGTGCATCACCCCACCGGCGGCGCTCCGGAGCTGGTGGCGGTCGCCGCCGACGTGGCAACCGATCATCGCCTCGACCTCGACACCCCGCTGACCGTCGACCTGGGCCGCACCCCGGTGGTCGGCATCACCGGCCCGGCCGCCGACGCAGTGGCGGTGGCGTCGTCCCTGGTGGCTCAGCTGGTCGGACTGCGGTCCCACCGGGACCTGGAGCTGGCCGTCATCGCCCCCGAGCACGGCCGGTACTGGAGCTGGACCGGCCGGCTGCCCCATGTGATGATCAACGGTCCCGGATCGGTTGCCGCCGACAAGGGCCCTATCCGGTTGGTGGCCGGTGACGACGATCAGGCCCGTGCGGTGTTCGACATCCTGGAGCGTCGCCTGGCCCAGCGGCTCGACCAGTCGGCTGAACGCCTGGGTGGCGGACGCCGGCTTCCCCATACCGTGGTGGTGCTTCAGCCACCGGTCGGGTTGTCCCCGGCCGCCGTGGGTCGATTCCTGGAGCAGATCCCGGGCCACGGCTTCTCCGTGCTCTACCTGGCCGAGTCCGTGGGCGACCTGCCCGGTACGGTCGGCATCCACGTCGACCTGACCGGATCGACCCTCGACCAGTCGGCCACGGAGCCCCCACCCGCCACCGTTGACGCGGTGGCCTCGCCGACCGACGACCGGTGGCGTCGAATCGATGTGGAGATCATGGCCACCGGACTCGTTCACCGGGGGGTGGGGGCCTGGACCCTCGAACCCGACACGGTTTCGACCATGGCCCGCTGTCTGGCTCCGCTGGTCGACGTCACCGCCGGCGCCGCCGACGGAGATGTACCCGACTCGATCACCCTGACCGAGCTGCTGGACGATCCCCGGCTCGCATCCGATCCCGACCTGGTGGCGGCCCGGTGGACAGCGGATCGGCCCGGCCTGGCGGCCGTGATCGGACAGAGCCGCGACGGTCCGCTGATCCTCGACCTGAAGGTCGACGGCCCCCACGGTCTGGTGGCGGGAACCACCGGAGCGGGCAAGAGCGAGTTCCTGCGGACCATGCTGGCCTCATTGGCTCTGAGCCATGCCCCGACCGACGTGAACTTCATCCTCATCGACTACAAGGGCGGGGCCGCCTTCCGCCAGTGTCGGCGGCTGCCCCACACCGTGGGCTTCGTGACCGACCTCGACGACCGGCTGGCCCGCCGGGCCCTGATCTCGATGCGGGCCGAGCTGCGCCGCCGGGAGGAGGTGCTGGCCCGGGCCGAGGTCTCGGATCTGGCCGAGATGGCCCGCCGCCATCGCCACACCGTCGATCGCGATCTGGTGCCGGCCTCGCTTCTGATCGTGATCGACGAGTTCGCCGCCCTCAGGACCGAGGTGCCGGACTTCGTCGACGGTCTGGTCGACGTGGCCCAGCGGGGGCGCAGCATGGGGGTCCACATGATCCTGGCCACCCAGAAGCCGGGCGGGGTGATCACCCCCCAGATCGAGGCCAATACCAACATCCGGATCGCCCTGCGGGTGGCCACCGTCGGCGACAGCAACGACGTCATCGGCACCTCGGATGCGGCCGACATCCCCACGGAACTACCGGGTCGGGCTCTCATCAAGATCGGCGGCGCCGACAACATCACGGCGTTCCAGGCCGCCTACGTCGCCGGCAGCGCAGGTGGCGACGAGCCTCAGGCCGCCATCGCCGGAGTCCCCTTCGGCATGGTCAACGAATCGCCGATGACCGTGCCCTTGGAGTCACCGATCGAGCCGCCAACCGAGTCCGGGTCGGCCGATCCCGACTTGGTTGGGGACCGGCGAACCGAGCCGGAATCGGATCTGGACCGGATCGTGACCACGGTGCGCCGTGCCTGGGCCGAGGCAGGACCCACGCTCACCCACCGGCCGCTGCATCGACCGTGGTTGCCGCCACTGCCCCCGATCGTCACCATCGATCGACTCGACCTCGAACCTGTCGACCGGCCGGAACCGGTCGACACCAGCCTGCGAGCATCGGCCGCCCATCCCGGTCCTCCGGCCGTCATCGTGGGCCTGGCCGATCGGCCTGAACAGCAGCGCCGGCACCCCTACCGGCTCGAGATGTCCGGCAATGTTGCGGTCTACGGATCGTCGGGTTCGGGCAAGACCACCCTGTTGCGGACCATCGCTTTTCAGCTGGCCCGGGATTCCCTCGCTTCCCGGATCGAGCCGAAGGCGGCCGGCATGCCCAGACCCTCGCCGCCCGTCATCTACGCCGTCGACGCCGGCGGCGGCCTGGCCATGATCGACGCGCTGCCGGGGGTGGCCGACATGGTGGCGGTTGGCGACCACGAGCGGCTGCAACGCCTCCTGGCCATGATCCGCACCGAGATCGACGATCGGCGGTCCGGGCTGGCGACGGCCGGCGCCGGATCAGTGTCGGAGTTGGACGACCCACCACCAAGATGGTTGGTGATGATCGACGGCTTCGCCTCGTTCTGGACCACCGTGGACCAGTTCGACTTCGGTCGCCGGGCCGATGAGTTCGCCCGCACCTTGAGTGAGGCCAATGGCGTCGGCATCTCATTTGTGATCACCGCCGACCGGCGATCGGCGATCCCCCCGAGTTGTCTGGGTGCCATCGGCACCCGGCTGCTCCAACGCCTTGCCTCGGCCGACGAGTATCGGGCCCTCGACGTCCGCCATCCGCCACCGCCGGAGCGCATGCCCGCCGGCCGCACCCTGGTGGCCGGCGCCTCGGCGTCCACGGTGGAGATCCAGGTCGCGGTGGCCGCCCCCGGTTCGACCCCCGGTTCGGTCTCTGGCGCCGAGGGCGACCTCGAACCGGCGGTGCCCGCGGCATCCGATCCCGTCACCCCGGCTCGACTCGATGCCGACGTCACCACGGGGACCGCACAGGCCCGGGCCATCGAAACCTTGGCTCGACGGCTGCGAACCGAAGGAGTGCCGGCCACGGCCACCCCGGTTCGCGCCCTCCCCGACGTCGTCCCCATCGCCTCGGTCGGTCAGGCCCACACCCCGGCTGCGGTGCCGATCGGGTTGGACCAGCAGCTCCGCCCCTTGAATCTCGATCTGGCTGATCACCCGACGCTGCTCATCGTCGGCGGGGCCGGCAGCGGCAAATCGACGGCGTTGCAAACCGTGCTGGCCCAACTCGACTCGGTGTCCGACGACATCCGGCTGGTGGCGGGCAAAAGGTCCGGCCCTCTGGCCGATCATCCATCGACCGTTGCCATCGGAAGCGACTCAGGCGGCCAACAGCTCGCCCGGTTGGCCGAGGAACTGGCCGAACGGATCCACTCCGGCACCGAAGGCGGCGGCCACCGGCCCGTGGTGCTGGCCATCGACGATGTCGACACCTTCTTTGATGACGCCACTGTGTCGCCGGCCTTGTCCTCCATTGTTCTCCACGGCCGTGATGCCGGGGCGGTGATCCTCATGACCGCACCGGCGTTCCGAACGGCCCACGCCTATGAGACGTGGATCCGGGCCATGCGCAGCGCCGGCCATGGACTGATCCTGCAGCCTGACGGCGACAAGGAGGAGGACATCTTCGATGTGCGGTTCCCCCGGGGTTCGGCCCTGCGCTTCCCGCCGGGCCGGGGATATCACGTGCAACGCTCCACCGTCGTCCCCGTCCATGTCGCAACGATCGACGCCGGTCGGTGATGTCGCCGCCGTCACCGACTAGGCTTGGCCCCTCGGTGGGTCGCACCCGGCACTTCTGTCGGGGCTCGGGGGCGGCTGCGGGCCGTGGAGAAGGCGGAAACGGGTAGAGGGAAAGGCGGCGCGGCGGATGACGGCGACCCAGAATCGTCCTGGATCCCTGCGGGGATCCGATGGTCAGGTGTTCGACCTGGCCCGGGCATCGGTGACCGGGCGACGGACCCGGATACCCGAAGTTGCGCTCGGGGTGCTGCTGGTGGCCGGGTGCGCGCTGGCCGCGGTGGCGTGGCAGACCCTGTCCGATCCGTCCCGGGCTGTGCTGGCCGTACGCAACGACATCGCTCGGGGCGACATCATCACCGCCGCCGACCTGCAGGCGGTGGAGATCGCCACCGACGACCAGATCAACCTGATCCCCTCCGGTAGCGCCGGGACCATGGTCGGTCGCATCGCCCAGGTCGATCTGGCCACCGGCACGCTGTTGACCACGGCGATGGCGGCCGACGTGGCCGCCATCGGTGACGGCCAGGCCCTGGTCGGGCTGGCCGTCGAGCGGGGCTCGTTGCCATCGACCTCGCTCCGTCCCGGCAGTCGGGTCGACCTGGTGCTGACCCCGGCCGACGACGACGACGCGTCGCTGTTGTCGACCGACGGAGCGGTCCTGGTGTCCGGGGCCGAAGTGTCGGAGGTGACCGGGACGGCCACCGGCAACGACCGCACCGTGTACGTCTCGCTGCTGGTCACTCAGGATGATGCGGTCAAGCTGGCCCGGGCCGCCGCCCACGAGCGGGTCCACCTGATCGAGGTTCCCGAGGCCGGACGGTGACCCTGCTCTGCCTCGGTTCGGTCAAGGGCTCTCCGGGGGTGACCCTGACCTCGCTGTTGACGGCTGCGGCGTGGCCAACGATCGAGGGCCGACAAAAGCTGCTGGTCGAGGCCGACCCCGATGGCGGGGCTCTGGCCCTTCGCTACCAGATGCCGACCCGACCCGGTCTGCTCTCGCTGGCCGCCGCCACCGGGAACACCCTGAGCCGCGACGGCATCTGGGACCACGCCCAGTCGCTTCCCGGTGGGCTCCCGGTGGTGGTGGCACCGTCATCACCGGAGCAGGCGTCGGTGGCGCTTCGGTCGGTGGGCGCCGATCTGGGGGACTGGTTGTCGGCCAGTCCCATCGATGTGCTGGCCGACGTCGGCCGTATCAGCCCCACGACGCCCGCCCACCGGTTCCTGGCTGGGGCCGATGCCGTGCTGGTCGTGGCCCGGCCGGTGGCCGACCAGCTGCAGCCGGCGGCCTACCGCATGGCCACCCTGGCCAAGTCGGTGCAGGTCGGTTGGGTGCTGATCGGTGATCGGCCCTACAGCCCGGAGGACGTGGCCGAGGCGTTCCACTTCCCGGTGGTGGCCGTGATTCCCTTCGACGAGCGCACCGCCACCCGCATCAGCGACGGGGTCAATCCTCACAAGCTGAGGCGCAGCCCGTTGCTGCGGGAGGTGGCCCGGTTCGCCGGTTCCCTCTCGGGCTGGCTGGCGGCCAAGCATCCCCCGGCCCCACCCACACCGGCCCCCGACGGAGAACACCAGGATCAGGCGGCGGCGGTCGAACCGCCGGTCCCGTCCGGGGAATCGGCGTCACCGTGACCTCCGTCGACGGCGAACTGGTCCGCCGCCTGGCCCGAACCGTCGGTGAGCAGCTCACCGAGCGGTCGGCCGAGGCGTGGTCAGACGACGACCGCCGCATGTTCGCCCGGAACCTCGTGCACCAGGCCATCTCCGACGAGAGCGAACGGCGGCTCGGTCAGGGTCGACCTCCACTGAATGCAGACGAGATCCAACACCTGGGCGCGGCGGTGATCAATCGCATGTTCGGGCTGGGCCGACTCCAGATCCACATCGACAACCCGGCGGTGACCGACATCTATGTCAACGGCCATGACAATGTCCATCTCACCTGGCGGGACGGGCGCTCCAGGGTGGAGGCCCCGGTGGCCGAGAGCGATGCCGAGCTGATCGAGATGATCCGGGCCCAGGCCCGGCGATCACGGCATGAACACCACTGGGATCCGGCGTCCCCGGTTCTCGATCTGCAGCTGCCGTCGGGCGACCGGCTGAATGCCGTGGCCTGGGTGTCCCAGCGGCCGTCCATTTCCATCCGCCGCCATGATTTCGCCATCAGTCGACTCAAGGAGCTGGTGGACCTGGGCACCATCAGTGAGGCCCTGCACCAGTTGTTGCGGGCCATGGTCACGGCCCAGTTCAACATCCTGGTCGCCGGTGGCACGGGGGCGGGCAAGACCACACTGCTCCGGTGCCTGATCAACGAGATTCCGACCCACGAGCGGCTGGTCACCATCGAGGACTCGCTGGAGATCGGGGTGAGCCGATTCGGGTCGCTGCATCCCAACCATGTGGAGATGGAGGCCCGGGAGGCCAACGTGGAGGGAACGGGGGCGGTTTCCATGCACGATCTGGTTCGCGCCGGTCTGCGCATGGGCCCCGACCGGGTCATCGTGGGCGAAATCAGAGGGGCTGAAGTTGTCCCCATGCTGTTGGCCATGAGCCAGGGCAACGACGGCTCGATGTCGACCATCCATGCCGACTCCACGGCCGGCGTCTTCCCCCGACTCCAGACCTACATGGCCATGACCCCGGAGCGGTTCGACGCCCGCACCGCCAATCTGATGGTGGCCAACGCCGTTGACGTCATCGTCCACATCGCTCGCCGCCGTAGCGACGGTCGCAGGGTCATCACCAGCGTCAGGGAGATCACCGGATCCGACGGCGACCTGGTGTCGTCCAACGAGGTGTTCGCCCCCGATCACCACCAGCAGGCCCGGCCGTCTTGGCGATTCGAAGACGGCACATTGGGCCGGTTGGAGGCCGTCGGCTTCGACCGGCGCTGGCTCGATCCCGCCGCCGGCCGATGGGAGGCGGACCGATGAACCCACTGATGGCCGCCACCCTGGGAGCGGTTGCCGGGCTCGGTCTGCTGCTGATCGTCAACGGCGTCCGGGGTCGGCCGGTGTTGCCGACTCGCAGCCGGGTTTTCGGCCGGAGGGTGTCGCAGGAAACGGTTCTGGCCGTGTCGCTGGTGGCGCTGCTGGTCGGGATCGGTGTCCTCACCTTGACCGGGTGGCCGGTGGCCGCCTTCGGTGCCGCCGTGGCCACACTGGCCATCCCCCGCAGCTTCGGGGCCCGGCAGGAACAGCGTCGGTATATCACCCGAACCAACGCCATCGCCGCCTGGAGCGAGCTCGTCCGGGACAATATGGCCGGCGCCGCCGGGCTGGAACAGGCGCTTCAGGCCGGCGTGACCGTGGCCCCGCCCGCCATCGCCCCCGAGCTGCAGCGGTTTTCGATCAACTTGGAACGCGGCTCCCTGATCGACGCCCTGGGCACGCTGGGCCGCGACCTCGACCATCCATCGGGGGATCTGGTGGTCGCCGCCCTCATCAGCGCCGCTCGAGGCGAGGCCCGGGAGCTGGGGCCGTTGCTCGGTCGGCTGGCCTCGGCCACCCGGGCCGACAGCCGAATGCGGGAACGGGTGGAGGTGGGTCGGGCCCGCATCCGCACGTCGGCTCGAATCGTGGTGATCACCACCGCCCTGACCATCGCCTTCCTCTGGGTCTTCGCCCGGGATCTGCTCGGGGCCTACAACACCGTGGCCGGCCAGCTGTGGTTGTGCGTGGTGGCCGCCATCTTCGTGATCGGGGGGTGGACGTTGCGCCGATTCGCCGGTTTTCACATGCCCGACCGATTCCAGTCCCGCCGTCACGATCCGGCCGCCGTGCCGACCATGGAATGGTCATGACCGGATATGGGGCGGCGCTGCTGGGGGCGGGCTGTGGCCTGGGTTTGCTGCTTGTCATCCGGGCCTTCGGTCGGCGTCCGACCTCGCTGCACCACTTGTCCCGAACCCTGTCCACCACCGGACAGGGTCTCGGCGCCGCCGGCTCGTCACGCCATGGCTGGTCCCCCGGCGCCTCACCGCTCGGTGCACTCTCACCCGACCGTGCCTCGGTCGACGGCGCCGGCTCTGACCTGCAACCGGACGGGGTCGAGATCGGTGCCCGGGCCGGTCGTTGGGCCGTGGGATTGATGGAATCGTTTGGTCTGGGCGACCTGGCCCTGCTGCAGTCGCGGCTTCGGGTTCTCGACAAACCCATCGAACAGCATGCCTTTGAGAAGTTGGCGACCATGGTCGTGGGCCTGTGTCTGCCTCCGGCCGCCTGGCTGATCCTGGCCACCTCGGGGTCCTCGCCGCCGGCGCTTGCCACGGCGGTGGCGTCGGTTGTCCTGGCCGTCGGTGGCTTCGTCTACCCCGACATCCCACTGGCCGAGCAGGTGGAGGAGCGACGCCGCTCGTTCCGCCATGCTCTGGGGGCCTATCTCGAGCTGGTGTCCGTGTTGCTGGCCGGTGGAGCCGGCACCCAGACCGCGCTGCAGTCGGCGGCCGACGCCGGAGGTGGTTGGGCCTTTGCCGAGATCCGCCGAGCCCTCGACCGGGCCGCCGGCACCAACCGATCAGCCTCCGAGCTGTTCGACGAACTCGGCACGGAGCTCGGGGTCGACGAACTGCGAGATCTGGCCGCGTCGCTGGCTCTGGCCGGGGGACACGGAGCACGGGTCAAGGACTCTCTGGTGGCCAAGGCCGACGCCATGCGCCATACCCTGTCCACCGATCTGGAAACCCTGGCCGAGGCCCGCACCGAGCGCATGATCGTGCCGGTGGCCATCATGACCGTCGGGTTGACCGCCTTCGTGGGATACGGGGCCATCAACGCCATCACCTCGGGTAGCGATGTGGTCGACCCCGGGATCAACACCGAGATCGAACCATGACACGCCCGATTGTTTCGACGGTGCACCGTCACGCCACGATCCGGCCGGTGTTGAAGATGGTGGAAGCCCTCTCACCGAACCCTCGCACCGAATCCTCTCACCTCAACCATCGAGCACACCCGCCGCTGCCCGGACCATGGAGACCAGGGCCCGGCAGCACGAGAACCGTGGAAGGCACCCATGAACCACTCATCAGACCCCATCCCGTCGAACGAGGGACAGCAGGCGATCCCGCCGCCCGGTTCGGTCAGGTATGCCCCCGTCCACCACCTTCTGGGGCTCCGACACCGTGTCTACGACAGGACTCATGACGAGCGGGGTGCCCTGACCACGGAAATGATGATCCTGACTGCGGTGCTGTGTCTCATCGCCGTGGCCGCCTACGCCTTGTTGAACGGCGCCATGGGTGATGCCGCCGAGCAGATCGACGTGAACATCGACAGTGGGGGCTGATGATTCCGGAGGTGACGTCGGGATGGCCACCACCGAGTTGGCCATCCTGTTCCCCATCATCATCATGCTGACCTTGTTCCCGTTCCAGGTGGCGCTCCACTGGCACGCCAAACAGACCGCCGACCTGGCGGCCGAGACCGGGCTGGATGTGGGCCAGGTCGAGAATGCCACCGTGACCGAGGCCAGGGAGGCGGCCGGCTCGGTGCTGGCCGCCACCGGGCAGCTGGTCGACAGCACCGTCGCCGTCGACCGGGGTGGGGATCTGATCACCGTCACGGTCACCGGTCGCAGCCGATTCCGGGTTCTGCCCGGCTCATGGCGGGTCGAGGCCACGGCCCGGGGCCGGGTCGAGCGGTTCGTGGCCGAGGACGAACGATGAGCGGGTTCCGCCGTCGAGTTCGGCTCGATCCAGGCATGGTGTCCACCGAGCTGGCCATCTGTGTTCCCGTGGTGCTGTTCGCGTTCGTGGCCCTGGTCATGGCAGGGGGGCGGCTCGTACAGGCCGAGGGCGAGGTGGCATCGGCGGCCCAGGAAGCGGCCCGGGCCGCCACCCTGCACCGCTCGATCGGGCCGGCCCGGTCCGCCGCCGGATCGATCGCCCGGGCCAATCTGGAACAGTCGGGCACCACCTGCCGAGCCGGCGGACCCGAGGTCGACATGGCCGTCGACGTCCCGTCAGGCCTGATGGAGCATGGCGCCATCGTGACCGTGACCGTCACCTGCGTCGCCGATCTCGGCGACATCACCCGGGTCGGGTTGCCGGGCTCCATGGAGTTCCGGGCCCAGGGCCGGGAGATCATCGACGAGTTCAGGAGTTCACCATGAGCGGCCCCGCCTCGACTCGACGGATCGCACGGCGATCCGACGTCGCCATCGACGTGGGCACGGGGGTGCTGGCCACAGCAACCATCATCGCCGTACTCGTCGGGTTGCCGTGGCTGCTGGTCTCGGTCATCGGCATGCCGATCGGAGATCTGATCGCCGATCTCACCGATCCCCTCGGTTCGGACGACGCCAGGGCGGCGGCCGCCCTCCGTCTCGGTCTTTCCGCTGTGGTCTGGTTGGCCTGGCTCCAGGTGGCGTGGGCCCTGATGGTCGAGCTGGTGGCAGCCATTGTGGGTCGGGCCGCGGCCCGATCCAGGCTGGTGGTGCCGGCCGTGCAGCGGTCGGCCCGCAATCTGGTGGCGGCGGCCATGTTGCTGTTCACCAGCTTCACCGCCCCGGCTTCGGCCGCAACCCTGGCCGGACTGCACCCGACATCGGTTCACACCGCCGATGCCACCACCGTCGGCCCCGGATCGTTCACCGAACTCCGGCCGAGGTCGGGGGATCACGTCGGGCCGGACCTCGCCGCCGGCCTCGTCGATGTCGAGGTTTTCGTTGACTCCGAGGTCACTTCCGGCTGGGTCGCGGCGGGCACGGCCACCGCCGACCGAGCGCCGGGAGTACACCGTGCATCGGGTCCGACCTCCCGCTACACGGTGCGGCCGGGTGACACCCTGTGGTCGATCGCCGAGGCAACGACCGGTGACGGCTTCGCCTGGCGCACCATCCGTGACCGGAATCTCGGCCGCATGATGAGCGACGGAAGCCCGGTCACGGCCGCCACCGAGACGGTGCCTCCGGGCACGGTTTTGTTGGTGTCGGGCTCCGGCACCGCCGATCTCGTCGATGACGGCCCGACCTCCTCGGCGCCGGTTGAGGGTCACGTCATGGTGGAGTCCGGCGATCACTTCTGGGCTCTGGCCGAGGAGACGTTGGCCGCAGGCTGGGGTCGGAGTCCCACCGACGCGGAGGTCACGCCGTACTGGTCGGACATGATCGAACTCAATCGGGAACGGCTGCTGCCTCCGGGCGACCCCGATCTCATCCATCCCGGCCAGCAGTTCCTGACCCCACCCCTGCCCGACGACCCCCGGGTGACGCCAACCTCGGCCGACGCCACCGACCCGAAGCCCGAGGCCGTTCCACCGTCGGCGACCAGACCGGAAACGGGGACGACGGCAGGATCGTCGTCGGGCACGTTGCCGTACCCGACCACCACCGAGCCCTCGTCGCCGACCGATGGACCGTTGGTGACCGCGTCTCCGGTCGCCGAACCCGATGCGCCCACACCTTCCTCGGCGGTCGGTGTACCCCAAACCTACTCGGCTCCCGAAGAAGCCGGCGGCAGTGGCGACGGCGGCGACGATGTGAGCAACAACGGTGACCAGCACCGTCCCGACGACGAGACGGTGCCGTTGGCAGTGGTGGCCATCACCGGGCTCGGCCTGTTGACGGCGGCTGTGGCCCGTATCATCCGGCGACGGCAGTCCCAACGCATGGGCTCGCGACCAGCCGGTCGAAGTCCCGACTTCTCCCCGCCGGCCATGGCCGATCAGCTGCTGGCCACCACCTCCGACGAGAACGCCCTGAATGATCTGGATTGGGCGTTGCGCCATGTCGGCGCCGAGCTGGAGCAAGCTGATCTGGTAGTGCCCGAACTGGTGGGGGCGTTGGTCGATGCATCGTCGGTTCGGTTGCTGCTCGACTCCCGGCACGATGCCGCTCCCGCACCGTTCCGATCCGAGCGCGACGGGATGGTGTGGACCGCAGATCGGCCTGTGGCTCACGGCGACGGGGCCCGGGCCCAGGGTCCGTTCCCTGCTCTGGTCACCATGGGCCATACCGATGATGCCCAGTTGCTGGTCGATCTCGAGTACGTGGGTGTCATGAACCTCGAAGGCGGTCTGGCCGACGTCATCGACACCATGGGCACGATGGCCTTCGAGCTGGCCACCAGTCCCCTGGCCGATACCATCGAGCTGGTCTGCGTCGGCTTCGGTGAGGAATTGGGTGAGCTGGAGCGGGTCACCGTCGTCCCAACCATCGACGCAGTGATCGAGCGGGTCGAGGCCCATGCCCGGACCACCGCCGACCTGGCCGCCCACTCCGAGTTGAACGGGCCTCAGGGCCGGGTGTCCTCGGTAGGGGACTGGACCCCGCTGGTGGTGTTCGACCCGCTGAGTGATCTGTCGCCGGCCTCCGAACGACTACTGGCGGCGGTGGGCCGGACGGCGGTCGGCGGGGTCAGTGCGGTGGTGACGAGCAGCGGTCCCGACGCCCTTACCGTGGAGTTGAACGAGAAGGAACTGTCCATTCCCGCCCACGATGTCCGTTTGTCGAGGCGGGTGTTGACCAGGGCCCAGCGGGCGGAGCTGGCCGCCGCCTTGGCCGATGCCACCGACCCCCGCTCCGTCGAGCAGCTTGATCTGACCGCCCTTGTGCTCGACGCCGAGCGACGGGCTCCGGAATCGGGTGAACCGGCTGTGTCGGCTGAGTCGCCCCGGCCACGGGGTGAGGATGGGGTCCGGTCCGAACCCGATAGATCCTCCGCCCATGACGACGCAGCGACGATCATCGATCACCCGTCGGTTGTGGTTCGGCTCCTGGGGCCGCTGCGGGTGGAGACCGGCGACGGTGTCGCAGTCGTCTTCGATCGATCGGCCACGCCGGAATTCCTGGCCTATCTCACCCACCACCGCCGAGGGGTCGGGGTCGACGAGGCCATGAACACCCTGTGGCCGGCCACGACGGCCCGACGAACCTGGATCGCCAACGTCCACGCCGACGCCCGGCGGACGTTGGCGGAACTGGTTGGCGACGAGGTGGCGCCCCGGGCCGGGGCCGACGACCGCTACCAGCTGTCGGATCTGGTGGCCAGTGATCTCGAGTTGTTCCGCCGCGGAGTCGAGGCCGCGGTGGATCTTCCCGTCGAGCGGGCGGTCGAGGTGCTGGTGGGAGCGTTGGAACTGGTGGAGGGCATTCCCTACACCAATGTCACCAACCGCTGGCCAACAAGCGAAGGGTATTGGCAGCAGGCCACCATGCTGGTCGACGAGGCGGCTCGTTGTGCGGCCACCCTGGCCCTCGACCAGCTCGATGATCCCCGGTTGGCGGGCTGGGCCGCAGCCAGGGGTTTGCTGGCCAGCCCCCATTCCGTCGCCCTCCATCGGCTCCGGCTCCAGGCGGCAATGGCCGACGGCGGTGATGAATTCGGCCCCGATGCCGTGTTCCAGCACTACCAGGCCACGGTCCTGGCCGACGAACACCGGCCCGAGGGTGGGGCCCGCCTCGATCCCGCCATCGTCGAACTCTACGAGTCCTACCGGCGTTCCCGAATGGGTGTCGGCGCCGAGCGGGCCTGAGTACGTCATCCTTCCGGTGGTGGCCGTCATGCCACGGCTCAGAACGGCCACCAGTCCTGCCGGTGGCCGAGGACGGCGTAGAGGGCGACGAGGACTACCACGAGGGCGACGACGGCGACAACCGTCCACGCCGTTCGTCCCGAGGTCGGCGGCTCGGGCTGCTCCCGCCGGCGGACCTGACGCGGCACTCGTGGCTCGTAGGTGGTGGGCAGGTCGAGCGAGGGGCGGTCGGTGTCGGCGCCCACATCAACCGGGGTGCCATCGACACGGTCGGGATCGACAGGGTCGACGGCAATCGGGCGCACGTCGACCGGGGTGGCGGGACCCCCGGGGGAGCCGGGCGTACCATGGGGTTGGCGGTCGGGGTGTGGTGGGTTGACGAGGTTTGAATGTTCAGGTCGCGGTTTGGTCTCGGCATCGGATTCGTTGAGAGCGGCGGCGAGAATCGTGCCGGCACGATGAGCCGTCGATCGGGGGGCCGGGGCCGCGGTGGCGGCTGGTGTTGTCGGCCGGAGGCGGTCCCGGCCGGCGTCCTGAACAGAAGGTCGGTGCCCGGCCGTCGTCGGTGGTTCGTCGGCAACCAGCACCTCGGTCATGGCCACGCAGGCCTCGGCTTGGACCAGCTGGAGGCGGCGGGCCACGGTCAGCGCCGAGTCCGGTCGGTCGGCAGGATCGGTGGCCAGCGTGGCCAGTACCACGTCGGCCAGTCCGGGCGGTACGCCGGCCGAGAGCCGAGGTTGCTCAGCGTCGTCCAGCACCTTGCGCAGCACCGCAGCCGGGGTCTCGGCGTGGTACGCAGGGAGACCCTGCACGAGTCGGTACACAGTCATGCCCAGCGAGTAGATGTCGCTGGCCGCCGTCGGGCGTTCGTCATCCAAAACCTCGGGAGCGGTGTAGCCCAAGGTGACCGGCATGGTCGAGGTCTTGGTCCGCTCCGAAACCGCCAGCGACGAGATCCCGAAATCACCGAGCAGTGGCTGGGCCGGCGACACCCCGACGAAAACGTTGCCGGGCTTGATGTCGCGGTGGACCACCCCGGCCCGGTGCACGGTCTCCACCGCCGAGCAGAGCTTGATGCCGATATCGATGGCCTCGGCCCAGGTGAAGGGACCGTGTTCGTCGATCAGCTCGGCGAATGTCCCCCGCTCGAACAAGGGAAGCACCAGATAGGGATGGTTGGTCGGGGTGAAACCGCCGGCCAGGACGGTCACGACGAAGGGATGGTTGCCGATGCGACCCACGGCCCGGATCTCGCGATCGAAGGCTTGGCGCTGACGTTGGTCGGTGGCTTGGCCGTCCAGAACCTTGAGGGCGACCCATCGCTGGTGCCGGATATCGCGAGCCCGATACACGGTGGCCGAGCCCCCGGTACCGATGATGCTCAGCTGATCGAAGCCGGCCGCATCGACGGTTCTCCCGCCATCGACCGAAACCTGGTTGTCGTGTGCCCGCTGATCCGCCATGGTCGTTCCCCTGGGTGCCAGAGTACCCAGGAGCACCCACGGCCGGCATCCGTCGTCGAGGACCACCCCTTACCGGCACCTTGGCCCGCCGGCGACCCCCCTTTGGGAGGTTTGGCGGGTTGGCGACCCTACGACGGGGTCGTGAGCCCACCATAGGGCGGGGTGGATGGGTTGGGTTGGCGACGGTCTGGATTGTCGAACCCGGCGCCATGGCCACTACATTCACCAACCGTGGACGGACTCGCCCCGCGCCTGGCCCGCATCCTGGCCGACCGAAGCGACACGCTGTTCGGGGTTCCCGGCGGTGGCCCCAACCTCGACCTGGTCGGCGCCGCCACCGCCACCGGCATGCGGTTCGTGCTGGCCCACGGCGAGTCGGCGGCCGCCATCATGGCCTCGACCTACGGATTGGTGAGCTCGTCGGTGGCCGGGGTGGTCGTGACCAGGGGCCCGGGAGCGGCGTCGACCGTCAACGGAGTGGCCCAGGCCACCCTCGACCGATACCCGCTGGTGGCCGTCACCGACACCGTCCCCGCCCGGCAGCGGGATCGGGTGTCGCACCAGCTGATCGACCAGCGGGCCATGTTCCGGCCGGTGACCAAGCTGTCGACCACCATCACCGATGCCACACCGGCTGACATTCTGGCCACCACCGTGGACAAAGCCACCGCCTGGCCCTACGGTGCCATCCACCTCGACTACGACGCCGGAGGCCCGCCCGATTCGGGGCCGCCCGAGTCGAGACCGGAGCCCCGCACCGCCGCCACCGCGTCCCGATCGGCGGTACCGTCGTCGCCGGCCCCGGTCGACGAGGCCGTGGCGCTCCTACTCGACTCCCGCCGGCCGCTGGTCATCGTCGGTATGGAGGCGGCCGCCGCCGGCCCCCCGGTGGTCGAGGCGCTGGAGCGCCTGGGCTGTCCTGTGCTCACCACCTATCAGGCCGTCGGACTGGTGCCCACCGAGGGGTCGCTCCATGCCGGGATCTACACGAACGGCACTCTGGAACAGCCCACCCTGGACTCGGCCGATCTGATCCTGACCATCGGCCTTGACACCGTCGAACCCATCCCCACCCCATGGCGATCGACCGTCTCCGTGGTTCGCATCTCGGCCACCGCCGCCATCGACGAGTTCGTCCCGGTCACCGTCGACCTCATCGGCCAACCGGTCGAGCTGATGGCCACCATCCTCGACCGGTTGGCCGACCGCAGTTGGTCCCCGACCTGGCCCGAGGGTGCCGCCGCCCGGTTCCGCACCGAGGCTCGAGCCCGCCTCCGATCCGACACCGACACCGGTCTTGAGACAGAGGGCGCCCGATTCGGACCTCTGGAGCTGGTCGAGACGGCGACGAGGTCCATCCCCGACGACGTGGCCGACCAGTTGACCGTAACGGTGGACGCCGGGGCCCACTTCCTGGCCGTCATGCCCAACTGGCCGGTGGCGGACCGGTTCCGGCTGCTCATCTCCAACGGCCTGGCCACAATGGGGTTCGCCCTACCGGCCGCCATCGGGGCCGCCCTGGCTCGGCCGGGCAAGCCGGTGCTGGCTTTCAGCGGCGACGGTGGCCTGGCCATGACCATGGCCGAACTGGAAACGATGGCCCGGCTCGAGCTGCCGATCACGGTGGTGGTGTTCAACGACGCCGCCCTCAGCCTCATCGCCGTCAAGCAGCAGGACCACCACGGCGGCGAGGCGGCAATTCGGTACCGGCTCACCGATTTCGCTACCATCGCGACCGCGAGTGGTCTCAGGGGAACCATTGTCGAGTCGCCCCGTGAACTCGCTCAGACGCTGGCCCGAGACTGGACCGGACCTCGCCTGATCGACGCTCGGATCGACCCGACCGACTATCGCTCGCTTCTCGCCGCCAGCCGCGGCTGATCAACGACCAGAAGGGGTACTACACATGGCAGTACAGGTGGCCAAGTTTCTCGATGTGGCCGAGGGGCTACAGCCCAACCAGTTCACCGTCGGCTCCAAGGACCGGATCGACTCCATCAGCGATCTGGACGACACCTACAAGCAGTTGATGGACAGGCCGATCGCCTGTGTGATGGCGGTCATCGGTGGTGACGGCCGCCCCAACCTGACGCCGATGTGGTTTGACTACGAGGGTGACAAGGTGCTGGTCAACGTGGCCAGCCACCGCAAGAAAACCGATTGGATTCGCAACAATCCACAGATCACGCTCCTGTTGATGAATCCGGAGAACATGTACCACTGGATGAGCATCAAGGTCACGGTGGAGCGGGAGATCATCGAGGACGACCCGGCGGAAGGTGGCCGCGTCACCGACCAGCTCAACCGGATCTGGCAGAAGTACAGTCCCGACGGTGGGGACACCTACGGTCTGCGGGATCCCTCGTTCGAGGAACGCCGGGTGCTGTTCGAGTGCAAGGTCGACAAGATCGCCACCTTCGGCCAACCCTAGAGTGGTGGCGAAACCGGTGACTGCGGCCGTGGTCGGCGGCTCCATCGGAGGGTTGACCGTGGCCTGCCTGCTCCGCGACGACGGCCACGACGTGACCGTCTACGAACGGTCGCCGGCGGAGCTGGAGCAACGGGGCGCCGGCATCGGGTTCCTCGAAGCCACCTACCGCTACCTGGTGGAACGGGCCGACCTCCGTCTGGCCGACATCAGCATTGCCACCGACCACATTCGTTACCTTCACCGGGACGGCTCGGTGGCCCACGACAGCGAGCATCGCTATCTGTTCTCGTCGTGGAACACCGTGTATCGGCGGCTGCTGGCCCACTGGGTCGACGGCGGCTCGCCCTACCTCCTGGGCAAGGAGATGATCGGCTTCGACCAGGAGCCGGACACCGGGCGGACGGGCCGTGAGCCGGTTGACGATGACGTCGCCGGTCCGGCCGACCGCGGCCCGGTCACGGTGCGGTTCGCCGACGGCGACACCGTGTCCTGTCAGTTGCTGGTCTGTACCGACGGGGTGGGTTCCACGGCCCGAACCGCCCTGCTGCCGGCGGCCACGGCCGAGTACTCGGGCTATGTGGCCTGGCGGGGCATGGTGCCCGAATCCGAGCTGCCGCCCAAGGTGGCCGACCGCCTCACCGACGCCATCACCTACTACGTGTATGCCAACAGCCACATTCTCGTCTATCCCATTCCCGGCCTGGACGGCTCGGTGGACGATGGCGACCGGCTCATCAACTTCGTGTGGTACCGCAACTACCTGGAGGGCGACGATCTGGACGACCTCCTCACCGACCGCTCCGGCGCCCGCCGCGACCTGTCGGTCCCCCCGGGCACGGTGGCCGACCACCATGTTGCCGAGATGCGGGCCACGGCGGCGGCTCGGCTGCCGGACATCGTCAAACTATTGGTGGCGGCCGCGGCCGAACCGTTCCTCCAGGTGGTGTACGACATCGAGGTCGACCAAATGGCCTTCGGCCGGGTCTGCCTCCTGGGAGACGCCGCCTTCGCCGCCCGGCCCCATGCCGCCGCCGGTTCGGCCAAGGCGGCCGACGACGGCTGGGCTCTGGCCGCCGCCCTGCGCAAAGCCGACTCGGTTCCCGACGCCATGGCCGCCTGGGAGCCCGATCGGCTGGCCCTCGGCCGTAGCCTGTTGGCCCGGACCCGGGACATAGGGCGCCGATCCCAGGTCGACAACAACTGGAAGCCCGGCGACCCCGACCTCATCTTCGGCCTTTACGCACCCGGGAGGTAGCGCCGGTGAACAACCCAGTACCCCACCCCAACACCGGTCTTTCGCAGAAGGGGGATGGGGGTTGGGCTATGTTTCACGAGAGGAATGGTGAGGGGCCATGAGCGGGGCGCGCCGTGAGGTGGCAGAACGAATGGCCGAAGCAGCCACCCGGCTACTCGATGGTCTCGACGCCGATCAGCGGGCCGTGGCCTCTTGGCCTTTCCCGTCCGACGACGAGCGCCAACTCTGGTTCTACACTCCGACCGATCACGGCGGTCTTCCTCTGGCCGCCATGTCGTCGTCGCAGTATCGGCTCACCATGGCTTTGCTTGCCACCGGACTGTCCGAGGCCGGCTACGTCACCGCCGCCACCATCATGGGCTTGGAAAACGTACTGGACCGGGTGGAGGGGTGGACGGTGTCGTTCGGTCGGGAGCGGGGTCGGGACCCGCTTCTGTACTGGGTCGCCGTATTCGGCGACCCAAGGACCGGCGGTGGCGGCTCGGGGCCGGGCATCGAGCCGTGGGGCTGGCGGTTCGGGGGTCACCACATCTCGCTCAGCTACACCATTGTCGATGGTGAGGTGGCTTCGACCACACCCTGTTTCTTCGGCGCTGATCCGGCGGCCGCTCCGCTGCTGGGACCTCATCTGCATCGACCGTTGGCCGGGGTCGAGGACCTGGGCCGGGAACTGGTGCGGGCCCTGGATGCCGAGCAACAGGCCCAAGCCCTTCTGTCGACCGTACCTCCCACCGACCTCGTGACCGGCAACCGGACGACGCTGAGCGACGGCGACCGCATGCTTTCCGTAGCTCTGGTGTGGCGGGGCCGGTTCGAGCAGGAGCTCGACACCCGGCTGGCCCTGGCGCAGGCTGACGCCTCGGCCAAGCTGGGGCTGGAGGATCGGCACCTCGACGCCCTGGCGTTCACCACCCGACCGAAGGGCGTGCCGGTCGATCGGCTGAGCCCCGATCACCACGACATACTGCGGTCCCTGCTCGACTGCTACCTCGACCGGATCACCCCCGAACTGGCCGACGCCGAGAAGGCGAAGCTCGACGGCGACGGGCTGTCGGCTCTGTCGTTCCTGTGGGCCGGATCCACCGAGCCAGGTCGACCACACTATTACCGCATACAGGGCTCCGGTTTGCTGGTTGAGTACGACAACACCCAGCGGGATGTCAACCACGTGCATGCGGTCTGGAGGGATCTGGCCAACGACTTCGGCCGCGACACCCTGGCCCAGCACTACAGCGACGCACATTGACACGCTTGCCGTTCAGTCAGGCGTCGCCAGTGATCCTGTGGCAGCCTTGTGGCCATGAGCTCGCCCGTGGACTACCTCGAGGACTTCCGGACCGGCCACACCTATGACCTGGGGACCTTCAGCCTCAGCCAGGACGAGATCATCGAGTTCGCCACCCGGTTCGACCCCCAGCCGTTCCACATCGATCCCGCGGCGGCGGCTCGGTCGCAGTATGGCGGCATCATCGCCTCGGGCTGGCACACGGCATCGGCGGCGATGCGGCTGATGGTGGACAATCTCATTCCCCTGGAGTCGTCGCTGGGGTCCCCGGGAATCGACCGGCTGCGGTGGCCGGCCCCAGTCCGTCCCGATGTGACCTACGACGTGCGCTACACCGTGAACTCGGTGACCGAGTCGAAGTCGAAACCGGATCGGGGTGCGGTCAACTCCACCACCGACGTCGTCGACCCCGACGGCAACCTGGTCATGAGCTTCACCGGCGTCGGCTTCTACCGGAAACGCCCCGTCGGTTGATCGGGGCCGCCCCCCTCGGGCACCCGAAGACTGTGTTTGCTGAACAAGGTGCAATGCGGCTCGCTCCTGGGTGGTACGAGGTTTCACTCCATCCGAAGGACGCTGCAGGCGAGTTGGTCCCGGTAGTCCAATGGGTTGTACTCGCCGAACCAACCGACACCGTGAACGCCGCGGGCCAACGCAGCTGCGGCGCTGGTGATCGGTTCGACTCGTGCAATCCTCGTGAACCCGTAGGCGAGATTTGGATCGCCGGACGAGGAAGACCGACGACAGCCATGCCAATGTCAACGGAGAAGCCGCTGAATCCGTCGGCTCGATGCTCCGCCTTGAGTACCGGATCCCTGAAAGCTGGGTGTGTCAGGCCGATCGCAGCCGTTCCAGGCCGTCGAGGATGAGGTCGAGGACGAATTCAAACTCATCATGGGTGTGTTTCCCGCTGCGGTGGTATTCGATGTGGTTGACGACGTGGGGGAATGAGCCGAGATCGACCTTTGGCAGCAGTCGGTCCTTTGCCGCGTCGCCGTCCGATGTGGAGGCTCGGTACGCCAAGCGTTGTTGGGCGAACCCTTGGATGTGGTTTGCCAATGCGTGGAACCCGAGATCGGCGATGTCGGGGGGCAAGTCGGCCGCAGCCAGTGCCGCGAGAAGATTCTCCATCACCCGGATGCGATGTGGGCCGGGCCGGGCGCTCGACCACCACGGGATGGCCCACGGATGGCGGAGCAGAGCGTGGTGGGCGGACACGGCCAGACCTCTCGCCACCGTTGCCCAGGAGGCACCCTCGGGGGCCGGCTCGATTTCGCTTGCGACTTCGTCCACGAGGGCGTCGATGAGAGCGTCCTTGTCGTCGACGTAGTAGTAGAGCGACATCACACCGGCCCCGAGTTCGGCTGCCAGTTTACGCATGCTCAGCTGTTCGATTCCGCTGGTGTCGGCCATGTCGAGCGCTGTGGTCACGATGAGTTCGCGGGTAAGGGTCGACTGGCCGGGTCGTCCTGGCTTGGAACCTGGCATTGAGTCCTCGCTCGAGTGGAATTCTTCGTACACCGTACTATAGTCTGGGGCGAGTTTCGTACAGTGCACGAAACTCGCCATCTCAACGAAAGGCACCTTCATGGCTATGACTCCTGCCGCGACAGCAAGTTGGGTTCCCTCGCCTCAGGCCCACCAGATCCGGGCGCTTCTCTCCACGCTCTGGATCTACGTGCTGCTCAGCATGTTGTTTCGTGACATGCATGAAATCCTCCGAGAGGGATTCGTTGCAGAACTCGCGGCGAGCGGCACCGTCCGAGGTGATGAGGTCACTGAGGCAACTCTGGTCGTCTCGGGGTTCTTTCTGCAGCTGCCTCTGGCGATGGTCGTCGCCGCCCGGTATTTGCCGTTTCGGTGGAATCGGCCCGCCAACGTCGTGGTTGCGGTGGTGACGGCTTTGGGTCAGCTCGTGATCTGGCCCAAAGATGGCGACGACCTGGTCTTTGGCTTTTTTCAAGTGGTGGGCCTGGCGGCCATCGTCTTCATCTCCACTCGCATGCTCAGAGTGGATGAGCCTTCGGCGATCGCGCAGTGAGGGCGGTCCTATTCGTCAAGTGGCTTGACAACTCTCTCGGTTCGTGCGATAGTCAAGTACCTTTACGAAAGAAGAAGCGCCATGACCACAAACACAACCGCGACGCTCACCGAGACCATTGATGCGCCGCCTGCAACAGTGGCCGCAGACCTGGCGGACCCGATGAATCACCCGTTTTGGGCAACAGAGTTCTTCGCTGGACCAGCGGCGGATAGGGGAGACGGTACGGTGGCGGTTCAGATACCGATGATGGGCGGCTCCGCCCGCATGAGAGTCGACGCCGACATTGATCGAGGAATCATCGACTTGTATCTGGCACCTGGCGACGCTCCCTTCGGTGAACCATTGCCGGTTCGTCTCGTGCCGAACGGAGAAGGTGTCGACGTCCTCTGGACGTTGGGCCGGCCTGAGGGCGTGCCTGATCCCGCCTGGGAAGACGGTCTGCGGTCGATGCAGCGAGAACTCGCCAACCTCAAAGCTCGACACGAGAACAACTGACACCGTGGGGAACGATCGGGCCGACCTGGCACGTCAACTCCTGGTGGCTTGGCGATGGTTCGATGACGGGCTCCGGCACAGCCTCCGAGAGGCAGGATTTGGTGAGATCACCACTGCCCAGTCGATGCTCTTTCCCTTCCTCGATCCCGACGGCACGAGACCATCCGAACTCGCTGAGCGTGCCGGCGCCACGAGGCAGGGAGTTCATCAGCTGCTGAACGGCCTGATCGACAAAGGGTACGTTGAGCTCGTTCCCGACCCCACCGATGGGCGGTCGAAACTGGTCCGGCTCACCGCTCACGGTCAGAACTCTGTGATCGCAGCGCAACGAAGCCTGGAAATGCTGGAAGGGCAGGTAAGGAACCGGCTCGGAGCGAAACAAACCGACGAGCTCCGAAACCTACTCCGCCAGGGATGGCCAACCGAAGACCGCGGTCCACTCGATATCGCCGACCGGCACTAGCGAGTGGTCGCACCCATACCCGGCGTCGTGATCGGCGAGGAATCCGTTCCAGCAGATCGTGCGGTGTCTCATATCCGCCGGGCGGTGTCGTCGATGGAGCCGTCCTCGAGGTGGTGAGTTGCGTGGGGTGGGCCGCCCCCGATTTCGGCAAAACTCGCCTACCGTAATCCGGGTGGTCGATGAGCCCGGCACCGGCCTCGGTGGACGCACAGGAGCAGTGTCGAGCGCCAGGTCGGTGCTGGGCCTGCTGACCGCGACGCGTGGTCGGCGCGACAACGCACTGGCTGTCGTCAACGGGTTGTTCGGCGATGCCCTCGACGAACACGATTCCCCCTTGGCCACGTCGATGACGATCCGGGCAGGCCCGACGGTTCTCCCGCTCGAACGTGACGGGCTGCACGACGTCCTGGCGGGTGCTGTCGGCCAGGTCGGTTCGCGGATCTGTTTGCTGGTCCATGGACTGATGTCGACCGAGTCCATCTGGCAGTACCCCGACGACGCATCAACGACATATGGCAGCCTGCTCGCTGACAGCTATGGCGTCACCCCGCTGTCGTTGCGCTACAACACCGGCCGACGCATCTCGGCCAACGGCCGCGAACTCGCTCAGCTGTTGAACCTGCTCGTGCGGGCCTGGCCGGTTCGGATCCGTGAGATCAATCTCATCGGTCACAGCATGGGCGGGCTCGTCATTCGGTCGGCCTGCTATTACGGGCGCACCGTATGGCCGCGTGGCCGGCATCTGCCGATCGGTCGACGATGGACCACCAAAGTACGGCGGGTCGTGCTGGTTGGCGTGCCCAACACCGGAGCGCCGCTCGAAGCTTTTGTCAACGTCGCGAGCTCGACGCTGTGGTCGCTGCCCGTTCCCGCCACCCGATTGGTCGGCCTCGGGCTGGACTGCCGCAGTGCCGGCATCAAGGACCTCCGATTCGGCAACATCGTTGACGAGGACTGGCTCGAGCAGGATCCCGGCGCTCGCGTGCGCACCCAGCCCCATCGAGTGCATCGTCTACGACGTGCAGATTACCTTGTGGTAGCCGGGACCGTGACCTCCGATCCCGAGCATCCGCTGGCCAGGATGATCGGAGACGCGCTCGTCACCTCGTCGAGCGCGGCCGGTCTTGTCGACGGTGCCGGCCAACTCGAGCTCATCCCGGGCGCCGCGATGCGCCTGTTCCCCAAGACGACTCATATTGCGCTTGCCCACGACGACGACGTCTATGCCGCCATCGACAACTGGTGGCAATGAGTGCAGCCACGGCGGTGTGGCGAGTTCGAGCTGGTCAGGCCAGTCGGGCCTTGACCAGGTCGGCCACGTGCCTGCCGTCGGCCCGGCCGGCCACCTTGGTGTTGACCGCCTTCATGGCCCGACCCATGTCGGCCCTGGTCGACAAACCTTCGTCGGCCAGGGTCTGCTCGATCAGGGCCACCAGTTCGTCCTCGGTGAGAGGCTTGGGCAGGTACCGCTCGAGGATGGCCTGCTCGTCGCGCTCGGCCTGGGCCTTCTCCGGGCGGTTACCCTGATCGAACGCCTCGGCCGCTTCCACTCGACGCTTGGCCTGGGCGGCGATGACCTTCTCCACTCCGGCGTTGTCGAGGACGGTGGCATGGTGGCCCGAGACCTCGGCCTCCTTGACCGCGGCGAGCACGGCCCGAAGGGTCCTGGTGGTGATCGTGTCCCGGGCCTTCATGGCCGTGGTCAAGTCGGCCCTGATCCGGGCCAGCAGTGACGATTCGCCGGCGGTCGGGCCGGCGGCTGGAGTCGAGGTTGCATCGGTCATGGTTGATCACCACCAATTCTAGCGCCCGTCGTCAGGGGCGTTGTCCGGTTTCGGAGTCGATCCTGCGGGCCACGATGCGCTGAAGCCATGGTGTCGTGGCCAGGGCGGTGACCTCGTCCAGCAGCCGATCGCCGTGGGGACCGGGTCCAAGGTGTCGGATGAGGTTCAGCCGTCCCGCCACCTGCCACAAGGGCAGACGCTGGGTGTCGGCCTCGTCCCGGGCCAATTCGAGATAGTGGCGGCGCCGGTCCCGATCGTCGGGCAGGCGGGCCAGCAGACCGTGGCACGGTCCGAGATTGGCGATGGCGGTGGCCACCACCACATGGTGGCCCCGCAGTGGTTCCAGGCTCGCTTCGGCCCAGGCGATCAGTTCCGGGTCGGCCGATGCTCCCGCCACCTCGGCCAGGAGCCCGGCCACGGCGGGCGAGAACGGACTGTCGCCAAGGACCTTGGACAGCTCGGAGGCCAGGTTGAAGGCCTCACGATCCAGGCCGGGATGGCGGTCGGCGGCGGCAAACCGGCAGGCGGCGACCACCGCCGACAAGATGGGGTTCGGAGTGTCGGCCGCCGCCAGGGCCTCCATATGATCGAGTAGATCGCCCAACTCCCCGGTCTGGAGGGCCCAGCCCACCCGCTGGGTCTCGTAGACGCCGTAGGCGGCCCGGACCCCGGCTCTCAGGCCGAGGTCCAAGGCCTGTACCGACAGCGCCATTGCCTCGTCCTGGCGGCCCACGTCAGTGAAAACGGTGGCCCGCTGGACCTGGGCCCACCACTCGTCCAGCGGCGACCGGTTCCGTCTGGCGGTGTCGAGTTGGTCGTCGAACAGACGGCGATGGGACCGACTCTGACCGACCACAACGCGAGCCATATTAACGGTGCGGGTGACCTTGGCTTTGAGTTCCGGGTCGACCACGTCGTCGACCCAGGTCAGCTCGTCCAGTGCCTGCGGGCAGTGGGTCCAGGTTGTGGCCAGGGTGACGGCCAGCCAGCCACTGGCTTGTTCGTCGGCGGTCCTGGCCGTGTCGTACACCTCGTGGGCCAGACTGCGAGCCTCGTCCATCTCCCCAAGCCACACCAGTTGGCGGGACAGATGCCATTTCCATTGAAGTGCGTGTTCGTGATCGAGGAGTGCCGGGTCGATCATGCGGATGGCCCGGACCCGCTCGGGGTCACCCTGGACCAGCTCGGTGGCCGGCAGGCCGCTGACGGCTGCTCTGACGGCAACGTCGGGCAAGCGGGCCCCGAGCGCTCGGGCCACGATTCGCTCCCGCTTGGCTCCGGTGTCGAAGCCGACCCGGTCCGCCGACTCCAGGGCCATGATGGAATCGTCGAGTTCGAGGGCATCGGGATCGAGTTCCATCGCCCGCTGCCACGTGGCCCACGACGACACATGGTTGCCGGTGGCGACGTGGGCCCGGGCCGATTGAACCAACGCGTCTGTGGCCTCGGCCAGGGGTGTGACCGGCACCGAATTGGCGGCGTGCCGGGCTCGCCGGTGGACGTCGCCCGCTAGGCCGAAGGCTCGGCCGTGAAGCCGTCTCCGGCGCGACCCGCTGATGCGGCGATTGAAGGCCTCCGCCACCAGGATGTGGAAAAACCCGTACTCGCCCGGGGTGGTGGTGGTCAGCAGATGATGGTCGACCAGGTCGTCCAGACGACCGACGCAAGTCTCGAAGTCGAGATCGGTGAGGGCGGTGAGCTCGTCGGCCGTGAACCGCATCCCCAAGACCGAGGCCACCGAGCCGATCTCGATCAATTCCGGGTCGAGGGCGTCGACCATGACGGCATAGCCGGTGCCGGGCAGAGCAGCCCGCCCCGGACGATCCTTCAGATCGAACACCGGGCTCGACGGAGCGTCGCCGGCCCAGTATTTCTCGTGCTGCTCCAACAGCCACAGCGCGACCTGGGGCACCCCGGAGGACAGCTCGAGGACGAGCTGGGCCAGCCGATTGTTGTGTACCTGTCCGATCGCTGATTGGCGGCCTCGCTCGGGACGCAATCCGGGTCGGGAATCGATCAGGTCGATGATGGCCGACTGGTCCAGCGGATCGACCTCGATGGTGCGTACACCGGTGCGCCCGAGGTCGTCGAGCCAGCTCGACCAGAGGGAACCGGGCTCGCCTTCCCGACCGGCGGCGATGATCGCCAGGGGCGACGACAGCTCGGCCCGGCACAGCGACAGCAGCATCGAGCGGGAATGTTCGTCGAACCAGTGCACGTCATCGGCCACCAGGCAGGTCGGCCCGGGGGCGATGGCCGATTCGATGGCCTGGAGTGCCACGGCCCAGCACCGGGTCGCCACCTCCGG